>JAJOKL010000020.1 GCA_021129895.1 Candidatus Bipolaricaulota bacterium
GCTGAGCGTAGATATGCCTGAGGCTCTTGTACACACACAGGCGGGGCCGGGCCGGGGTGCCCACCACCTTCTTCCGGATCCGGCGGTGCCTCCGCTTCCGCATCTCGTTCCGACTGAGTTTTCCCATGGCAGTGATCACTTCACCCCAAGCTTTCCAGCCTTGCGTACGATCTCCTCGCCCTTGTAGCGGATCCCGGTGGCCCGATACGGCTCCGGGGGCCGGAAGGCGCGGATATCAGCCGCCACCTGGCCCACCAGCTGCTTGTCGATGCCCCGCACCACGATCTTCTGCTGGTCCGGGACCTCCAGCTCCACCCCGGCAGGGGGCTCGTACCGGATGGGGTAGGAGTACCCCAGTTCCAACACCAGGGTTTTCCCCTCCAGACGGGCCCGGTATCCCAGGCCGTGGATCTCCAGCTCTTTTTGCCACTTCTGGCTCACGCCGTGCACCATGTTGGCGATCAGTGCCCGGTACAGGCCGTGCCGGGCCCGGAAGATGGCCCGGTCTCCCTTGCGCTCCACCCGGATCTCGCCGGCTTCCACCACGATCCGCACGTACTGTGGTTCGTAGCGCTGTACCAACTTCCCGTGCGGTCCCTCCACCACCACCTCGTCCTCGCTGACGGTGACCTTAACTCCGTCGGGCAGGGGGATGGGCCGCTTGCCGATCTTGGACATCGCCTCTCACCTCACCAGATCTCGCACAAAAGCTCGCCACCGATGCGGAGCTTTCGGGCCTCCCGCCCGGTCATGATCCCCTTGGATGTGGACAGGATGGAGATCCCGAGGCCGGAATGGGTGTTGGGGATCTCGTCGGCCCCCACGTAGACGCGCCGCGAGGGCCGGCTGACCCGGCGCAGCCCCTGGATGGCGGGCCGCCGGATCCTGGGCCCCTCCTCCAGGTACTTGAGCCGGATGCGGAGCACGGGATAGCTCTCCCCTTCCTCCACCCGGTAGTCCTCGATGTACCCCCCCTCCTTCAGGATGCGAGCGATGGCCTCCCTCAGCTTGGAGGAGGGCATCTCCACCTCGGGGTGCAGGCGCCCGATGGCATTCCGAATCCGCGTCAGCATGTCGGCGATTGGGTCCGCAACCGTCACCTCGTCCTCCTCACCAACTCGCCTTCTTCACCCCGGGGATCTCGCCCTCCAGGGCCATCTTGCGGAAGCACAGCCGGCAGATCCCGAAGTCCCGGATATAGGCCCGCGGTCGGCCGCAGAGCTGACACCGATTGCGGTGTCGCACCTTGAACTTCGGCGGCCGCTGTGACTTTAGTATCAGTGCTTTCCTCGCCATCTCTCCCCCTAATCCTTGCGGAACGGACACCCCGAGGCCGCAAGCAAGGCCTGCGCCTCCCGGTCGGTCTCGGCCGTGGTGACGATAGTGATGTTCATCCCCTGGATCTGAACCACATCGTCGTAGGAGACCTCGGGGAACACCAGCTGCTCCGTGATCCCCAGGGAGTAATTCCCCCGCCCGTCGAACGAGTCCGGGGATAGCCCCTTGAAATCCCGGATCCCGGGGAGCACCACGTTGAACAGCTTGTTCAAGAACTCGTAGGCCCGCACCCCCCGCAAGGTGACCATGCAGCCGATGGCATCGCCTTTGCGGATCTTGAAGTCCGAAACGGAACGCTTGGCGCGGGTGATGACCGGCCGCTGGCCAGCAAGCTGTGCCAGGTTGGCCACCGCGCCCTCCAGCACCTTGGGGTCGTCGTGCTTGCCTACCCCCATGTTGATCACGACCTTCTCCACCTTGGGTGCCTGCATCACGTTCTTGTACCCAAGCTCCTTCATGAGGCGTGGCACGATCTCCTTCTTGTAGCGTTCGTATAGCAACATGGCCTTACTCGAACGTGGCGCCGCACTTGCGGCACTTCCGCATCTTCTGGCCTTCCACCACCGCGAACCCGATGCGGGTGGGCACCCCGCACTCGGGGCAGATCACCCGCACGTTGGACCAGTGGATGGGGGCCTCCCGCTTGATGATCCCCGGCTCGCGCACGGTCTGGGTGGGGCGCTGGTGCTTGGTGATGATGTTCACCCCTTCCACCAACACCCGGACCCGGTCCGGGTAAACCCGGATCACCTTGCCGATCTTGCCCCGGTCGTCCCCGGCGATGACCTTGACGCGGTCGCCTTTTTTCACCTTGCGCATCTCACACCACCTCGGGGGCCAGGGAGATGATGCGCATCATCCCCAGCTCCCGCAGCTCCCGGGCCACAGGGCCGAACACCCGGGTGCCCACCGGCTGCAGGTTCTTGTCCACCAGCACCACCGCGTTGTCGTCGAACCGCAGGGTGCTGCCGTCCGGGCGCTTGTAGGCGGCCCGGGTGCGCACCACCACCCCCCGCACGATGTCCCCCTTCTCGAAGTCGGAGGTGGGGATACGCCGTTGTACCGAGGCCACGATGATATCACCGATCTGGCCCCGGCGGCGCTTCCCCAACACCGTGATACATTTCACCTCTTTGACCCCAGTGTTGTCCGCAACCACCAGCCGCGTCTCGGGAAGGATCATGGCTAGCCCTCCGAACGGCGCACGATCCCCACCAACCGCCACCGCTTGAGCCGGGATAGGGGGCGGGTCTCCTCGATGCGGACGATGTCCCCCACCCGGGCCTGCTCCCGCTCGTCGTGCACGTAATACGTGGTGCGGCGGCGCACGTACTTGCGGTAGCGGGGGTGCATGAGCAATCGTTCCTCCACTACCACGATGGTCTTCTGCATCCTGTCGCTGATCACGCGGCCGATCCTTTGCTTACGCATTGCGATCCTTTGCCAGCTCCCGTCCACGGAGCACGGTCAGCGTCCGGGCGATGTCCCGCTTGGTCTTCCCGATCTCCGCCGTGTTCTGCAGTTGCCCGGAGGCGAGCTGGAACCGCAAGTTTAGGAGCTTCCGCTTCAGGTCGCGTAGCCGCTGGTGGAGCTCGTCCGTGGACAGCTCCCGTAGCTCCCGCGCCTTCATCGCTCACCTCCCAGGTGAAACCGCCGCTTCAGCCGAGTGGGGATGGGGAACTTGTAGGCCACGATCTTGGCGATCCTTTTGGCCTCCCGTTCCGACACCCCGGCGAACTCGAACATCACCGTCCCCGGCTTCACCACCGCCACCCAGTTCTCCACATTGCCCTTGCCTTTCCCCATCCGGGACTCGGCGGGCTTTCTGGTGATGGGCTTGTCCGGGAAGATGCGGATCCACACCTTGCCCCGGTGGGTGGCCCGGGCCAGGGCGGTCCGGGCGGCCTCGATCTGCTGCCGGGTGATCCACGCCGGGGCCAGGGCCTGGATCCCCCAGTCCCCGAACACCACCTCGTTGCAGCGGGTGGCCTTGCCTTTGACCCGCCCTTTTTGCATCTTCCTGTACTTGGTCCGCTTTGGGAAAAGGAGAGACATCCTAGCTCACCTCACGGGTTTCCTTGGGGGACCATATCTCGCCCCGGAACACCCAGGCCTTGACCCCGATGACCCCGTATTTGGTCATGGCTTCGGCCAAGCCGTAGTCCACATCCGCGCGCAGGGTCTGCAGGGGAACCCGCCCCTGCTTCATCTCCACCGAGCGGGCGATGTCCGCCCCGCCCAGGCGTCCGGAGATCCGGATTTTAACCCCTTGGGCCCCGGCGGACATCACCCGCCGGATGGTCTCCTTCATGGCCCGATAGGGATTGATCCGATTCTCGATCTGGAACGCCACATCCTGGGCCACCAAGGGCGCCTCCAGCTCCGGCCGCTCCACCTCCATCACCCCGATCTTCACCTCGCGGCCGGTGAGCCTCTCCAGCTCCTGGGTGAGCTTCTCGATCTCGGCGCCTCCGCGGCCGATGACGATCCCCGGCCGGGCGGCCCGGATGGTCACCCGCACCCGCTCCGGCACGGCCCGCTCGATCACCACCTCCGCGATCCCGGCGCCCCGGTAGTTCCGCTTGATGTAGTCCCGGATCTTCTTGTCCTCCGCGATGTACTGGGGGACAAGCTTGTCAGGGGCATACCAGGTGGAACGCCACTTGCGAAGCACCCCGATCCGGAACCCGACCGGATGAGTTTTCTGCCCCACTACTCCTCCTTTTCCGCCACCACCACTGTGATGTGCGCCAGGCGCCGGCGGATGATGTCCGCCCGCCCGAAGGCCCGGGGCTTGAGCCGCTTGAGGCGCGGCCCCTCATCCACGAACGCCTTCACCACCCACAGCCGGTCCGGATCCAGCTCGAAGTTGTGCTGGGCGTTGGCCACTGCTGAATCCAACACCTTCTTGATGATCCGGGCCGCCTTCTTGGGGGAGAAGGCCAAGATCCTCTGGGCCTCCGCCACCGGCTTTCCCCGGATCTCGTTTATCACAAGCCGCGCCTTCAAGGGCGAAACCCTGACGAACCGCGCCCGCGCCATAGCTTCCATGTCCGTCACCTCACTTCAAAGGCGGCGGCCCTTTCTTCTTGGTGCCGCCGTGGCCCCGGAAGGTGCGGGTGGGGGCGAACTCCCCCAGCCGGTGCCCGATCATGGCCTCGGTGATGCGAACGGGCACGAAGCTCCGGCCGTTGTGCACCCGGATGGTGAGTCCCACCATGTCGGGCACGATCATGGAAGCCCGAGACCAGGTACGGATCTCGGAGATCTCCCCCCGCTTTGCCTTTTCCACCTTCTTCAGGAGCTTGGGATGGACATAGGGCCCCTTCTTCTTGGAGCGCCCCATCACTTCCTCCTCTTCAGGATCAAGGCGTCGCTGGGCTTCCGCTTCTTGCGGGTCTTGCGCCCGCCCTTGGTATGCCAGCCCCAGATGGACTTGGGTGGCCCACCCTCGCCGGTGCGCCCCTCACCCCCACCATGGGGATGGTCCACCGCGTTCATGGCCACCCCCCGCACCCGGGGGCGCCGGCCCAGATGCCGCACCCGCCCCGCCTTGCCGTGGCGGATGTTCTTGTGGTCGGGGTTGGACACCCGGCCAATGGTGGCCATGCACTCCACCTTGAACAACCGCACCTCCCCGGAGGGGAGCCGCACGATGGCCCGATCCTCCTCCCGTCCCAGAAGCTGGGCGGCGGTGCCCGCCGCCCGCGCGATCTTGCCTCCGGAACCAGGGGTTAGCTCCAGATTGTGGATGAAGCTTCCCACCGGGATCTTCAGGAGCGGTAGCGCGTTCCCCGGCCGGGGCTCGGCGTCCTCCCCCGCCTCCACCACATCCCCCACCTTGAGCTCCACCGGGGCCAGGATGTACCGCTTCTCCCCGTCCGCGTAGTGCAGCAAGGTGATCCAGGCGGATCTGTTGGGGTCGTATTCCACCGACACCACCTTGGCCGGGACGCCGTGTTTTTCCCGAGCGAAGTCGATCAGCCGATAGCGGCGCTTGTGGCCTCCCCCCCGGTGGCGGATGGTTATCCGCCCCTGGGAATTACGTCCCGCGCTCCTTTTAAGCGGGACAAGCAGCGACTTCTCCGGGGGCTTTTTGCTGAGCTCAGAGCAATCGGGGAGCACCGCATGCCGCTGCCCCGGCGTTACTGGATTTTTCTTCTTCAGCCCCATGTCATCCTCACCCCACGATGTCGATCTTGTGGCCGGGAGCGAGCTTCACGATGGCCCGCTTCTCCTCGTTGGTGCGGCCGAACCCCCGATCCATCCGGGTCCGGCGGGGCTTACCCGGCCGCCTCAGCGTCCGTACCTCCACCACCTTCACCCCGAACAGCTCCTCCACCGCGTGGCGGATGTCCACCTTGGTGGCCCGGGGATGGACTTCGAACGTGTACTTCCCTTCCTCCATGTCCCGCCAGGACTTCTCCGTGAGGATGGGGCGGATCAAGATGTCCTCCGGACGTAGCCTACCCTCAGCCATGGCCCAACCTCCTGGCAAGGGTTTCCACCGCCCTTTCGGTCATGAGCAGGCCCTCGTAGGCGAGCACATGGTAGGCGGCCAGGAAATCGCTCCTCACACACTCCACCCCGGGGATGTTGGAGAAGGTCTTGGTGACCTCCACCCGCCATTCCTCCGGGGCCACCACCACCAACGTCTTCCGGGGGCTGGCGAGCTTTTCCAGCAAGGCCAGCCCCTCCTTGGTGCGAGGGCGCTCGAACCCAAGCTTGTCTATCAAAACAAGCCGCCCTGCCTGGCAGCGGGCGGACAGGGCGGAGACGAGCGCCTTGCGCCGCATCTTTTTAGGAAGGGCAAGGCGCACCTTATGGGGCACCGGTCCGAAGGTGACGCCCCCGTGGCGCCAGATGGGGGAGCGGATGGACCCGTGCCGGGCCCGGCCGGTCCCCTTTTGCCGCCAGGGTTTGCGTCCACCCCCAGCCACCTCGCCCCGGGTCTTGGCCTTGGCAGTGCCCTGCCGCTGGTTCATCAAATAGACCCGCACCGCCCGGTACAGGAGGTCCTGATGGATGGGGCCCCCGAACAGGGCCTCCGGGACCTCCACCTCCCCCGGGCCTGCATCCAATGCGTGGAACCGATATAGCTTCGCCTTAGGCATCGCGTTTCCTTATCTTGAGGATCCCTTTTCGCGGGCCGGGGACCGATCCCCGTAGTACCAACAGGCCCCGATCCGCGTCCACCTTCAATATCTCCAGATTTCGCACCGTAACCGTCTCCGCCCCGGAGTGGCCGGGCATCTTCTTGCCCTTCATCACCTTCCTCAGGCCCATGGGGCCGGCGGTGCCCGGCCGCCGGATCAGCTTGTGGCCGTGCGACTTGGGCCGGTAGCTGAACCCCCACCGCTTGATGGTGCCGGTGAAGCCCCGCCCTTTCGAGGTGCCCGTCACGTCAACCTTCTCCCCCTCCGAGAACACGTCCACCCCGATCTCCTGCCCCACCTGAAAGGCATCGGGGTCCTCCACCCGGGCTTCGTACAGCACCCGCCGGGGTTCCACCCCCGCCCTGCGGTAATGGCCCAGCACCGGCTTGGGCAGCCGCCGCTCTTTTACCGCCCCCCAGCCGAGCTGGATGGCGGCATAGCCGTCTGTGTCAGGTCTTTTCACCTGCACCACCACCGAGGGCTCCACCTGGACTACGGTGGCGGCCACCGCCCGACCGTCCCCGTCGAACCATTGAGTCATCCCCACCTTGCGTCCCATCAACGTGAGCGCCATCTCGTCCTCCCTAGAGCTTGATCTCGATGTCGATGCCGGTGGGGAGCTCCACCTCCATGAGGGCGTTGATGGTCTCGGAGGTGGGCTCCCGGATGTCGATCAGCCGCCGATGGACTTTGCGCTCGAAGTGCTCCATGGAGCGCTTGTCCACGTGGGGCGACCGCAGCACCGTATACAGGCGGCGTTCCGTGGGAAGGGGGATGGGGCCGGCCACCTTGGCGCGGGTGGCCTTGGCCGTCTCCATGATCTTCCGCACGGCGGCGTCCACGATCTCGTGGTCGTAGCCTTGGATCCTGATCCTTATCTTTTCCCTAGCCATGTTCGTATCCCCTGCTCCTCAATATTTCCCGGGCGATTTGCTCCGGGACCACATCATAATGGGTCACCCGAAGGGTATATGTAGCCCGCCCTTGGGTGAGCGAGCGGAGTCGGGTGGCGTACCCGAAGGTCTCGGCCAAAGGGATAGCTACCTTTATGATCTCGAATGTACCCTTGGCCTCAATGGATCGGACCTCGCCCCTTCGGCGACCCAGATCCGAGACGACCTCTCCCAGGTACTCGCTGGGCGTGATTATATCACCCTCGGCAATGGGTTCCAGCAGCAGCACCCCTCCCTCCTCCAGGGCCCGGCGCAGTGCCTGGGTTCCGCAGGCCTCAAAAGCGATCTCGGTGGAGTCCACCGGGTGGAACGCTCCCCCGATCACGTGGGCAGCCACGTCGGCCACCGGGTAGCCGCCGATGGGGCTGGCGGCCAGGGCCCCCTCGATCCCCCGCCGGGCCGCCTCCAGGAAATGGGGGGGCAACACCTCCGCAGGGACCTCGGAGGAGAAGGAGAAACCTTGCCCCCGGGGCAGGGGGGAGAACCGGATCACTAGCTTCGCGTACTGACCCCGGCCCGCCAGGGTGCGGGAAAGCTCCTCCTCGATCACCACCTGCCGGGCCAGGGTCTCCTTGTAGGCCACCAAGGGCCGACCCACCCGATGCGGCACCCCGAACTCCTCCCGCACCCGCCGCAGCTGTACCTCCAGATGCAGTTCCCCCATCCCCCCCACCAACAGCTGCCCGGTGGACTCGTCCTCCAGCACATGGAAGGTGGGGTCCTCCTGGGCGATCTTGTCCAGGGCCTCCCGCAGGGAGGGCTCCTCGGCCTCGGAGCGGGCCTCCACCGCCATGAACACCACCGGCTCCGGGAAGGCGATGGGCTCCAAGTGCAAGGGGTGGGCCGGATCGCAGAGGGTATCCCCGGTCAGCACCCGATCGCTGGAGATGAGCCCCACGATGTCCCCCGCCGCGGCTCGATCCAGGCGGGCCCGGCGATTGGCGTGGAGACGAAACAGCTTGGTCACCCGCACCTTCCGGCCGGAGGTGGCGTTCAGCACCACCTGCCCCTCGGACAAGGTGCCGGAATAGACTCGGGTATACAGGAGCCGCCCGGCATAGGGGTCGGCGGCCACCTTGAACACCAACGCCGCCAGAGGCTCCCCCGGGTCGGGCCGGCGGGTCTCGTCCCGCTCTCCGGCATCGCCGTAGCCGGTCACCGGGGGCACATCCAAGGGCGAGGGCAGGAAATCCACCACCGCGTCCAGGAGGGGTTGCACCCCGATGTTGCCCAGGGCCGATCCTCCCAACACCGGCACCCACCTTCGTTCCAAGGCGGCCTGTCGGATCACGGGGATCAGCCGCTCCCTCGGGATGTCCTCCCCAGACAGGTAAGCCTCGGCCACCTCATCGGAGAGCTCCGACAGGCGCTCCAGGAGCGTCTCCCGATGACGGCGAAGATCTTCTTCCGCCTCCGGCGGCAGGGGCAGGTATTCGAACTTCTCCCCGCGGGACCCTTGGTCCCAGCGGACGGCCTGGCCGCGGAGCACATCCACCATCCCCAGCAGATGTCCATCCCGATCCCTCCACGGGAAGAACAGGGGCAGGGGCACTGCCCCCAGCCGCTCCTCGATGGCCGAAAGCGTGGCGTCGAAGTCGGACTCTATGCGGTCCAATTTGTTCACGAACGCGATGTGGGGCACCCGGTACCGGTCCGCTTGCCGCCACACGGCCTCGGACTGGGACTCCACCCCCTCCACCCCCGAGAACACCACCACCGCCCCGTCCAGGACCCGCAGGGATCGCTCCACCTCAGCGGTGAAGTCCACGTGCCCCGGGGTGTCGATGATGTTGATCTGGTGGCCCCGCCAGGCCACGGTGGTGGCGGCCGCGGTGATGGTGATGCCCCGTTCCCGCTCCTGGTCCATCCAGTCCATCTCCGCGGTGCCCTCGTGCACCTCGCCCATCTTGTGGATCTTGCCGGTGTAATAGAGGATACGTTCGGTAAGGGTGGTCTTGCCCGCGTCGATGTGGGCCACGATGCCGATGTTGCGAACCCGCCGGATGTCGTAGCTAGGCCCGTCCATCGGCCGGCCCGCCTCTCTACCAGCGGTAGTGGGCGAAGGCGCGGTTGGCCTCGGCCATGCGGTGGGACTCCAGTTTCTTCTGGACGGCAGCCCCCTCACCCCGGGCGGCGTCGGCGATCTCCGCGGCCAAGCGCTCTGGCATGGTGCGTTCGGAGCGGTTCCTGGCCGCCTGGACGATCCACCTGAGGGCGAGCATGGTCTGCCGATGGGGGGGCACCTCGAACGGCACCTGATAGGTGGCACCGCCCACCCGCCGAGAGCGAACCTCCAGCTTGGGCATACAGTTCTGGACCGCCTTGATGAACGTCTCCAGGGCCGGTCCCTCCCCTCGCCGCTCCAGGATGTCGAACGCCTGGTACACGATGCGCCGGGCCAGGGACTTCTTGCCGTCCCACATCACGTAGTTGATGAACTTCTCCACCAGCTTGGAGCCGTAGCGGATGTCTTGGGGCACGTCCCGACCCGGGATGACGATGTCGAACGTGGGCATGTCAGTCCTCCTTGGGGCGGCGTACCCCGTAGCGGGAGCGGGCCTGACGGCGCCCCTCCACCCCGGCGGCATCCAGCGCCCCCCGGATGATGTGATACTTCACCCCAGGCAAGTCCTTAACCCGCCCACCCCGCACAAGCACGATGGAGTGCTCCTGGAGGTTGTGCCCCTCCCCCGGGATGTAGGCGGTGACTTCCCGCCCATTGGACAGCCGCACCCGGGCTACCTTCCGCAGGGCGGAGTTGGGCTTCTTGGGGGTGCGGGTGAACACCCGCACACACACGCCCCGCCGCTGCGGGCACTCCTCCAGAGCCACCGACTTGCTCTTCGAGAGCTTCGGCTTGCGGCCGTAACGAACCAGTTGGTTGAACGTCGGCATACTCGCTACCTCCTAGGCGCGCATTTTAGACGACCTTTGGGGTCAAATTCAACGTTCCTCCACCTGCGCGGCGGGCTCCTCTTCCGCCGGGGATTCGGGCTGGGGCTGTGGCCGAGGAAAGCCAGTGCCCACCGGGATCTTCTTCCCTACCATTAGGCACGGCTTCAGCCCCAGGAGGGGGTCTTCCTCCCCCCGCAGGGCGGCATCGGCGAGCACCTTGGTGGTACGCTCGAACGAGGCGGCCGCCAGCCAAGACTTCCTGAGCAGGGCCGCCCGGGAGATCCGCAATAGCTCCCGCTCGCCTTGGGGCAGCTGGTACTCCAGGATCCTCACCGTGCGGGGCTCCCCGTGCAGCTCCACTCGCACCTGCCTGACCCCATGAGCCACCATCCGCTCCAGCAGCCGCGCGGTGACCTCCTCCCCGGCCTCGGCCAGGGTCACCCCGCCCTTGGTCACCGGGGCCAACAGCTTCGCCCCCACCAGCTCCTCCCGCTGCCTCCGAATGCGGTCGTTCTCCTCGGACAGTCGCCGCACCTCCCGCTGGAACACCTCCAGGGGCACGATGTCGTTCAGCATGAACTCCGACTCCCCAGGGTCCTCGATCCGCACGTTGTTCAGGATCTGGCGGATGACCACTTCAAAGTGCTTGTCGTTGATGTCCACGCCCTGGGACTTGTACACCCGCTGAAGTTCGGTGAGCAGGTACTCTCGGGTCTTCAGGACCCCGGCCACCTCCATCAAGCTGTGGGGAGGGATCACGCCCTTGGACAGGGGTTCACCCCGCTCCACCTTGTCCCCCTCTCGGACCACGGCCATCTCCGAGCACTCCACCCGCGCCCGGTAGCGCAACCGAACGGTGGCCACCTCGTCCTCCACGGTGACCCGATCGATGAGGATGGTCTCGCCTTGGGGCAGGTTGAGCCGGAGGATTTCTTGACCCGCCCGCACCGGTGCCCCATGCTCCACCATGGGCATCAGGTCCGGGGTCAGCGGGAGCACCACCCCCCGGCTGGAGGGGGACAGGATGGCCAGGCTGCCCGCGGAGCGGAGCACGGTGCCCTCGGTCTCCGCGGTGATGGTCAAGGGACGGGAACGGGTGGTCAGTTTGCGCCCCTTCTCCACCTCCTCCCCGTCTTGGACCAGCACCTGGGCGCCGTAAGGGACCTCGTACTCCCGGGTCTCCCCGCCCTCCCCGTGGAGCACCACGAACCGCTTTTTACCCTGCTGACGTAGCTCCACCCGGGCGGGGATGTCCGCCAGGGGGGCCTCGATATGGTACTCCTCGGTTAAGGCGTCCCCCTCGGCCACCTGGGCCCGGTGCTCCACCGCCGGGGCCACCCCTTCGGGCAGGGTGTACACCCGGTCCAGCCCGGTGGTGTCCAGGATGGCCAGATATCGGCGGCCGTCCTCCTGGAAGTAGAAGGCGACCCCGTCCACCGGGGACCGGAGGGACAAGAAGGAAGCGACGTCCACCTCTTCTCCCTCCCCCACCTGCAACAGAGCTGCGGGCAGCCGCACCGTGCGGGGGGTGGAGGTGATCTCCACCAGCTCTTTCCCGGTGCGGGTGGTCTCCACCTTGGTGATGTGGCCGGCCAAGGGGGCCACGGTGGCATGGGCGGAGCGGGTGGTTTTGCGGGCCTCGAACAGCTCCTCGGCCCGGGGCAACCCCTGGGTGATGTCCACCCCGGCCACGCCACCGGTGTGGAACGTGCGCATGGTGAGCTGGGTGCCCGGCTCGCCGATGGATTGAGCGGCGATCACCCCCACCGCCGTGCCCAGGTCCACCAGCCGGTGGAAGGCCAGGTCCATCCCATAGCAGAGCTGGCACATACCCTCCGGGGTTTGGCAGGTGGTGGGGGAGCGGATCACGATGCGGGGCCGCACCAGGATGGAGGTCACCCCAGCGGCCAGAAGCTCGTCCACCAGCTCCGGGGTCAGGGTCTCGTCCTTCCGAGCCAGCACCGCCCCGGTCTCCGGGTGCCTGACGTCGTCCACCGCCTTGGCATGGACGGCCCGGTCGCGCGCCCCCTCGGCGGTGAGAGCCAGCTCCACCTCCAAGTTCCCCACCCGCTCGGCGGTCTCCCGGTCGATCATCACGTTCCGGTCCACCAAGATCTCCCCGGTGACCGGATGGAAGATGGGTTCGGCTGTGACCCGCCCGTAAATGCGCTCGGGGATGAACTCCATGATCCCCCCGCCCACGAAGTACAGGGGGGCGATCTCCACTCCCTGGCGGGTGCCGCAGTCGTGTTCCTTCACGATCACGTCCACGCAGGCGTCCACCAGCCGCCGGGTGAGGTAACCGGCGTCGGCGGTACGGAGGGCGGTGTCGGCGGTGCCCTTACGCCCGCCGTGGGTGGAGATGAAGTACTCGATGATTGACAGGCCCTCGCGGAAGTTGGAGATCACCGGCCATTCGATCACCCGGCCCTGGGGGTCGGCCATCGGCCCCCGCATGCCCGCCAGCTGCTTCACCTGGCTGGAGGAGCCCCGGGCGCCGGAGGACACGATGCCCCACACCGGGTTGAACGGGTTCTTGGCCAGGTTCTCCATGGTGGCCTTCTCCACCTTGTCCACCGTGTCCCGCCATACCCGCACCACCGCCTGGAAGCGCTGGGTTTCGGTGGCCAGGCCCCGTTCGTACATGCGGTTGATCCGCTCCACCTTCTGTTGGGCCTCCCGGATCAGGTCCCATTTCTCCGGCGGGATCTCGCAGTCCCGGATGGAGATGGTGAGGCCGGACAGGGTGGCGTACTTGAACCCCAGTTCCTTGCCCCGATCCAAAAGCTCCGCCGTCCGCTCCCAGCCGTAGCGCAGGAAGCACTCCAGCACCTTGCGGCGGGTGCGGCGGGAGTCGAAGGTGATGGTGTAATCCCGCAGGTCCGGGGGGAAGGCCTGGTTGAGGAGGGCCCGTCCCAGGGAGGTCTCGACGAGCTCCCCGTCGATGCGGATCTTCACCGGGGCGTGAAGGTCTATCACCCCGTGCTCGTAGGCCTTCAGGGCTTCGTCCACGGAGCGGAACGCCTTGCCAGCGCCCTTCCCCTGGGGGTTGAGCATGGTGAGGTAGAAGAACCCGTACACCTGGTCCTGGGTGGGCACGGCCAGGGGGCCGCCATGGGCCGGGGACAGGATGTTCTTGGCCGACAGCATCAATTCCTTGGCCTCCCACACCGCCTCCTTCGATAGGGGCAGGTGCACCGCCATCTGGTCGCCGTCGAAGTCGGCGTTGTAGGGCGGGCAGACATGGGGATGGATCTGGATCGCATCCCCGTCCACCAGCACCGGTTCGAAGGCCTGGATGGACAGGCGATGCAGGGTGGGAGCCCGGTTGAGGAGCACCGGATATTCCTTGATCAGCTCGTCCAGGATGTCCCATACCTCGGGGAGCTCTCCGGCCAGGGCCCGGTTCTTCACTTCGTCATAGTCGGAGAAGGACACGTTCTCCAGCC
Organism: Candidatus Bipolaricaulota bacterium; assembly: GCA_021129895.1. GTDB lineage: Bacteria > Bipolaricaulota > Bipolaricaulia > Bipolaricaulales > Bipolaricaulaceae > UBA3574. The sequence goes on from JAJOKL010000020.1 coordinate 13,792, forward strand.
GGGCCAGCACGAACGGCTTGAACAGCTCCAGGGCCATCTTGCGAGGGATGCCGCACTGGTAGAGCTTGAGCTTGGGGTTGACCACGATCACGGCCCGGGCGGAGTAATCCACCCGGCGGCCCAAAAGGTGCCGGCGCAGGCGGCCCTGCTTGCCCTGGATGCGCTCAGACAGGGATTTCAAGGGGCGGCCATCCCGGCCCCGGATGGGGTTGTCCTTCTTCTCGTTGTGGACCAGGGCATCCACCGCTTCCTGGAGCATCCGCCGCTCGTTGCGGAGGATGATCTCCGGGGCCCCCATCTCGATCAGCTTCTTGAGCCGGTTGTTGCGGTTGATGATCCGCCGGTAAAGATCGTTGAGGTCGGTGGTGGCGAACTTGCCGCCCTCCAGCTGGATCATGGGCCGCAGAGCTGGCGGCAGCACCGGCACCACCTCCAGCACCATGTTCTCCGGGCGGTTGCCGGACTTCTTCAGCTGCTCCACCACCTCCAGGCGATGGAGAAGCCGCCTCCGCTCGCCTTGATTGGCGGTGTGATCGAGCTGGTCCCACAGCTCCTCCGACAGGGCGTCCAGGTCCAGGTTGGCAAGTAGGCCCTTGATCCCGTGGGCACCGGTGGCGGCCTCGAAGGTGCCAGGGAAAGCCCGTTCGTAGGCCCGTTTCTCCAAGGTGGAGATCTGCTGCCCCACCCGCAGGGGGACATCCCCTTTCACCCGGGTCACCAGGAAGGTGAGGTTATCCACGGTCTCGATGATGGGGTTTCCTTCCACCCCCTCGTAGCGGGCGGCCAGCATCTCGAACATGGTTTGGGAACAGACCTCCCCGGCCGGCCGCTCGCAGATGAGCTGGCCTTGCTGTACCTCCTCGCCGTCCTCCAAGTACAGCTCCGCATTCCGGGTCACCGGGTACTCGTGCTTGCCGATCACCACCACCCGGAACGGCTCCCCAGTTTGGAGCTTGCGCTCCTCGACGAGGGCGGTGCCGGCCTCCTCCGCTACCACCCGGGGGGCTTTCTCCACCAGGAACGCCCGTTCCACTTGGAAGGTATAGGCCCCGGACAGGATGCGCACCTCGGTGGCGTACAGGGTTTCCCCTACCTTCACCTTGGGGGAGGAGGAAGAGGTGACCACGTACAGCTCCTCCCGAGAGGTTTCCGTCTCGTAGTACGCGATCCGCCTCAGGTCCCGGCGCTTTATCCCCAAAAGACGCGAAAGGGGACTGGCCACCCCTTTCAGGTACCAGAAGTGCACCACGGGGCTGGCCAGTTTGATGTGGCCCATGTTGACCCGGCGCACCGAGGAGTCAGTGACCAGGACGCCGCACTTCTCGCAGGTGATGCCCTCGAATTTTTTCCCTTTGTATTTGCCGCAACCGCACTCGTAGTCGTTCTCCGGACCGAAGATCCCCTCCGCGTATAGCCCCCCCCGTTCCGGCTTATGGGTCCGGTAGTTGATGGTCTCGGAGTTGGTGACCTCTCCCCGAGACCAAGACAGCATCTCCTCGGGAGATGCTAGGCTCAAACGCACCTTTTTGACGTCGTCTCCGGAAATTACCACCTGTGCTCACCTCTCTGAGCCGGATCCGGCTGGATTCGGAAACCTTCGTCGCTCTTAGGCATACCCAGCCCCGGCGTAGTTGGGCACCGGTCCGCCGCGGTCGGCGACCTGGGAATCACAAAAACACCCCGTTTCCGGTAGGAAACCCCCGGAAATCCCATCCCTCGCTATCTCGCTTGCGCCCGCCCCAGGAAGCCGACCTCCCCACGCCATCAGCTTTGCGCCCTGCTTAGTGGAGGTGGACCCAACGTGGAACAGAGCCTCGCAACAGGCCCTGTTGT
>JAJOKL010000075.1 GCA_021129895.1 Candidatus Bipolaricaulota bacterium
GGGGGCCGCCGTTCGTCTCCGGGGAGTCCGCCTATTTTCTGGCGGTGAACCGGGGCAAGTACGGGGTCGTCCTCGATTTAGCGGACAGCGAAGGTCGGGAGGCATTGCACAAACTGATCGCGGCAAGCGACGTACTGGTGCACAACTTCCTGCCCCAGACCGCCGCCCGGTTGGGGCTCTCTTATCCCGTGCTCAGGGATCTCAATCCCGGGCTGGTTTACGTATCCATCTCCGGGTTTCCGCCCGGACCGTATCAGGACTGGCCCGGTTTCGACGCCCTGATCCAGGCCATGGCGGGGCTGATGGCCATCACCGGGGAGGGGGCCCGGCCGGTCAAGGTGGGGGTGGCGATAGTGGACGTGCTATGCGCCTGGGCGGCCCTGGCGGGCACCCTGGCGGCGCTGCTTTCCCGGAGCCGCACCGGGAAGGGGCAGGAGGTGGGACTTAGTCTCGCGGAGTGTTCAGTGGCGGCCCTGGTGAACGTAGGCCAAGCCTTTCTTCTTACCGGGGAGGAGCCGCGGCGGCTGGGCACCGCCCACCCCCACATCGTGCCCTACCAAGCGTTCCCGGCCCGGGACGGCCTGATCATGGTGGCGGTGGGCACGGACGGCCAGTTCCGCGCGCTGTGCGAGGCTCTGGGGCGGCCGGAGCTGGCCCGGGATCCTCGGTTTGCCACCAATCCCACCCGGGTAGCCCACCGGGAGGAACTCATCCGGATCCTGGAGGAGGTCCTCCGGCACAGGGACAGACAGGAGTGGTTGAGGGAGCTACTGGCCGCGGGGGTGCCGGCCGGGCCGGTGAACTCCCTTTCCGAGCTGTTCGGCGATCCGGGCCTGCTAGGGGGCCTCCTCACGGAGGTGGAGCATCCGGGGGTGGGCCGGTACCGGACGGTGCGCTGTCCCCTGCCCCAGGCCGCCCCTCCCAGCCGGCTCCCCCCGCCCCTGTTAGGCGAGCACACCCGGGAGGTGGCGGCTCGCCTCGCCTGAGGATGCGCCACCTTGGAAAATGGGTTAACCTGCAGGGCCGCGTTGCGGCCGGAAAGGAAAGTCTTGCCCACAAAGAGCCGTTCCCATCTCGTGTGGATCGACCTCGAAACCACGGGGTTGGATCCGGAAGTCCATGCGATCCTGGAGATCGCCACCCTGATCACCGACAAGGACCTGAACGTCGTCGCCCAGGGCCCAACGCTGGTGATCCATCAGCCCGAGGAGGTGCTCTCGGGCATGGACCATTGGGCGAGAAGGCAACACGAGTCCTCCGGGCTCCTGGCGGAGGTGAAACGCTCTCGGGTGTCTTTGGCCCAGGCCCAGGAGGAAACCCTGGCCTTCTTGTCCGCCCACGTGCCTCCCCGAGCCTGCCCCCTATGTGGGAGTTCCATCTGCCTGGACCGCCGGTTCCTGGTGCGGTACATGCCCCGGGTGAGCGCCCATCTCAGCTACCGCCTGGTGGACGTGAGCTCCATCAAGGAGCTGGTGGCCCGCTGGTATCCGGAGAAGCTCATCCGCCACAAGCGGCCTTCTCCTCACCGGGCCCTGCCGGACATCCTGGGCTCCCTGGCGGAGCTGCGTTACTACCGGGAGCAGGTGTTCCGGCTGCCGGTATCCCTCCCCGGCTAAGGAGCGAGCGCTGATTGAGCCGCCGGGGAAACCGGATAAACTTCGGTTCGTCTTGCGAGGACAAATGCTACGGCCCCTACGGCCGGGTGGGAGGAAAGATGCAGAAGACATACATGGCCAAGAAAGAGGACGCAGGGGTCACGTTCGAGCGGAAGTGGTACGTGGTGGATGCCACCGGGATCCCCCTGGGGAGGCTGGCCTCCAAGCTGGCCATCATCCTCCAGGGGAAGCACAAGCCCACCTATACCCCTCACTTCGACGTGGGCGACTACGTGATCGTGATCAACGCCGACAAGGTGGTACTGACCGGAAACAAAGCCGAGGAAAAGGTTTACTACAAGCACACCGGCTACATCGGCCACCTTTATACCTACACCTACAAGCAACTGGTGGAGAAGCACCCGGAGCGCCCCATCAAGCTGGCCGTGAAGCGGATGCTCCCCAAGAACAAGCTGGGCCGCAGGATGCTGCGGAAGCTGAAGGTCTATGCCGGACCGGACCATCCCCACCAGGCCCAGCAGCCGATCCCGCTTAACCTTTAAGCACGGGCCATCTGGCCCTGCCCGGAGGTGATCTAGGTCACCCTGTCCTCAGACAAACTGTGGGCAGGGTGACCTCCTCTTTCCTAGGGCCTGTCTGCCCTCTCTTGTACCCTGGCCCCCGAGATGCGAATGGCATCCCAGCCGGGAACCCCCGGCACGTGGTTGTTCGCCCCAGCGTGAAGGGGGATGATTGGGGTCACAGACAGCGGATGGGGCGAGGTGCTAGACTGACGCAGAGCCGGGAAAGAAACAGGATATCAAGGAGGTAAGCATGGTGAGGAAGATCAGCCTGTGGGCCTTGGCGGCACTGCTGGCCGCGGTGCCCCTCGCAGCTCAGGGGTACTTCGAGGTACGGCAGGGCTCCGTCCAGGTCGCCATCACACCCTTGGTCGGAACACAACCGATCGAGGCCTTCTACAACTACGATATCCTCCAATTCCGCTCCCTGTGCCCGTTGGTGGAGTCCGATGCCACGGTCATGTTCCTGTATCAGGACCCCACCGGGCAGCTTTATCTGTTCATCATCCACGGACCAGACAGCACTCCGGTTCAGGGAGTGAATTCCTCCGCACAGCTCATGATCCAAGGCGTCCCCGCCGGGGCGGAGTTCGTCCTCCAGGACGATCCAGCTAACATGGACCCCAACGACGTTTATGACATCCCTGGCGGCCAGCTGGCCTGGGTGTGGGCACCCGCCCGCACCGACGGTGGCGTGCTGGGCCCGCTGGCCTTGGACTTCAACATCACCCTCACCCCGGGGACCATGTCCGGGATCCAGCGGATCGTGTTCAAGTACGGGGACATCAACGCCCCCCAGTCGGTGGAGCTGACCATCACCGATCCTGTGTCCATCCGAGGGATGGCCAACCAGCCGCCGGTGGCGAGCCTGGTGGTGAGCCCGGCCGAGCCCCGCGCCCGGCAGGAGATCACCTTCGACGCCTCCGGCAGCTACGACCCCGACGGCCAGATCGCCGAGTACCGCTGGGACTTCAACGGGGACGGGATCGTGGACCTGGTCAGCACCGATCCGGTGGTGCGGTACACCTACCCTAGCGGAGGTAGTTTCAACGTGCGGCTCATCGTGGTAGACAATGTTGGCCTGCCAGGTGAGTTAAACTACCCGCTGTACGTGTCCGCCATCACCGTGGTGGTAACCCGCTCCATCTCCACCACCACCGCCCTGCCCGGCTACACGTTCCGGGTCACGGTCAGGATCCACACCGATCAGGACCTGGTGGGGGCGGGGCTGGAGGAGGACATCCCGGTGGGTTGGGAGATCACCCCCGTGGAGAACAGGGGAGCGGTGTTCAAGCGCCCCACCACCCAGTGGGTGTTCCTCCACCCCATCCGGGCGGGCACGGATCGGGTGATCACCTATGACCTCACCGTGCCCCGGGCCGAGCTTCTGGCCGCGGTGCGGCTGCCGCAGCAGTTCTGCATCAGGGGGGTCTTCCAGGCCAAAGTGCCGGACATCGTGGTGGAGGTGGGGGGCGAGTCGTGCGTGGTGGTCAACGATTGCCTGCCCGTGCTGGAGGCGGTGGCCCACATGATCCCGGCCCGGGAGCCCGGCACGGAGGATCGGATCGACCTGCGGCTGTCAGAGATCATCTCCGTGGACCAGCTGTTGCGGGCCGGGGAGCTGTGGCGGACCGAGCGGCCAGTGGTGGGCACCTGCGGCGAGCGGATCGACCTTGAGACCCTCAAGCTCATCACCGCCTACGCCGAGGCCTGTGTTCCCATCGACTGGCCGCTGCCGGAGATGCCCGCCCCCACCGTGACCGCCCACCGCACCATCTTGACGCCCATCCCCTGCGAGGATGTGGTGCTGGGGTTCTACGATCCATCCGGGCAACCTCTGGGCAACAAGTTCACCGTCAAGGTGGAGATCTCCACCGATCAAGATGTGTACGGGGTGGGGCTTGACGAGGACCTGCCGGTGGGCTGGCGGGTGATCCCGCTCCAGAACGACGGGTTCATCTACAAGGCCAACGGCACCCAGTGGGCGCTCACCGACACCCTGCGCGCCGGCGACCGGCGGGTCATCATCTACGAGGTGGAGGTGCCGCCCACCACCACCGTGGAGGCTCCCCCGCCGGACGGCTGTCGAGTCCTTTCCAGCGAGCAGATCGTGGGTCGGGTGGACACGGGGCACCCCTACGTGGAGGTGGAGGTCGCCGGGCAGAACCGGGTGGACCTCACCGACTGCCTGTCGGTGATCGTGGCCATCTCGCGCTGGGACGTGGCCCGGGACACCATTGATCTGTCGCTGTCGGACATGATCACCTTCCAGCAGGTACAGCGGGCCATCGCGTTCTGGCTCCAGGACGAGCCGGTACCGCGCACCTGTGGCGACGGCAAGGTGACCTACGAACTCATGAGGGAGATCATTGCGCGGTGGCAGACTGGGGTTCCCATCTGCGAGCCCCTGCCCGGGGCGGCCTTGGAGTGCTGCGAGGATCGCTGATGGGATCGCCGGGCTGATCTTCACTCACCTGCTGTGGGAGCGAGCCGGTGGGGGCCTCCGGGCCCCTGCCGGCGAGCACCGGATGAGGAGGTAAAGATGCACAGATTTGTCGTGCTGGGAGTCCTGGCGTTGACCAGTTGGGGGTTGGCAGCGCAGGTCACGCTGGTGGCCACCGATCCGGCCCCCCTTCCGGGGGCCCAAGTGGGGCTCACCGTGAGCGGCGTCCCGGCAGGGGCCGAGTGCTATTGGGACTTCGGGGGGGACGGCACCGTGGACCAAGTCACCGCTACCCCATCCATCCCCTACCTAGTGAGGGCCGGTTACCAGGAGATCGCGGTCCAAGTGCGCCTGGGAGACAGGGCGGTGGGCTCGGCTCGGATCGCCCTCTCCGCCGATCCTTCCCTGGGCGTCTTCCGCACCGTGTCCCGCACCGAGACCGGCAGCTACGAGGTCACGGTGGTACTGCGGACGCGAGTCCATCTGTACGCCCCCGCGATAGAGGAGTTCATCCCGGCCGGCTGGTCCGTGGAAGTGATCGACGTCGGCGGCGCCGTGTTCATGGTGGGAGAGTCCCTGCAAGCGGTATGGGCGTTGGAGTTGTGGCCGGGGGATGAAGTGGCCCTTCGCTATGTCCTCTACCCCGGACCCGTGGAGACAGCACGCCTGTCGGGTTCGGCGAGCGGCTACGGCCCGGCCGGCCGGATCGAGGTCCAGATAGGCGGGGCGGTGGTCATCCCTTAGGGGGCCACCTCTGCCCATAGGGCTTCAAAGGCCCGCTGCAACACAGCGGCCAAGGCCGGGGCATCCAGGAAGGCCACCCCGGCCTCCACGTTCCGCGCCAGCGAGTAGTAAGACCAATTGGCCGAAGACACCACCACGTCCCGCCCATCCACCACCAGGCACTTGGCATGGGTGGTGAGCTCCGGCGGGTCCAGACGTACCTCCGCCCCGTGCAGGGCGAGATAAGCCGCGGTTAAGCGGTTGGCTTCGGCCAAGTCCGGAAAATCCTCCCCACCTTCCAGTAGCACCCGCACCCTCACCCCGCGCCGCAGGGCGGAGATAAGCCCTTCCACGAGCGCGTTGGAGGGGCTGTCCGGGTACCGGGGGTAGTAAGCCAACCGGTACATGATGAGGTCGAGGGTGGCTTGAGCCCGGGCGAGCAGCCGGGGCAGCACCTGGGCGTGAAGTCCAGCCCCGGGCAGGTCCAAAAGCGGCACCACCGCCCCGGTGGGCCAGTTCTCGAGGGGCAGCTCCGCCTCCACCGTCTCGAGTTCGCCGGTCCAAATCACGTTGAAGAACTCCGCCGCCACCTCGGCCAGGGCCGGGGAGTGGATGGCAAGGTCCACCTGGACCGAGTACAGCAGCGCCGATTTGGTCCAATGGGTGGATCCCACCACCAGCCAGTCGTCGATGAGGAGCAGCTTGCTGTGCAGGGTCAAGTCCGGGTCATCCCAGGCGGCCGCTATCCCGGAGGTGGAAAAGAAGGAGAACGCGGCCAGCTGTTCCCCCAATGGGTTGCGCTCCCTCCTTTCCAGCAGCACTCGCACCTCCACCCCACGTCCTGCGGCTTCCACCAGGGCGGAGAGCAACGGCCCCGTTTCTCCACCTGGGTAGCGGCGGCAATCGGAGAGGGCGACCCAGATTCGGCCTTCGGCCTCCCCAAGGAGCTGGGGAAGCGTCAAAAGATAAGCGGGATGGTCCGGGGTGGAGACGAGGGGGAGCACCGGGAACCCCCAGGCCAGGGAGCAGGAAATGAAAACCGCCGCTACGATGGCCCATCCCCTCATGCCCCGGTATGATAACCCCGAGGAGGGAGAGAATGGGAAGACCGCTCAGGCCTGAGGAGTTGCGCCGGCGCTGTGATCCGGGGCGCTTTTCTTTTTCCACCACCGACGAGCTTGAGCCCCTCACGGGGATCATCGGGCAGGACCGGGCCATGGAGGCGCTCCATGTAGGGCTCAAGATCAAGGACCCCCGCAACCGGTACAACGTGTTCGTCACCGGGGGGGCGGGGCTGGGGAAGACCTCGGCGGTGACCCATTTCCTGCGGGAGATCTCCCGGGGGCAGCCCACCCCGCCGGATATCTGCTACGTGCACAACTTCCAAGTGCCCCATCGGCCCCGCTACCTGCTCCTCCCCGCCGGGAAGGGCAAGGAGCTGAAGCAGGACATGGACCGCTGCATCGATTTCCTGCGGCGGGAGCTTCCCAAGGTATTGGAGTCGGACGAGTTCAAAGCCCAGGCCAAGGCGGAGCGGGAAAGGTTCGTGCAGAAGCGAGAGGGCTTGTTCCACGAGCTGGAGGAGAGGGCCAAGGCGCTGGGGTTCGCCATCCAGCGCACCCCCGTGGGGATAAACACCATCCCCTTGAAGCCGGACGGGACCCCTTACTCGCAAGAGGAGTACGAAGCCCTGCATGAACGAGAACGTGAGGCGATCCTCAAGCGCCAAGAGGAGCTGCAGGAGGCGATCCGCGACACCTTCCAGCAGCTGGGGCAACTGGAGGAGGAGTGGCAGGAGGCCCGCAGGCAGCTCACCCGGAGGGCGGTGCAGTTCCTCATCGAGCCCCGGTTCGCCCAATTGCGCCGCAAGTACTCCGGCCTGGAGCGGGTACAGGTATTCCTCAATGAGGCCCAGGCCGACATCGTGGAGAACGTGGAGGAGCTGCAGGCAGCCAACAAAAAACCCCCCATCCCGGTACCCGTCCCGGGCCAGGGCGATCCCTACCTCAAGTACCGGGTGAACGTGATCGTGGATAACTCGGGGCTGGAGGGCGCCCCGGTGGTGCTGGAGCAGAACGCCACCTATACAAACCTGTTCGGGACGGTGGAGCGACGGGTGCAGTTCGGGGTGGTGACCACCGACTTCACCCAGATTCGGGCCGGGTCGCTGCACCGGGCCAACGGGGGTTATTTGGTGCTGTCGGCGTCCAACCTGCTCCGGTTTTGGATCAGCTGGGAAGCCCTCAAGATCGCCCTCAAGACCCGTCAGATCCGCATCGAGGACCCGGCTCAGATGTTGGGCCTGGCCTCCACCGAGGGGCTGCGCCCCGAGCCGGTGCCCCTGGATGTGAAGGTGATCATCATCGGCTCCCCCTACCTTTATTACCTGCTCCACTACTACGACGAGGACTTTCCCAAGCTGTTCACCATCCGGTCCGATTTCGACGTGGAGATGGATTGGACCAAGGAGGCGGAGCAGGCGGTGGCCCGGTTCATCCGGGCCCAGCGGGTGGAGGACCCCGAGGTGCTCCCGTTCGCCCCGTCCGGGGTGGCCAAGGTGGTGGAGTACGCCGGGGAACTGGCCGGCAGCCAGCGGAAGCTGTCCACGAGGTTTTCGGACCTCGCGGCCCTGGTCAGGGAGGCCAGCTTCTGGGCCAAGGAGGAAGGGGCGGCCCAAGTGGGGGCCAAGCACGTGCGCACCGCCATCGAGAAGGGGAAGAGCCGGCATGCCCTTTTGGCCGAGAAGGTGCGGGAGTGGATCGTACGCGGTAAGTTGATCGTGGACGTGGAAGGGGCTCGGGTGGGCCAGGTCAACGGCCTGGCCGTCATCGACCTGGGTGACTTCGCGTTCGGCAAACCCTCCCGCATCACCGCCAACGTGTTCACCGGTAAAGACGGGGTGGTGGACATCGAGCGGGAAGCGGAACTTGGGGGCAAGCTCCACACCAAGGGGGTGATGATCATGAAGGGCTTCCTGGGGGAGAGGTTCGCCTCCCAGGGGCCGCTATCGCTGTCGGCCAGCATCGCCTTCGAGCAGTCCTACTCCACGGTGGATGGGGATTCCGCCTCCGCCGCGGAACTGTACGCGCTCCTTTCCAGCCTGTCCGGGGTCCCCCTCAAGCAGGGGATCGCGGTCACCGGCTCGGTGGACCAAAAAGGGCGGAGCAGCCCATCGGCGGGGTGAACGAGAAGATCGAGGGGCACTTCCTGGTGTGCCAGGCCCTGGGGCTGACCGGGGAACAGGGGGTGATCATCCCCGCCGGGAACGTAGATGACCTCATGCTCACCGAACAGGTGGCCGAGGCTGTAGAGGCGGGGAAGTTCCACATCTGGGCGGTGGAGACGGTGGAGGAGGGGATCGAGATCCTCACCGGGATGCCAGCCGGCAGCCCGGACCAGGAAGGCAACTATCCGGAGGGCACCCTGTTCCACCTGGTGCAGCGGCGCCTGGCCGAACTGAGGGAACGCCTCAAGGCGGAGGAAAAAGAAGAAGAGGAAGAGGGCTAGGGGCCCAGGAGCTCCAGGGCCTGCCACAGGGCGGAGTAGTCCGCCCGGGGGTTCCAGAACAGGTACCCGTCCGCCTCCGCGTCTTCGGCGGCTCGGATCTGGGCCACGATGTACTGGGGCAAGGACATCCCGGCGGGGATGGCCATGTCGAACGCCTGCAGGAACGGTCGCAGCGGGGTGTCCACCCGGGCCATCCCTTGCTCCAAGGCCCATTTGACGGTGCCGTAAGGGTCGTCCTTCAGCCGCTGCTCGGCGAAGTGGGAGGGATAGATCATGGGCGACAGCACGTCCACATGCCGTGCCATCCCCTCCAGGTGTTGGCCGATGGGGTCGATCCTCCTGGCGTTCCAGGGTAGCAGCACCCGGCCGAAGATGTCCACGGAAAGGGGGACCGGGAGGGCCTCCTTGACCCGGGCCAGAAACGCCTCCACCGCCGCGCAGCGGTCAGAGTGGTCGGCCCCGATCCCCCCTCGTCGGGAAACCGTATGTAATCGAGCTGGACCTCGTCGAACCCCAGGGCAGCCAGTTCCTTGGCCAGGGCCGCGTTGTACTGCACCGCCACCTCCTCGGTGGGGAGCACCCAGGGGGCGGTGGGGGCCCCCAGGTACGCGGCCAGCTTGAGGTCGTAGAAGACCACCTGGCGGGCGATGGCGTACAGCCCCCGGGATTCGATCGCCTCTAGGATTTGTGCCAGGTCCAAGCGAGGGGCCACCGCCCCGATCCTGTGGGCGAGCTCCACCCGGGTGGGGTAGCACACCTCCCCGTGCATGTTCTTCACGTTCACCACCACGGTGTTCAGCCCGTAGATGGTCAGCCGGTCCAGGATCGTGGCCAGGAAACCGGGCCGGGTCAGGGTGTAGGAGGTGAGGTACACCCCCCGGCGGCCGTGGATGTCTGGGGTAGGGGCCGATGGCGCGCTCGCAGGGACAGGCGAGGTCCCCGGGGCCGGCGCCTGGCCGTACCACACCAAACCCACCACGGCTGCGGCCAAAATGGCCGCCCCCAGGCCGGTCCTCCTCTTGTTTCTTCTCATCGAAACGAATGGTAGCCGCTGGGTGCCCGCCTCAAGGTGACGTTCTTCTTGGGGCACGCGGACCTTGTCCCGTACCCAGGGCCACGCTAGCATGGGCCCATGCCAGTCACCCTTTGCGTAGACGGCCGCAACTATTCCGTCCGGGCATTCCTGCTGGACAAGGACGGGACGCTGATCTCCTTCGACCACTGGCTCAAGGTCATGGAGGCCCGGGCCCGCCGCCTGAAGCAGCTGCTCGGGCTCTCGGACCGGGAGGCCGCCGCCCTGCTCACCTACATGGGGGTGTGCCCCAAGACCGGGCAGGCCCTTCCCCAGGGCATCATCCACCTCCCCCGCTGCGACGCCGAGGCGGGCGTGGCGGACTACCTCACCGGCTTGGGGGTCCCGGACGCCCTGGCCCTGGTGACGCGGGTATTCCGGGAGATAGACGAGGAGTTCCCCTTCCAGCGGTACATCAAGCCCCTGCCCGGAGCGGAGGAGACGTTGGTCGCCATCCGGCGGGCCGGCGGGCGGGTGGCGGTGGTGACCAATGATGCCGCGGCCGCCACGGAGCGGCACCTGGCGTCCCTGGGCTGGGACGAGCTGGTGGAGGTGGTGGTGGGCACCGACGTGTGTCCCACTAAAAAACCCGCCCCCGAGCCGGTGCTCCTGGCCTGCCGGCGGCTGGGCATCTCGCCGAACGAGGGGGTGATGGTGGGCGATTCCCCCACCGATCTTTTGGCTGGCAGGGGCGCCGGCTGTCGGCTGTCCATCGGGGTCCTGTCCGGGCTGGGCCGTCCGGAGGACCTGTCCCCCCATGCCGATCTCCTCCTGCCGGACATCTCCGCCCTCCAGTTGAGGTGACAAGAGAGCCAGCCCCGCAGCGTCTGGGTTTTGCCGGGCAGGCTCACGTTTAACCCGGTTCCATGCCCCGGGTTAAAGGGGCTTTTGGAGATGTGGGATTGGGAACCGGCGATCAGGTTGCAGGGCCCCCTTTGACGCTGCGCCAGGAAAAGGAGGGCGCAAGGCGATTGGCGTGCAGAGTCTGGTTTTCGGGCTCCTCGCTGTTGGGCGTGGGTAAGGTCCGACCAGCTTGGCCCCTTCTTAGCCCCCTCTGCATGGGGGAGGGCAGGGGTGGGGGTGAACCCCCTCTCCCGTTACCATCCCCCCATGGCATCCAGGAAGGACCTGATCGCTAGGGCCAGGCGCATGCGGTGCCAGGCCACGGATGCGGAGCGCCTTCTGTGGCAAAAGCTGCGGGGAAGGCAGCTCGGAGTGAAATTCCGCCGGCAGGCCCCCATCGGCCCATACATCGTGGACTTCGTGTGCTTCGAGAAACGGCTGGTAGTAGAACTCGACGGGAGCCAGCATGGACTTCCTCCCAGGCGGGCTTATGACGCCCAGCGGAGCCGCTGGCTTCGGTCCCAGGGGTTTCGGGTGCTCAGGTTCTGGGATAGTGAGGTCCTCATCGACATCGAGGGGGTACTCCGTCGGATCTTGCAGGAACTCGAGGGCCGAGCCTAACTTCCAGCACCCTCCCCCTGCCCCCTCCCATCAAGGGAGGGGCGGCAATCAGTTTCCCGCCCCGTTTCTTTTCCCTGGGGAAGGGATGGGGGGGCAACCAGCAACTACCCTCCTGGGTACCCACATAAGGAAGCGAGGAGCCAATTTTTCTTGTGCCCTAGCGTCCTTATGGGTGCTGCCGCATTTCTCCGCGTCCTCTGAGCCTGCCCTGGAAAGTCAGGCTCCTCACGTCAATCGCCTTTCGCCCTTTTTGGGCACAGCATCAAAAGGGGCCCTGAAACCTGATCACCGGTTCCCAATCCTAAACTTCCAAAAGCTCCTTTAACCCGGGGCATGGAACCGGGCCGGGCGAGAGCCTGCCCTCCTCCTCTGAGGTTTGCGGGGCAGGCTCTAAGGTGGGGGTTCGTCCGGGGGGAGGTAGAAGGCGGCCAGGGCCTCCCGGGCGTGGGGCAAATCCTCCTCTGGCACCAGCAACTCCACCTCGGCCAGGCCGTTCACCGTGACCGGGTACAGGGAGGGGGGCACCTGGGTGCGGAACCGGACCCGGATCCCCTCCCCCTCCAAGAACCCGGCCAGAAGCCGGGCTTTGGGCTCCCCGATCACCGTGGTCAAGGGGACCCAACCCATTTTGCCTCCCTCAGATCCAGCTCGTTGTGCACTAGGGTGATGCACTGGTGGCCGTGCAGTGACAGTGGGCCCAAGGAGATCTTGGGATAAGGGGCGAGGAGCTCGCGTTCCTCCGGGGTGAAGTCTTTATGGTCCGAGAGCACGAACGCCGGCCAGGCGGGAAGCGGGGCTTTCCTCACGAACTGTCCTTCCTCGTCCAGGACCAGCGGCTGAAACCCCTCCCCGGCGATGCGCACCAACAGTCCTCTCAGGTCTTCCCACCGCACGCGGATGCCAGGGGTGGAGGCGGCCGTCTCCCCGGGGGACAAGCCTTGAGCCCGGGTCAACGCCCGCCGCAACAAGGCGGCGGTGGACCGCTCGTCCGGATTCAGGTGCCGAAGGGTTTTTCCCTCCAGTTCGATCACCAACCGGTCCCTTATCGCCAGATATAGCCGCACGTCCTTTCTAATGCCGTGGGAGAGGAGGAAGGCCTCGGTGGCGCAGCGGCACAGCACGTCCAGTCTCCCGGCCCCGCCGGGGAGATCCGACAGGGAGAAGTCGCCGGCCAACGGCGCGGTATGGCTGACCACCACGAACCCCCGCATAACCCCATGTTACCCCTGGTTCGATGAGGGTGCAGAAAGCCGCCGTCACTCCCCTTGTTACCCCGGTGTGTTGTCCGGGCTACGGACAGCCGCCCGTTACTTGTTGGTGGTTTGTGATCTTTCCAGGCCGCCCCCTTCCCTCGGTTCCCCCTTTGTTTTCCGTGTGCAAGGAACCCGGCAAGCCTAGGATGTGGTGGTCATGCTAAGGAGGGTCCGAATGCGGCATGCATTGACAGGGCTTGTGCTTTTGTACCTGGGTTTGGGGCTCGGGGCGGCGGCTCAGGAGTTCCACGTTGATTTCGACTTCAGTCTAGCTCTGGATCCGGCCACCAGTACCATCAGCGATCTGGATGTGGAATCGGATGTGTCCGTGAGTTGGGATTTCTTCACGTTGGGCTGCGAGCTTGATTTCGAGGAGATCGGTCTCACTTGGGTGCATGGGTACGGTGGGTTCGATGTGGGGGTGGCTGGCCTGAGTTGGGATGGCCTGTTTGGTGCGGTGAACGTTGCGTTTTTGTATGGACTTGTGACCGGGCGAGTGACCTTCGGCGGGGCTGACTTTTATCTTTACTACGTGATGGCGGACCCGGACGTAGACGGGGTGTTCGAGATGGGGGGAGCGTTCCTGGCGGTGGCCAGCCTTCCTGGTGGAGCAAAGATGGAATCACTCACCATGTTCGGTGCCGATTTGGAGGGGATTTCCTTCTCCCAACTCGGGGTGGAGAAAGAGTTCGAATTCACCGTGCGTCCTCAGCCTGGCCTCTCCGCCGCCCTCCAGTTCACCGGGCAACTCCTCACCTTCACCGGCTTGGGGTTCGGTTGTGCCACTCTGGACTCAGAGACCTACTTCTCCAAGGACGCTGGGTTCGAATACCAGCTTTTCACCTTCCATATTTGCACTCCCTGGGCGCTCAACTTCGACGTGGAGGTCATGTTCACCGTTCAAACCAAGAGTGTTACCGTGACCCCTTACTTTGACTTCCAGTATGGCTGCATTTACATCTATAGCGAGGTGGACATTCAGCCCCCCATTTACATCACCGGGGTCAACATATACGGGATCAAGATCGTGGCAGAATTTGGACCTGTAACGGTGGAGGAACTGATTTCATTCGACGAAGTCAACCACGATCTCGTTTTGGATCCATATTGGGAAAGGTTCAGCGTGGAGGTACGCCAACCTGCCTGCTGCGGGGGTTACGCGCGATTCCGGGTGGATACCTATTTCGAGGAAGGATCCCTAAACATCTTCGACTGGGGACGCACCGATTTCCGGCTGGAAGTCCCGGTTTCCGAGGCATTCAAAGTGTGGACTGAAATGGCTATTGATCCGACGGGGCTGCAGGAGCTGATCTTTGGGTTCCGGTTCACCTGGTGATTAGCCTGCGGACTCTGGCTTGAACAGGCGGCGGGCCGCCTCCAGGGCCCGCTCGTCCTGGGCTACCATCACCAACACGTCCTCCGCCGCCAGCCCGGTCCCGGGCTCCGGCACCACCGCCTTCCTGACGAGCAGCAACACCGGCAAGATCTCTAGCCGGCCCATCCACATGAGGGCGATCAAAAGCAGCTTCGCCCCGGCCGGGGCCCCGGGGCCGGCGATCCCCACCGACAATCCCACCGTGCCCTGGGCCTCCTCCTGGTGGTAGTGCTCCCCCAGGATCCGCAACGGCACCTCCGCCTCCCGGGGCAGGCGGGCCCGTGCCACAAGCCAGCGCACCACCGCCAGCAGGGCCAAAAACCGGAACAGCTTGATCCCCCCGGCGGTGGAGCCGCCGCAGCCGCCGATCACCATGCCCACCAGGAGCAACCAGCGGGCGGCCGGAGGGAGCCCTCCCGTGGGGAGGGTGGTGAACCCGGTGGTGGTGAGGGCGGAGATGCCCTGGAAGAGCCCTGCCCCAGGGAGCCCATCCCCGCCCCCACCAATAGGCCCAGGACCAAGGACAGACCGAATAGCGCCAGGAGCTGGCGCTCCCGGAGCAGGGCCCGGACCTTGCCCGGACGCAGGAGCCAAAACAGGGGGAAGCTTATCGCCCCGGTGAGCATGAACAGGCTCACCACCCCCTCCAGTGCGGGGGAGGCGTAATGGCCGATGGAATCGGAATAGGGTGAAAAACCGCCTGTGGAGATGGTGGAGAGCACATGTACCCCGGCATCGAACGGTCCCATCCCCGCCGACACATAGCCCAGGAACCCGAGCCCGGTGAGGGACAGGTACACCCAGGCCACCCGCCGGGCGGTGAGCTTGACGCTCCCGGCCAGGTTTTGCCCCCCGTATTCGGCGGAATACAGGGCCAGGGCGGTCCTCCCTGGGGGCAGGAGCAGAGCGAGGGAGATCACCACGATCCCAGCCCCCCCTAGCCACTGGTAGAGGCTGCGGAATAGGGTCAGGGAGCGGGGGAGGGCTTCCGGGGTGAATACCGATAGGCCGGTGGTGGTGATCCCGGAGGCGGCCTCGAACCAGCCGTCCAGGAACGAGCCCACCGTCAGGAACGGCAGGGCCCCCAGCAGGGAGAACAGGAGGTAGGCGAGGGCGGTCAGGGGGAGGGCTTCCCCCTCGGTCAGGGGACGGGAGGGGCGCATCCGCACTGCCAGCCCCCCCAGAAAGGCTGCCCCAGCGCCCAAAGCCAGGAACCACACGAGTTCCTGCCACTCCCCGGCCAGTCCGGCCACCAGGGCCGGCGGCAGGGTGCTTCCGGCCAGGACCAGCAGTAGGTACCCAAGCGGACTCCCCAACCGGATGAGACTTTCCATGTCCGGATAGTAGCCCCCACTGCCTTAGGGGCCAACTCGCAGTCCAGGCACGGAGCGCTATGGATG
>JAJOKL010000079.1:0-4035 GCA_021129895.1 Candidatus Bipolaricaulota bacterium
GACGTCGGGCCGGAGGGCGGAGGCGATCTCCCGGAGGATCCCCTCTGCCACGGCGGTGGTCACGGCGACTTTAAGTAGCCCCGGCGGGGCCGCGGACAGGACTTCCCTGGCCGTATCGAGGTCGAGGTTGCGGGGCGAAGCGGGGGTGGCGACGATCACCCCCAGGGCGTCCGCCCCACGGGCGGAAAGCACATCCGCCACGCTCCTGAGGCCACAGATCTTCACCTTGATCCTCATGCCAAAAGGAGTTCCCTGAGCTTCTCCCCGGGGTCCTCGGCCGCAAGGAGGGCCGTCCCCACCAGGAACCCGGAAAAGCCCGCCTGCCTGAGGGCCCAGATCTCCTTCCCCGGAGGAGATGCCGCTCAGGGCGAGGATCGGCCGGGAGGGATCGGGCCGGGCTGCATCGAGGGCCCTCATCGCCCGGTCCAGGGACACCTCCAAGGTGGTGGGGTCCCGGCTGTTTACCCCGATGAGGTCAGCCTGGGTGGCGAGGGCGCACTCGAGTTCCTCCCGGGAGGAGGCCTCCAGGAGGACCTCGAGCCCGAGCCCGTGGGCGTGGGCGATCATCCGGTCGAGCTCCAGGGAGGGGTATCCCCGCTCGAACAGGGCCACGATCAGCAGGGCACAGTCGGCCCCCGCGCGATGGAAGGCCGCAAGCTGTACCGGGTCCACCACGAAGTCCTTAGCGAGGAGCGGCACCCCAAGCCCGCCAAGCAGCCGGAGGTGCTCCAGGGCCCCGGAGAAGTGGTCCGGATCCACGAGCACCGAGATCCCCACCGCCCCCGCGGCGGCGTAGGCGGACGCGACCTCGGCGACCCCGCGCCCCCTGAGGAGGTCGCCCGCCGTGGGGGAGGCGGGTTTCACCTCGGCGATGATCGCCTTGCCCTGGGCCTCAGCGATCGCCCGGGCCAGGGACAGGGGTTCCCTTCGGCGACCGTCCCGGAGCCGGTAGTAGCCCCGTTTCACCCGCTCCCAGGCCGCTTTCGCGAACCGGTCAAGGTGGTCCATCCCGCCTCCCCATCCTCTCGATGAGGGCCTGGAGCTTGGCATGTGCCCGGCCGCTTGTGATGCTCTCCGCCGCGAGCTCCAGCCCCTCCTCGATGGAGCCCGCCTCCCCGGCGATGTAGAGGGCGGCTGCGGCGTTTAGGAGCACGATCTCGTAGCGGGGGCCCTTGAGGTCCCCTTCCAGGATGGCCCGGGCCACCGCGGCGGCCTCCGGGGGCTCCAGGGCCCCGATCTCCCGTGGGACTGCTCGCTTCAGCCCGAACTCCTCGGGGCGGAGCTCGTAATGCTCGATCCTCCCGCCCCTAAGCTCCCCCACGTAGGTCGGCCCGGTGGTGGAGACCTCGTCGATGCCGTCGCGACCGTGGACCACCAGGGCCCGCTTCACCCCGAGGAGGCGCAGCACCTCGGGGAAGAGCTCCACGAGCTCGGGGCGGCACACCCCCAGGAGCGGACGTCCGCCCCGGCGGGGTTGGTGAGGGGACCGAGCAGGTTGAAGGCGGTGCGGATGCCGAGCTCCCGGCGGGGCCCGGCGGCGTGCCGCATGGCCGGGTGGAACCGAGGGGCGAACAGGAACCCGATGCCGATTTCCTCTATCGCTTCCTCGGCGACCTTGGGGTCGGCCTCAAGTTCAATCCCCAAGGCCTCCAGGAGGTCGGCGCTGCCGCATCTTCCGGTGCTGGAGCGGTTGCCGTGTTTGGCCACCGCCACCCCGGTTCCAGCCACCACGAAGGCGGCGATGGTGGAGACGTTGAAGGTTTTTAGAGGGGCGCCCCCGGTGCCGCACAGATCCAGCAACGGGCCCTGGACCTTAGGTGCGATCCTGACCGCGTGCTCGCGCATCACCCGGGCCATAGCCGCGATCTCCTCCGGGGTCTCCCCCTTGACGCGCAGGCCCATGAGGAACGCCCCGATCTGGGCCGGGCTGCAACGCCCCCCATGATCTCCGCCATCGCCGCCGCGGCCAGCTCCCCGTCCAGGCTTCTGCCCTCGGCCAGGGGCTCTATCGCGCTTCGCATGTCTGCCGCTGCCATCGCTCGACCTCCTCAAGGAAGTTCGCCAGGATCCTCTTCCCGTGCTCGGTGAGCACGGACTCGGGGTGGAACTGGATCCCCTCGATGGGGAACCGCCGATGCCGCACCCCCATCACCTCGCCGTCCTCCGATTCGGCGGAGAGCTCTAGCTCCTCGGGAAGGGAGGAGCGCTGGAGGACGAGGGAGTGATCCCTGGCCGCGCGGAAGCCATTGGGCAGCCCCCGGAATACGCCCTTGCCATCGTGGTAGATCCGGGAGGTCTTCCCGTGGCGCAGCTCCCGCGCCTCCACCACCCGGGCCCCGAAGGCGGCCCCGATCCCCTGGTGCCCCAGGCACACGCCCAGGGTGGGCACCCGAGGGGACACCTCCCGCAGGACGTCCGCGCAGATCCCGAAGTATTTCCTGTCCTCGGGCCGGCCAGGCCCGGGGGAGATCACGATCCCGGAAGGGGCGAGCGCTCGCACTTGCTCCAGGGTGAGCTCGTCGCTGCGGAACACCACCGGGTCTGCCCCCAGCTCCCCCAGGTACTGCACCAGGTTGTGGGTGAAGGAGTCGTAGTTGTCGATCACCAGGATCCTCATGGCGCCACCCCCAGCTCCAGGGCGGCGAGCAGCGTCCCCAGCTTCTTCTCCGTCTCCGTCCACTCCCGGGCCGGAACGGAGTCGGCCACGATCCCCGCTCCCGCTTGGAGATAGAGGTTCCTCCCCTTGGCGAACAGCGTGCGGATGGTGATGGCGGAGTCCATGTTGCCGTTTGTGGAAAAATAGCCCACGATTCCGGCGTACGGCCCCCGGGGGGCTCTCCTCTAGTTCGGCGATGATCTCCATCGCCCGCACCTTGGGGGGCCCCGCTCACCGTTCCCGCGGGGAAAAGCGCCGCGAGGGCATCCAGGGCGTCCTTGCCCTCGGACAGCCTCCCCTCCACCAGGGACACCAGGTGTTGGACGTGGCTGAACCGCTCTACCTTGAGGTACTCGCTGACGCGGACGCTGCCGAACCGGGCCACCCGCCCGATATCGTTCCGCGCGAGATCCACGAGCATGTTGTGCTCGGCAAGCTCCTTTTCGTCGAAGAGGAGCTCCTCCTTGCGCATCTCGGGGGTCAGGTCTTTACTTTTGATGTCGGCGGTGGTATAGTAGGGCATGGCCAGGCCGCTGAGGGTGGGGTTCCCGGGTGCCTTGTACCACATCACCACCCGGGGGAATGCCGGACACCCCATCTTCCTTGATGATGAGGACCGCTTGGCCTTCCTGGAGGTCCTAGGGGAGGTGGTGGAGCGCTATCACCTCCGTTGCTACGCCTACTGCCTCATGGGAAACCACTACCACCTCCTCATCGAGACCCCAGAAGCCAACCTCTCCCGAGGGATGCGCCAGCTCAATGGCGTCTACACCCAAGCGTTCAACCGCCGCCACAAGAGACACGGGCACCTCTTTCAAGGGCGCTACAAGGCCATCTTGGTGGAGAAGGACTCTTACCTGTTGGAGCTGGCCCGCTACATCGTGCTCAACCCGGTGCGGGCCGGGCTGGTCAAACACCCCGGGAGGTGGAGGTGGTCCAGTTACAGGGCCACGGCGGGGCTTGAAGAGTCGCTGCCTTTCCTGGAGGTGGACTGGCTCCTATCGCAGTTCGACCCGGATCCAGAGCGGGCGCGGAGAATGTACCGGGGGTTCGTGGCCCAAGGGAAAGGGGTGGAAATTTGGGATGAGCTCAAGGGCGGGGTGATCCTGGGAGGGGAGGCGTTTGTAAAACGCCTGGCGCCCTTGCTGCGGGAGCGACAGCTTCAGCGGGAGATCCCCCGCCGCGAGAGGCTCTCTGCCAGGCCGTCGCTGGAAGAGCTGTTTGCCGGGGTCAAGGATAGGGAGGACAGGGACGCCCGGATCTTCCGGGCGGTGGTGGAATACGGCTACCGGCTGGCGGAGGTGGGCGATCATCTGGGCCTTCATTACTCCACCGTGAGCCGCATCGTATCCCGCCAAAAGTCAAAAGTAAAGACCTGA
>JAJOKL010000079.1:4045-15286 GCA_021129895.1 Candidatus Bipolaricaulota bacterium
GGATCACGTACTGGGGCAGGAGTTTTCCTTCCTCCATGAGGGGGTCATCCCAACCCGAATCGCGCCTCCACGAGTCGATCTCCGCGAGCCAACCCCGCCTCTCCTTGGGCTCCACCAGGGGGAGGAGGGCCTCCAGGAACGCCCGGGCGTCGGCCACGACGGCGAGGTCCGGCACGATGTTCTTCCCGATCTCCGCGGGGTCGATGTCCACGTGGATCACGGTGGCGTTGGGGGCGAACGAGGAGGGATCCCCGATCACGCGGTCGTCGAACCGCGTCCCCACGGCCAGGAGCAGGTCACAGGCCTGTATGGTCCGGTTCGCCTGCAGTGTCCCGTGCATCCCCGCCATCCCCAGGGAGAGGGGATGGGTGCCGGGCACGACCCCCATCCCGAGGAGCGTGGTGGCCACCGGGATATCTCCCTTCTCCGCCAACGCCAGGAGCTCGGCGTGCCCCCCGGCGATGAGGACCCCGTGCCCCGCCAGGATCAGCGGCCTCTCCGCGGCGCTAGGAGCCCCGCCGCCCGCTCCACCGCGTCCACGGGAAGCGGGCGCTCGGGGACATATCCCCGGAGCTTCACCTCTTCCGGGTAGCGGAACTCCGCCTCGGCCATCTGGACGTCCTTGGCGATGTCCACGAGGACCGGCCCGGGGCGCCCGTTTCGGGCGAGGAAGAGGGCCTCCCTGAGGGTGCGGGCGAGATCGCCCACATCGGTGACGAGGTAGTTGTGCTTGGTGATGGGGAGGGTGATGCCGGTGATGTCCGTCTCCTGGAAGGCGTCGGTCCCGATCACCGGGGTGGGAACCTGCCCCGTTATGGCGACCACGGGTGAGGAATCCATGTAGGCGGTGGCGATCCCGGTGACGAGGTTGGTGGCCCCGGGGCCGGAGGTGGCCAGGCACACCCCCACCTTTCCCGTGGCCCTGGCGAAGCCATCGGCGGCGTGGGCCGCGGCCTGCTCGTGCCGCATGAGGACGAAGCGGATGGGGTAGCGGGGGAGGGCGTCGGTGATGTGGATCACCGCCCCGCCGCAGATCCCGAACACCACCTCCACCCCTTCGGCCACCAATACCTCCCACAGGATCTCCGCTCCGGTGCGCTTCATCCCTCCTCCTTCGGGAGGATCGCCCCCCGGGCCGCGGATGCGATCTGGGCCGCGTAACGGGGCAGGTACCCGGGGGGCGTATCCGGCTCCCTCGGCTCCCACTCGGAAAGCCGCCTCTTCACCTCCTCCGCGGGGACGAGGAGGTCCAGGCGCTTGCCGGGGATGTCGATGGCGATGGGGCCCCCGACGGCGGCTCCGGGGAGACGTGGCCGATGGCGGCCCCCCGGGTGGCGCCGGAGAAACGTCCGTCGGTGATCAGCGCCACCCGGTCATCCACCCCCATCCCCGAAAGGAGCGCGGTGGGCGTGAGCATCTCCGGCATCCCCGAGCCCCCTTTGGGCCCCACGTAGCGGATGACGATCACATCGCCATCCGCGAACTCCCGGGCCGCGATGGCCCGCACCGCCTCGGACTCGGAATCGAAGGCCCGGGCCGGCCCCCGGTGGCGGAGCATCCCCTCCGCCACCGCCCCCTCCGGGGCGAGGCTCCCGAAGAGGACCGCGATCCCCCCCACGGGAGAGTAGGGCTCCCCGAGGGGGCGGATCACCTCCCGATCGGCCGCCCCCCGCAGGCGCGCCCGCACTGGCCCGGCGACGGTGGGTAGGTCGGGGTGGAGGAGCCCTCCCTTCGCCAGCTCCCCCATCACCGCCGGTATCCCGCCGGCGCGGTGGAGGTCCTCCATGTGGTGGGGCCCCGCGGGGGAGAGGCGGCAGAGCTGGGGCGTGGTGTCCGAAAGCTCGTTCAACCGCCAGGTCCACCCTCCGCAGTCAAGGGTGGAGGTGGATGCGGTTGGGTTTTCGGCAGGTATAATGCTTCGATCGACAACTTGTGCCCGCGAGGTGAGGGCCATGGAAAAGGGCACCTATCGTGTGAAGACCGGGTTCGCCGAGATGTTCAAGGGCGGGGTGATCATGGACGTCACCACCGCCGAGCAGGCGCGTATCGCAGAGGAAGCCGGGGCGGTGGCGGTGATGGCCCTGGAACGGGTCCCCGCCGACATCCGTGCCCAGGGGGGCGTGGCCAGGATGGCTGACCCCAAGAAGATCAAGGAGATCATGGACGCCGTGTCCATCCCGGTCATGGCCAAGGTGAGGATCGGCCATGTGGCCGAGGCCCGCATCCTGGAGGCCCTGGGAGTGGACTTCATCGACGAGTCCGAGGTACTGACCCCGGCCGACCCCTTCCACCACATCGACAAGTGGCAGTTCAAGGTCCCGTTCGTATGCGGCTGCCGGGACCTGGGAGAGGCGGCCCGCCGGATCGCAGAGGGCGCGGCCATGATCCGCACCAAGGGCGAGGCCGGCACCGGCAACGTCATCGAGGCGGTCAGGCACATGCGCATCCTCAACGACCAGATCAAGAAGCTGCAGGGGATGGACCGGGCCGAGCTCGTCTCCTGCGCCAAGGAGATCGGGGCCCCGGTGGAGGTGCTGGAGCTGATCCAAGAGCAGGGGCGGCTGCCGGTGGTGAACTTCGCCGCCGGGGGGATTGCCACCCCGGCCGACGCCGCCCTGATGAGGATGCTGGGTGCGGACGGGGTGTTCGTAGGATCCGGCATCTTCAAGTCCGCCGATCCCGAGAAGCGGGCCCGGGCCATCGTCCTTGCCACCACCCACTACGACGATCCGGAGATTCTGGCCGAGGTGTCCGAGGACCTGGGCGAGCCCATGCCCGGCGTGGAGATCGACAAGATCCCCCAGGAAGAGCTGATGCAGTATCGATGAAGATCGGGGTGCTAGCCGTCCAAGGGGATGTGCGGGAGCACCTGCGTGCCCTCTCCCGCCTCGGCGCGGAACCGGTGCCGGTGCTGAAGCCCCAGCATCTTGCGGACCTGGAGGGCATCGTGCTCCCCGGGGGGGAGTCCACCGCTATGTGGCGGCTGATGCGGGCCACCGGCCTGGCCGAAGCCCTCAAACGGCGGCTGGAAGAAGGCCTGCCCGCTTTCGGCACCTGCGCCGGCATGGTCCTCCTGGCCAGGAAGATCACCAACTGGCCGGAGACCTTCCTCGGGCTTTTGGACATCGCGGTAGAGCGGAACGCCACCGGCAGACAGGTGGACTCGTTCGAGGAGCGGATCGCCGTGGACGGGCTGGGGGAGGTGCCGGCGGTGTTCATCCGTGCCCCGCTGGTGGTGGAGGTGGGCTCCAGGGTGGAGGTGCTGGCCCGGTGGGGGGGAAAACCGGTGTTCGTACGACAAGGGCAGCTCTTGGCGGCCAGCTTCCACCCTGAGCTCACCCAGGACACCCGGGTACATGAGTACTTCCTCACACTCTGTAGGAAAGATTAGCCTAGGGGGGTGGCTGGGGCACCCAAGAGCGTCAAAATCGGAGGACGGCAAGCCTCGGAACCAAACCGGACTGAGGTCCGTAGAAAGGAGAGAGCATGGCGAAGGTAGCGATCAACGGCTTTGGGCGCATCGGGCGGATCACCCTCAGGGTGCTTGCGAAGCGCGGCTTCCCCTTGGAGCTGGTGGCCATCAACGACCCGTTCCTCTCCCCGAAGATGGCGGCACACCTGGTCAAGTACGACACCGTGTACGGCCGCGCTCCGTTCAAGGTGGAGGGCAAGGACGGGTTCCTGGTGGTGGACGATAAAGAGGTCCCCTTCTTCGCGGAAAAGGAACCGGAAAAGCTCCCGTGGGGGAAGCTAGGGGTGGATGTGGTCATCGAATCGAGCGGGGTGTTCCGCGAGTACGAGAAGGCGGAGCTCCACCTGAAGGCGGGCGCCCACCGGGTGCTCCTCTCCGCCCCGCCCAAAGGGAAGAGGAAGGCGGAGATCCCCCAGATCCTGTACCGGATCAACGAGGACGACTTCGACCCGGAAAAACACCGGATCGTGTCCGCCGCCTCCTGCACCACCAACTCCCTGGGGCCGGTGGTCAAGGTGTTGCGCGATGCGTTCGGCCTGGAGCACGGATTCCTCACCACGGTGCACGGCTACACCGCCGATCAACGGCTGGTGGACGCGCCACACAAGGACCTGGCGCGGGCGCGGGCCGCGGCGGCCAACATCATCCCCACCTCCACCGGCGCCGCCCGGGCCATCCCCGCCATCTTCCCGGACCTCGAGGGCAAGATGGACGGGATCGCCATGCGGGTGCCGGTGCTCTGCGGCTCGGTATCCGACTTCACCGCCAAGCTCGGCCGCCCGGTCAGCCGGGAAGAGGTCAACGAGGCGTTCAAGGTGGCCGCTCAGGGCCCCTTGGGCGACGTGATGCTGGTCACCGAGGACTACATCGTGTCCTCCGACGTCCTGGGGGAGGATCACTCGGCGGTGGTGGCCCTGGTTTACACCATGGTGCTCGAGGGGGCCAAGGATGTGGTCAAGGTGCTGTCCTTCTATGACAACGAGTGGGGTTACGTGAACCGGCTGCTTGACGTGGCCGAGCTGGTGGCCAAGTGAACAGGACTTAGGGGTAGATGCTGGTAATGGAGGGGATTGCAGCGGGGCTAGTGGGCTTACTAGCGCCGCCCCGCTGCTTCTTTTGCGGCGCTCCCCTCCGGTCCCTCTACCCCCTGTGTCCCGACTGCGAGGAGGACCTACCCCGCTGGGCGGGGCCGCTGTGCCTGGTGTGCGGCCGCGGGGTGGAGGAGGGGATCGACCTGTGCCCTGACTGCGCCGTTGAGGGGCGGCCGTATGCGGCGGCCCGCACCTTGGGGCCCTACGAAGCCGGGCTCCGGCGGCTGATCCAGGCCCTGAAGTACGAGGGGGAGCGGGCCCTGGCCCGCCCCCTGGGCCACCTCCTCGCCGCCCTCATAACCACAAAGGCACGAAGACACGAAGAAGCCTTTGTTTTAAATTCAGAAAAAGATCCCTTTGTGACTTGGTGTCTTAGTGGTTCCTTGAGCGTGGTGACGTGTGTGCCCGCGGACCCGGCCCGGCTCAGGGCCCGCGGGTATCATGCCGCGGAGCTCCTGGCGCGAGTGGTCGCCCAGGAACTGGGGCTCCCGTTCGGTAACCTTCTGCGCAAACGCCGGTCTACCCCACCCCAGGTGGGCCGCCCGCGGGGGGAGCGGCTGACGGCCCTGGTGGGGGCGTTCGTGGCCCGGCGGCCCGGGCAGGGGAAGGCGGTGCTGCTCGTGGACGATGTGATCACCACCGGGGCCACGGTGGCCGAGGCCTGTCGGGCCCTTGGGGAGGCCGGCTACGGTGAGGTGTACGTGCTCGCCTGTGCCCAAGCGGGGGGCGCCTGATGGAGTTCAAGGTGTTCGTGGTGGGGCCGCTCATGACCAACTGCTACCTTCTGGTGAGCGGGGAAGAGGCGGCGCTGGTGGACCCGGGCGGGCTGACCCCGGAACTGGAGCTGGCCCTGGAAGGGAAAAAACTCCGGTACATCCTCCTCACCCACGGGCACTTCGACCACGCCGACGCAGCGGAGCTCCTGCGGACCCGCACCGGGGCCGCGCTCCTCTACCATCCCGAGGAGCGGGCCACTTTCTGGTCCTTGGGCCGCACCCCCCCTCCCCTGGACGGGGAGCTCTCCGAGGGGCAGCGCCTGCCGCTGGGCACGGAGGAGCTGGCCGTATGGCACCTCCCTGGCCACTCCCCGGGCTCGGTGGCCTTCCTGTGGCAGCGGGGGAAGACGGCCCTGGTGGGGGACGTTCTCTTCGCCGGGTCGGTGGGACGGACCGACCTCCCGGGCGGCTCCTGGCAGCTCCTGGAGCGATCCCTTCAGCGCCTGCTCTCCCTGGGGGAGGACTGGAGGATCTTGCCCGGGCACGGCCCGGAGACGGACCTGGCCCGGGAACGCCTGGTCAATCCATACCTGAGGGGACTGGATCATGCCGCGGCCTGAAATTGAGGAGATAAAAGCCCGGGTGAACATCGTGGAGCTGGTGGGCCGGTATGTGAACCTGCGGCCGGCGGGAAAGGGATACAAAGGCCGCTGCCCGTTCCACCCCGACGATACCCCCTCCCTCATGGTGTCCCCGGAGAAGGGCTTGTGGCACTGTTTCGGCTGTGGGGCCGGGGGGGACGCCATCGGGTTTTTGATGCGCATCGAGAAGCTTTCCTTCCCCGAGGCCCTGACGCGCCTGGCCCAGGAAGTGGGGGTGGAGCTGCGGGGGGGAGGGCCCAAGCTGGAGCTGTACTCCGCCTGCCAGGCCGTGGCCGCGTTCTTCCACGACCAGCTCCTCTCGCCAATGGGCAAGGCCGCCCGGGAGTACCTGCTTTCCCGGGGGTTGGGGGAGGAGTCCTGGGAGAGATGGGGCCTGGGCTACGCCCCGGACAGCTGGGATGGCTTGATCAAAGGCCTTTCTCGGCTGGGCCTGGACACCCTGAAGGAGCTGGGCCTGGTGGTGGAGGGGGAGCGGGGATATTACGACCGGTTCAGGGGCCGGGTGATGTTCACCCTGCGGGACGACCAAGGCCGGCCCATCGCCTTCGCCGGCCGCGCCCTGGGCGAGGCGGGGCCCAAATACCTGAACGTCCCCAACACCCCCCTGTTCACCAAGGGCACCATCCTGTATGGGCTGGACCTGGCGAAAGCGGCCATCAGAAAACGGGGGCGGGCCATCTTGGTGGAGGGCTACACCGACGTGATCAGCCTGCACGCGGTGGGGTTCCCCGAGGCGGTGGGCTCCATGGGCACCGCCCTTACCCAGGCCCAGGCCAGGCTCCTGGCGCGCTATACCGACCGGGTGGTGATCGCCTACGACCGGGATGCGGCCGGGTCTGCCGCCTCGCTGCGGGGCATGCTCATCCTCCGGGAGGCCGGCCTGCGGGTGGAGGTGGCGACCCTCCCCCCGGGGGAGGACCCGGACTCCTTGGCCCACGGCCAAGGTCCCACCGCCCTTGAGGAGGTGCTCTCCCAAGCCCAGCCCTTCCACAAGTTTTTCCTGGACTCCCTGGCCGAGCGGTACGACCTTTCCGCGTTGGAGGGGAAGGAGGCGGCCCTGGCCGAGGCCAGGGAACTGTGGCCCAAGGTGAGAAGCCTTCCCTTGCGCGCCGAGCTCGCCCGAGGCCTGGCCGAACTCCTCTCCCTTCCGGAGGAGGAGGTGCGGGCGGCCATGGGGAGACGCAGGGCCGCCGAGTCCAGCCCAGGGGGAAGCCCGGAATTGAGCCCGGAAGAGGTGGTCTTACATTTCCTGGTGGAGGGAAAGCTCCCCGAGGAGGTCCTTTCCGACCTTGAAGTAGGCTCATTTCGCCCCGAATATAGGCCTATCGTGGAAAGGTGGTTGGAGCTGTGGCGGGCGGGGGAAGCACCTACCCCCCAGGCGTTGGTGAGCGAACTGGATCCCGATTCCCAGCGACACTTCGCCCGTCTTTCCCTCCTGGAAGTGCGGTTCAGCGACGAGGCCCGGGCCATGCACGAGGCGCTGGTGCGTTTCCTTTACCTTCCCCAACTGGAGCGGCGTCTGGCCGGGCTGGCCGAGAAGATCCGGGAACTGGAGGGAAAGGATGGGGAGGAGCTACGGCGGCTGGAGGCCGAGTATCAACAACTCGCCCGCCGGCGGCTGGCCCTCATGCGGAGGAGAACGTGACCGAAGCCACTGACCGGCTTCCCAACGCCCCGGAGGAGGAATTCCGGGAGGAGGATTTCCTCCAGAGTTTGCCCTTGCTGGAGGAGCTGGCCGAGGCCACCCGGCGGGAGTCCCCCTCCTGGGAGGACGAGCCGGTGGAGCGGGGGAGCGATCCGGTCCGCACTTACCTGCGGGAGATCGGACGGGTCCCCCTGCTTACCAAGGAGGAAGAGGTGGCCCTGGCCCAGGCCATGGAGCGGGGGAAGGAAGCGGCCGAGGAGCTCCGGCGGGCGCGGAACCTGTCCCCGCAGCGGCGGCGGGACCTGGAGCGACTGGTGGAGGAGGGGGAACGGGCCCGGGAGCGGCTCACCATCTCCAACCTCAGGTTGGTGGTGTCCATCGCCAAGCGCTACATGCACCGGGGCCTGTCATTCCTGGACCTGATCCAGGAGGGGAACATGGGGCTGATGCGGGCGGTGGAGAAGTTCGACTGGCGCAAGGGCTATAAATTCTCCACCTACGCCACCTGGTGGATCCGCCAGGCCATCACCCGCGCCATCGCCGACCAATCCCGCACCATCCGGGTGCCGGTGCACACCATCGAGGCGCTCCAGGAACTGTACCGGCTTAGGCGGGAGTACGTGCAGGCCCATGGCACCCCGCCCAGCTACGAGGAGCTAGCAGCCCTGCTGGGCACCAGCGTGGACCGGGTGAAGAAGATCGAGCAGGCCGCAGCTTATACCTCCTCCCTGGAGAGTCCGCTCTCGGACGACGAGGACGAGACGCTGGGGGACTTTTTGCCGGATGAGTCCGCCCCCTCCCCGGCCAAGGAGGCCATCCGGGCCCGGCTTAGGGAGGAGCTGCGCAAGGCCCTCGAGGGACTCGAGCCCCGGGAGCGGGAGATCCTGGAGCTGCGCTATGGCCTGGTGGATGGCCACCCCCGCACCCTCAAGGAGGTGGCCGACCAGTTCGAGATCACCCGGGAGCGGGTGCGGCAGATCGAGATCAAGGCCCTGGAGAAGCTGAAACACCCCTCCCGCCAGCAGAACCTGAGGACCCTGCGGGAGCTTCTGCTTTCGGAGGAGTGAGTCCCGTTTTTTGCCTGGTCCTGTTCGCGACAGAGCGGGTGTCCACCCCACCAGGGGGGAACCTAGGCCCGGGGAAGGGTGTAGGTTAGAATGCCACTGGTCTAGTCCAGTAAAGGAGGGGTTCCTATGCGGAAAGGAATGGCACTTGGGCTGACCCTACTGGCAGCGGGGCTGGCGGGGCTGGCCGGGCCGCGGCTGGTAGTGGACCCAGAAGTGTACGACTTCGGCACCGTGGCCGAAGGCCTGCTGGTGGAGGCGGTGTTCACCCTGACCAACGCCGGGGACGCCCCGCTTGTGTTCTCCGGACAACCTTCCACCTCCTGCGGCTGTACCAGTGCCCCCCTTCCCGAGATGGTGCTGGCCCCGGGAGAATCTATGGAGCTGGTCGCCTACGTCGACTCCACCTACTTCGGGGGGCGATGGATCACTATGTACGTGTACGTGTACTCCAATGACCCCACCGCGGAGCGCCGCACCTTGCCCATCGTGGGGTATGTGCGAGACGCCGCCCCCTATGAGGCGTCCGCTTCCGCCCTCCACTTCGGGTTTTACATCCTGATCGACCTCCGCTCTCCCGAGGAGTATGCCCGGGGGCATCTTCTGGGGGCGATAAACATCCCGTTCTCCCAGCTCACTGACTGGCTGGACCGGCTGCCCAAGGGGCTGACGATTTACCTCTACGACGCCACCGGCCAACAAGGGACACAGGCGGCGCAGCTGCTCAAAGACCAGGGCTTCCCCGCTGCGGCGGCCATCGCCGGGGGACTGGCGGGCTGGTGGAACCAGCTCGGCGACGCGTTCATCGTCTGGGCCGAGGGGGTGGAGCCCGCCCCACCGGCGGGGGAACCCTACTACGGGGGCCACACCGTGAAACCCCAGGAGCTTGCGAGCAGCTACCAGGTGATCTTGGATCTACGGGCACCGGAGGCGTTCGCCGCCGGGCACTTCCCCGGGGCGGTCAACCTCACTTTGCAGGAGGTCCCCGACTGGGCGCGGGCTCTCCCGTCCATCGGTACCGGTCGGCTGTACATCTGGGTGATAGATGAGGCTGGCACTGTGGCCTGTCAGGCGGCCCAATGGTTGCGGGGGAACGGGTATCCCCGTGCCCGCTGTGTGATCGGTGGGATGCATCAGTGGGTGGTCAGATACGGGGACTTGGCCCTATGGCCTGAAGGATGAACTTGGGTTTGCGCCAGGGGCCGAGGGATACCCCTCGGCCCCTTTCTCGCCCGGTTAAGAAATGGGATTACCCCAGCCAGGGCCCTCAGAGAGGCAGAACTGATGAGGAGGGTGAGGAGGGGGCGTGATCGACTTTCGAGCTAAAGCCGTGTTGCTCGGGCTCGTGTTGTTGATGGGGGTCAGGGGTTTTGCCACCGTCTTGGTGTACTTCTACGATGAGGGCTGTCCCCACTGCGTCCGCATCGAGCCCCTCCTGGAAGAGATGGAGGAAACCTACCCGGAACTGGAGGTAAAGGAGTACAGCGTTCGTGATCCGGAATCGCTGGACCTCCTGGACCAGCTCCTTGCCGCCCATGGGATCGAAGGCCTGGGCTGGTCCGTCCCGGTGATCTTCATCGGCGAGGTGGCGTTCGTGGGGGGAACCCTGTACCGGCCCGGGCAAGACCCCCAACGCCTGGCGGGGCGAGCAGAGGAAATGGCCCTGGAGCAAGCCATCCAGGAAGCCGTCGCCGCCGATGCCCCCTCCCCCTTGACCAAGGTCCGGGCCCCGGGGACTGGGTTGGCTGAGCGGCTTACCATCCCGGCGTTGGTGCTCGCCGCCGCAGCTGACTCGGTGAACCCCTGCGCGTTCGCCGTGCTGGTGCTACTGTTGGGAACCCTCCTTGTGGCCGGAAAGAAGGGAAAGGTACTGCTGGCAGGACTGGCGTTTATCTCTGCTATTTATATCTCCTACTTCCTCATGGGGATCGGCATCTTCACCGCCATCCAGGCCGCTGGGGTGCAGCGCCCGTTCATCCTGTCGGTCTCCATCTTGGCCATCCTGCTGGGGCTGTGGAACATGAAGGACTACTTCGCCTACGGCAAGTGGTTCACCATCGAGGTCCCCCAGAGATGGCGGCCCATCGTGAAGCGGCTTACCTCCTCGGTGGTATCTGTGCCGGGGGCGTTCGTGGTGGGGGTGCTGGACTCCCTGTTTTTGCTCCCCTGTTCCTCCGGGCCCTATATCGCCATCCTGGCCCTGCTCTCCAAGACCACCACCCGCAGCACCGGGATCCTGTACCTGCTTTTTTACAACCTGATCTTCATCCTGCCCCTGCTCATAATCACCCTGGGCGTGTATCTGGGCTTCACCACCCCCGCCCGGGCGGAGAGGTGGCGCTCCCAGCGGCTAGGGAAGCTGCATTTGGTGTCCGGGGCGGTGATGTTCCTTTTGGGGGCGGGGATGATCGTGGCCCTGCAGCTCGGGTACATCTGACCGCACGCCGCTTCCGAGCACTGAGGTTTTTCATTTTTCAACTTAACCACAGAGCTCACAGAGACCTTAGAGGAAAACTATGGAAAAGCGCGAAATTCAATCTCTTTTGAATTTGGAAGGGCTCTGTGATCTCGGTGTTCTCTGTGGTCGCTTA
>JAJOKL010000087.1 GCA_021129895.1 Candidatus Bipolaricaulota bacterium
CTGTACAAGGAGGGGCGGTGAGGATCGGGGTGGCGCAGTTTAACCCCACTGTAGGGGATCTCCCTGGAAACAGAGCCAAGATCTTGGAACTCATCCGGCGGGCCAGGGGTGAGGGAATCGATCTCCTGGTCTTCCCAGAGCTCGCCCTATTGGGGTATCCGCCCCGGGATCTCCTCCAGCGCCGGGGGTTCCTACAGGCCGCCCAAGGGGAGTTCGAAAAGATCATGAGGGCTACGGATGGCATTGCAGTGGTGATCGGCCACGTGGCCCTGGCTGGAAAAAAGGAGGCCAACCGGGCCGACCCCTCGGCCACCGCCTTCGGCGGGGATTATCTGCTTCATAACGCGGCTTACCTCCTGGCCGAGGGAGAGGTGGTCGGCTACCAAGCCAAGCAGCGTCTGCCCTCGTTCGACGTGTTCGAGGAGGAGCGCTACTTCACTCCCGGTGAGGCGGTGGAGGTGCTGGTGTGGCGGGGGCTGAGACTGGGGCTGTCGGTGTGCGAGGATTTCTGGTACGAGGGCGGGGTGCTGGCGGCCCAGGCCGCCGCCGGGGTGGACCTCCTCATCAACGTGTCCGCCTCCCCCTACTTCCGGGGGAAGCCCGCCCTCCGCCACCGGCTGGCCACAAGGTGGGCGGAGTTGGCCGGAGCGCCATTGGTCTACGCCAACCTGGTGGGGGGGCAGGACGAGCTCGTGTTCGACGGGGGATCGTTCGCGGTGCGGCCCGACGGCCGATTCCTCCTCACCGCCCCCCGATTTCAGGAGGGGCTATTCGCCTTCGACCCGGCGGGGGCGCCGGTACCGCCTCCGGCCGAGGACGGGATCGCTGAGGTGGCCGAGGCCATCACCATTGGGATCCGGGATTACCTCGAGAAGAACAACCTCCGAGGGGTGCTGATCGGGGTGTCCGGGGGGGTGGATTCGGCGGTGACCGCCGCCCTGGCCTGCCGCGCCCTGGGAAGCGAGCGGGTGCTGGCCGCCTTCCTCCCCGGCCCCTACACCTCCCCGGAGTCGGGGGAGGAAGCCCGAGCCCTGGCCGAGGCCTTAACGATCCCCCTCCTTGAGGTCCCCATTGATGGGGTGGTCGATTCCCTGTCCCGGGCACTTTCCCCCGAGATCCGGGTGGAGGGGGTGGTGGCGGAGAACCTGCAGGCCCGGGTGCGGGGGCTGCTGCTCATGTCCCTGTCGAACGCCACCGGCCACGTGGTTCTGTGCCCGGCCAATAAGTCCGAAATCGCCATGGGCTACAACACCCTGTACGGGGACACGGTGGGGGCGCTGGCCCCCATCGGGGACCTCCTCAAGCACGAAGTGTACGAACTGGCCCGCTGGCTCAATCAAGAGGCGGGAAGGGAGGTCATCCCAAAGGGAACCCTCACCCGCCCCCCGTCGGCTGAACTCCGTCCGGATCAGCGGGACGACCAGGATCTACCCCCATATGAAGAGCTTGATCCGCTCCTGTCCGCGCTGGTGGTGGAGAACCGCCCTTGGGAGGAGCTGGTGAAGGAGTTCGGCGAGAAGCTGGCCACGGAGGCCCTGCGCCGGCTCCGCCGCTCAGAGTACAAGCGCAAACAGCTCCCCCTGGTGATCAAGGTGTCGCCCAAGGCGTTTGGGATGGGGAGGCGCTGGCCGATAACCAACCGTTTTCTTCGTTAGGGGAGCTCGGCCCGGCGGGCCTTCCGGAGGAAGGTGGGGACATCGTAGTCGTCCCGCATGATCCCCTCCCGCTCGATCCGCTCCAGGATCGACTCCTCCTCGGATTCGGCCACCCCCTCCCCCATCAGAGCCGGGAACCCAGTGGCGATCACGGTCACCCGCACCCGCTGCATCCCGTCGCGGATGGTGGCCCCGAAGATGAGATCGGCCCGATCCGACAGGGCCTCGTGGATCACGTTCGCGGCCTCGGTGACCTCCTCCAAGGTGAGATCCTCCCCACCGGTGATGTTGAGGATCGCCTTCTTGGCTCCCTTGACATTGGCATCGAGGAGCGGCGAGGAGATGGCCCGGCGGGCCGCCTCCCTGGTCTTGTTCTCCCCCTCGGCCTCGCCGATCCCCATCATGGCCGTGCCCGCATCCCGCAGCACCGACTCCACGTCCGCGAAGTCCAGGTTGATGAGCCCCGGCACGGTGATGAGATCGGTGATCCCCTGCACCCCCTGCCGGAGCACCTCGTCCACCAGCTCGAACGCCCGGGTGAGGGGCATATCGGGCGGGGCCACCTTGAGAAGCTTGTCGTTGGAGATAGTGACGATGGCGTCCACGTTCTTGGAAAGGTTCTCGATCCCCACCTCCGCCCGCTGGGCCCGGGTCAGCCCCTCGAAGGAAAACGGCCGGGTGACGATGGCCACCGTCAGCACCCCCAGCTCCTGGGCCACCTCGGCGATCACCGGTGCCGCCCCGGTGCCGGTGCCCCCACCCATCCCGGCGGTGATGAACACCATGTCCAGCCCCTGGAACAGGTCGGCGATGTCCTCCCGGGACTCCTCGGCGGCCAGGCGGCCGATCTCAGGATCCCCTCCAGCTCCCAGTCCCTTGGTGAGCTTGGCCCCGATCTGCAGGTGCCGGTGGGCCTGGGCGATGGACAGCACCTGGGCGTCGGTGTTAACCGCCACCAGCTCCACGCCCTGTAGCCCGGCCCGCATCATCCGATCCACGGCGTTCCCACCGCCGCCGCCCACCCCCACCACCATCAACCGTGCCGGGCTCTCGTAGTTCATAGCCTCACCCCCGCAGGAACTTCCTGAACCAACCGAACAGCCGGGTCAGCAGCCCCCCGCTCCGGCCCCGCGCCGCCTGCACGTGTGCGAAGTCCCGCCCCTCCACCCCGTACTTCAGAAGCCCGATGCCGGTGGCATAAATGGGGGACTCCACGATGTCCCTGAGGCCATGGATGCCTTGGGGGATCCTCCCCCGCCTAACCGGGATCCCGTAGCGTTGCTGGGCGAACTCCACGATCCCCTCCAGCAAGGACGTGCCCCCGGTGATCACCATTCCGGCCGGAATCAGATCCCGATAGCCGGCGTCCTCCACCTCCTGCATCGCCAGGTCCAGGATCTCCTCCACCCGCGGCTCGATGATCTTGGCCAGCTTCTTCCGGGATACGGTCTTGGTGCCATCCCCGCCGATGGTGGCCACCTCGATCTTCTCCTCGTCCCCCACCGCCTCCACGAGACAAGTGCCGTATTCCTTCTTGATCCGTTCCGCCTCCTCGATGGGGGTCTGCAGGCCCACGGTGATGTCGTTAGTGATGTGCTCCCCGGCGATGGGGATGACCTTGGAGAACCAGATATCACCGCCCCGGAACACGGAGATGTCGGTGGTGCCCCCGCCGATGTCCAGAAGTACCACCCCCAGCTCCTTCTCCGCCGAGGACAACACCGCCATGGAGGAAGCCAACGGCTCCAGGACAATCTGGGCGATCCTGATCCCCAGGGACTCCACACACCGCACCAGGTTGTGCACCGCGGTTACCGAACCCATCACCAGATGGGCGTCCACCTCCAGGCGGGTGCCGGTCATGCCCACCGGGTCGGTGATCCCCTCTTGCCCGTCCACGATGTACTGCCGAGGGATGGCGTGGATGAGCTGTACATCAGGGGGGAGCGGGATGGTACGGGCGGCCTCCATCACCCGATGCACGTCCTGCTTGGTTATGATGCGATCCGGTCGGGTGATGGACACGGTGGCGGAGTTGTTGATGGAGCGGATGTGTTTTCCGGCGATACCCACGAACACGTTATCTACCCGCACATCGGCCATGTTCTCCGCTTCTTCCACCGCTTTCCGGATGGATTGGATAGTACGGCCGATGTCCACCACCACGCCCTTCTCCAGCCCTCGGGAAGGGGACATGCCCATGCCGATGATCTCGATGATCCCGTCCACCACATTGGCCACAAGGCAGCACACCTTGGTCGTGCCTACGTCCAGCCCCACCACCAGCCGCTCCCGCCTCATGGAACCACCACC
Source organism: Candidatus Bipolaricaulota bacterium (assembly GCA_021129895.1). GTDB lineage: Bacteria > Bipolaricaulota > Bipolaricaulia > Bipolaricaulales > Bipolaricaulaceae > UBA3574. Next base: position 3,969 of record JAJOKL010000087.1, read on the forward strand.
TTCAACGTGGCTTTAGAACGATCCCGCCATCCCATCGGAGGTCCACCTTCGCATAGGCGGTCAGGTCGATCTTTCCTCGAACATGTTGTTCCCATAGCTCGCTTAGGATAGCGAGCTTTTCGGGCAGCGTGCTAATCGGGCCACACCGCACGACGGTGCCGCAGTGGCTGCGGGCCACCACGCAATTGGGATCCGTAGCATCGAACACGGGAAACAGCGAGAGCAGTTGGGGATCGAGCCGCTCCAGCGCCCGGGCGGCAGCCACTACCTCCGGTGCCACCCGCCCTCCCCGGGGGCGCACCCCCTGCAACGCCGCCCCCTCGGCGGGCTGCAGCAGCAACACCCCCTCCGCATCCACCCATGTTTCTATGCCCCCCTCGAGTCCTACCCGTGCCACCGGCTCCCTTTCCGTAATGTAGATTACAACTGTTCGGGACAAGTAATCACACTCTACTCGCACCTCCTTCACCCATCGGTCCGCTTCTGCTCGGTCCCGAACCCCCCTTATATCCAGACGAAGCATGTTAGCACTCTGAACAATCTGAGTCAACTCTGTCAACGATTCGGGAGACAACCGAAGCGCTCCAATCACCTTCACATCTGCAACTCTCCACCATCCACCCCAGCGGAGAAGGGCATAGCCTACCAGGAGGAGGGCGAGGAAAAGGCACCCCCAGCGCAAAATCCGCCTCACGGAGACACTATCTCGAGCTCCAACTCTAGCCACACATCGAAGATACACGCAACCCGGGCCCGAATCCTGTCCACCAACGAGAGCACGTCCCGGGCGGTAGCCCGGCCCAGGTTGACGATGAAGTTGGCGTGGCGGTGGGACACCATGGCCCCCCCCTCCCGCGCCCCCTTCAGCCCGGCCCGCTCGATAAGCCATCCCGCCGGGGCTTCCCGGGGGTTGCGGAACACACAGCCGGCCGAGGGAAGGGAAGGTTGACCGGCCCTACGGACAAGCACCTCCTCTAGCGGCGGGCCGGCCCGGGGCACCAGCCCCGCCCGCAGCACCGGCAGCCCCAGCCTCCTGAGGCGGGAGTCACGATATGCGAAACCACATTCGGACCGGGATAACCTCGCCACCTCCCCGTCAGGGAGGAGGACCTCCACCCAGGCCACCTGGGCCCCCAGTTCCCCAGCCCGGGTGCCGGCGTTCATGGCCAAGCCTCCGCCCAGGGTCCCGGGGATCCCGGCCAGGGCGGAAAACCAGCGGGGGGCCAATTTGCTTAACGGGACCCCGGCCTCGGCCACCAAAAGCCCCCCTTGCCGCCGGAGCCGGTTGAGTCGGGTGGTGGACAGCACGAGACCGGGGAAGCCCGCGTCCGGGAACAATACGTTCGAGCCCCGCCCCAGGAGCTTCCAAGGTACCCCCAGCGTTCTGGCCAGGGTCACCGCCTCCACCAACGCCTCCGGGGTAGCAGGGGCGAACACCGCCCAGGCCGGCCCCCCGATGCGGAAGGTGGTGAGCCGGGCCAGGGGCAGGCCCGGGTAGAGCTCCCCCGGCAGTCCCCTCAGGCCCCGGATGAGAGCCCGCGTGCCATTCCCCGTGCCAACCGCCATACGTCCCCCGCCCCGAAGCAGGCCACCACGTCCCCCGGGGCAATCAGCCCTTGGGCTGCCTCCATGGCTTGGACCAACGTGGACTTGAACACCGCTTTGCCCCCCGCAGCGTTGGTGGCCTGGGCCACCTGGGCCCCGGATACCCCGGGGATGGGGGCCTCGAAGGCGGGATAGACCTCGGTGACCACCACCCGATCGGCCTGGGCCAGCACCTGACCGAATGCCCCGGCGTGCCGGGCGGTGCGGGTATAGCGGTGGGGCTGGAAGATGGCTACTATCCGCCGCTCCGGCCAGCCATGCCTCAGGGCGGCCAGGCCGGCGGCCAGCTCCCGAGGGTGGTGGGCGTAGTCGTCCACCACCAAGTACCCGTTCTCCTCCAGCACCTCCAGCCGCCGCCGGGGGCGAGGCACCTGGGGAAGCCACCGGCACAGCTCCCGGGCCGGCAGCCCAACCAATATCCCCCCAGCCAGGGCCGCCAGAGCGTTCCTCACGTTGTGCCGCCCCGGGGCGGGCAGGATCACCTCCGCCAGCCTCCTCCCGGACAGCCACACCTCAAACGTTGACCAACTCCGCTGGAACCTGATTCCCCGGGCGCGGAGGTCCGCCCGAGGATGAAGGCCAAACGTAAACGCATCCGGCCGGGTCCGGAGGAGCTCCCTGGCCTCGGGGTCGTCCAGACACAACGCCACCCTCCCCGCCCCTTCCACGAACCGGGAGAAGGCGTGCCGAAGCCGGGCGTACCCCCCGTAGGTGACCAGATGATCTGCGTCCACGTTGGTGATCACTGCCACCCAAGGCCGCAGCCCGGTGAACAGGCCGTCGGACTCGTCCACCTCCATTACGAACGGCCCTGTCCCCAGCCGGGCGGAGGGGCGGCCGGGGAGTTCCGCGCCCACGTTATATCCCCCTTGCTCGGCCACCTCCCCCAGCAGATAGGAGAGCCAGGCGGTGGTGGTGGTCTTGCCGTGGGTCCCCGCCACCGCTACCAAGGGGCGCTGCCGGAGGAGCTCCCGGAGAGCCCAGAGCCTGGGCCGCAGGGGGATTCGGTGTTCCCTGGCCGCGGCGAGCTCGGGGTTGGCCCCGGGGATCGCAGAGGAGAAGATCACCATCTCCGTGCCGGGAGGGAGGTGGTCCGGGCGATGCCCCAAGTGGACCGCTGCCCCCAGGGTGGCGAGCTCGTCCAACCGGGGGGAAGGTCGGAGGTCGGAGCCTGACACCTCTACTCCGTACTCCAGAAGCAATCTGGCCAAAGCGGCCATCCCCTCGCCCCCAACCCCTACCAAATGTGCTTGCTTGGGAAATCCCTTCACCGACCCCCCTTCCCCAGTTCCAGCAGCGCCTCCGCCACCGTCCGGGCGGCCTCGGGCCGTGCCGCACGCCGGGCCGCCATCCCCATCTCCCGCAACCGCCGCTCATCCCGCCATAGCCGCGCGATGAGCTCCCCAAGGTCCAGCCGCGTGAGCTCCTGCTCCCGGAGGAGCACACACCCGCCACTGGCGGCCAGTGCCTTGGCGTTGGCCTCTTGATGTCCCCCAGCGGCCGCCGGCCACGGCACCAGGATGGCGGGCCGACCTGCGGCGGCCAGCTCGGCCACGGTGCTGGCCCCGGCCCGGGCCAGCACCAACCGCGCCCGGGCCAAGGCCTCGGGCATCCGATCCGTGTATCGCTCCACCCGTACCTGGAACAGTCCGGCTTTCTTCAGTCTGGCCTCCACCTCCCGGGGATCGGCCGCCCGTCCCACCAGCAGGCGCAGCCGCAGTCCGGGCAGCCGGGCCAGGGCCGGGGCAGCCCGCAGGGTGGCTTCCACCAGGGCCCGTGAGCCTTGGGAGCCCCCCACCACCATCAACTCCTCCTGGCCTCCTGTGAGGCCGCTCTGTAAAAACTGCCGCCGCACCGGATTCCCCGTCACCAGCACCTTGCCTGTCCGGGGAGCACCGAGGGTGGAGGGGAAGGAGAGGAAGGCCCGGGACACCAGGGGCAACAGGAGCCGATTGGTCAAGCCCAATGCGGCGTTCTGCTCATGGATGGCCCGGGGGATCCCGAGGAGGAACGCGGCCAGGACCGGGGGAAAGGAGGGATAACCCCCCATTCCCAGCACCGTGTCGGGTTGGAAGCGGCGCAAAATGGCGAGTGCTCGGGGCAAGGAGGCCAAGGTAGAAACCAAAAATCCTGGCCAGGTCCAGGGACGCCGCCGATCCAATCCCCGGCAGGGGAGGGGGAAGAACGTTATCCACGGGTGCCTGGCCAGGATGTGGGTCTCGATCCCGTGTGGGGTGCCGACCCAGCCGGCCGCCTCCAGGGCCCCCATGTCCCGCAGCTCCTCCAGCACCGCCAGGCCCGGGTTGACGTGTCCGGCCGACCCCCCGGCCGCGATAAGCACCCTCATCCCACCACCTCCCGCACCAGTGCCGGGCGAGCCGCCTCCGCGACCCTGGCCACCCCCAGAAGGAGCCCCACCAGGGCTAGGGTCACGCTCAGCGATGAGCCGCCATAGCTCACAAAGGGCAGGGTGAGCCCGGTCACTGGAAGCACGCCCACCACCACCCCCAGGTTCAACAGCGACTGGAACCCAAGGAGGAAGGAAGCACCCAGGGCGTACAGAGTGCCCAGGCGATCCGGAGCTCGCCGGGCCACGGCAAACCCCAAGCAAGTGAGCCAAACCAAGAGCCCGATCAGGATCAAGCTCCCGATGAACCCGGTCTCCTCGGCCACCACCGCAAACGCGAAATCGTTATGGGCCGACGGGAGGTAGAACAACTTGGCCCGGGAGGCTCCCAGGCCCCTGCCCCAGATGCCGCCAGCCCCGATGGCGACAAACGATTGGTACACCTGGTAGCCGTAGGTGTCCCGGTAGGCGACCGGATCCAGGAAGGCAAGCAGCCTCCCCAGGCGGTAAGGTGCCGCCAGGAGCAGCAGCCCCCCCACCGGGAGCAAGGCGGTGGCGGTGGCGACAAGCGGCTTTATTGGAACCCCGCCCGCGAACAACAGGAACGCCACCAGGGAGGCGTAGAGCACGAACATCCCGAAATCCGGCTGCAAAGCCAACACCAACCCGAACGCCCCCAGCACCGTGAGGTGGGGGGCTACTCCCTCCTGGAAGGTACGGATCCGCTCCCCGCGGCGGACAAGCGATCCCCCCACGTACAAAATCAGGGCTAGCTTGCCCAGCTCGGTGGGCTGAAAGGAAAACGGCCCCAACCTGAGCCAGCGCCCCCCTACTGCCACCCCGGGGAACAAGGTGAGGAGGGAAGCCAGGAACACCCCCAACAGCAACAGGTCGTCTATCTGTGCCCACAGGTGGTAATCGATCCTCCACAGGACCGCGAGCAGCAGCAGCCCTAACCCCGCCCCCATCAGCTGCCGCACCAGCAGGGCGAACTGGTCCCCGTAAGCCCGCAGGGCGAGGGGATAGCTCGCCGAGTACACGAACAACGTGCCGAAAAGGAGCAAGAACGTCGCCGAGATCGCTATCCGGGGCTGCAGGCTGTCCACGGCCACCTCCGGGAAAGTAGTGTGGACCACATGTCCTCTGAAATGAAGGACCTCGGGGGGGCGCAAGGGGCCCATGGGTCTGGGATGGGAGTGCTGGCCGTCACGTTATCCCAGGACAGCTGGGGATCAGCGACGGGAAAGTTGTCCGAAGGCCTCCTGGAACGCCCGCCCGCGGTGAGCGAAATTTTTGAACTGGTCGAAGCTTGCGCAGGCGGGGGAAAGGAGAACCACGTCCCCAGGCCGGGCTCGGGCATAGGCCCGCCTGAGGGCGTCCAAGGGGGTGGTGGCCGGCTCGTGGGGGATCCCCCACCGGGAAAGAAGCCGGGAGAAGAAATCCTGGGATTCCCCCACCAAGATGCAGTAGCGGACCTTCTCAGAAAGCAATGGACGTAGCACCTCGTAACCGGCCCCCTTGTGCCTGCCTCCCAGGATGAGCACCACCGGGCCGGGGAGGGCCCGCAGCGCCGCACAGGTGGCGTGGGCGTTGGTGGCCTTGGAATCGTCGATGAACGGGATGCCGCGGAGCTCGCCCACCCGCTCCAGGCGGTGGGGCTGCCGGAGGGCTTTTGTCAACTGCGAATAGGGAGGGGGCGAGGAGGCGAGCGTGGGGAAGGCGGCCGTGGCCGCGGCGAAGGCCGCCTGAAGGTCCAGGAGCAGGTGCTCCGGAAGCCCTTCCCCCCAGCCCGAGGGCAGGTGGGCCTTGGTGTAGTCCACCACCCGAGCCCGGGGGGAGAGGCGGGCCCTGAGCTCCGGCGGGAGGACGACCACGTCCTCCGGGGCCTGGCGGGCGAGGATTCTGGCCTTGGCCGCGAAATAGGCGGCCAAGGTGCGGTGATGGTCCAGGTGATCCGGGGCGAAGTTGAGCCACACCGCAACCTGCGGTCGAAAAGCTTCTGTCCATTCGAGTTGGTAAGAGCTCACCTCCAGCACCCAGGGGCGGCCAGACACCTCCTCCACGGTGGCGATGGCAGGCCGGCCGATGTTCCCGGCCACCACCGGGGCCAGCCCCGCCGCCTCCAGGATGGCCCCCACAAGCTCGCAGGTGGTGGACTTGCCGTTGGTCCCGGTGATGGCGATCAAAATCCTGGGGGTTGCCAGCCGGAAGGAGAGTTCGATCTCGGACCAAACGGGGATCCCCCGCCTGCGTGCCTCCTCCAGGATCGGGAGGTGGGGCGGCACCCCCGGGCTGGGCACGATGAGCTCGGCGGCGAGCACCCGGGCGCTGTGGCCCCCTTCCTCCCAGGCTACCCCGTACCGGCGCAGAAAAGCCCGCTCTTCCTCGGACAGGCGGCGGGCCTCGGAGAGAAACAGGGAAAGGCCCAGCGGGGCCAAAGAGGAGACCAGGGCCCGGCCGGTGGTCCCCAACCCCAGGATCGCCACCTTACGAAACGGCAATGTCCAGCCTGCCACGGCCTTCACCCTGAGTACGCGTAGATCACGGAACTCTCACATCCGCCGAGGGCTTCATTTCCCTTTGTGTCTCGGTGGCTTCGCGGTTTTCTCCACTCGCTCGGCGGTCTCTGTAGGTGCCTTCAACCTCCGAGGGCCTCCTGGATCCGCCGCTCCAACACCATGTCCGGGGAGAAGCGCTCCAAGGACAGGTAGTAGGTCACCACCTGGTCCAAGGCGGCCTGGGGCACCATGCCCACGATCTCGGTGCCCACCACCGGGACCCCGTACCGGGCCGCCTCCCGCCTGATCAGCTCCAGCACCCGCGGGATGGGGGTCTTGCGGAAGTTGGTGAGGTTCATGGACACCTGCACGAGCCCCCGGTCCTCCAGCGCGAACCCCAGGGCCTTCACGAACCGAAGGCCACCGGAGGAGCCGCGCACCGCCCGGGCGATCTCCCTGGCCACCTTGAGGTCCGAGGTGCCCAGGTTCACGTTGAAGGCGATCAGGAACTCCCGGGCCCCCACCGCCACCACCCCGGCAGTGGGGTGGACGGCCGGCTCCCCGAAGTCCGGGGTCCACTCCGGCCGCGTTATCTTCTCCGGAAAGCCCTCGAACTCCCCTTTCCTTATGTAAGCCAGGTCCCGCCGCTCGGGGCGGGTGGCGGACTCCTCGTACAGGTAGACCGGCACCTTGAATCGGGTCCAGATCTCCTGACCCAACCGCTTGGACAGGGCCACGCAGTCCTCCATGGTCACCCCGCGCACCGGCACCAGCGGCACCACGTCCACCGCCCCCATGCGGGGGTGTTCCCCCCGATGCCGCCGGAGGTCGATCCGGGGCAGGGCGGCGGCGAACAGGGCCAGAATCGCCTCGTACACGCCATCCGGCTCCCCCACCAGGGTGTAGACGGTGCGGTTGTGGTCCGGGTCCGGGTCCACGTCCAACAGCCGCACCCCGTCCACGTTTTCGATGGCCGTGGCGATTGCCTGAATGGTTTCCTGATCCCTGCCCTCGGATACGTTGGGCACGCTCTCAATCAGCTTTTCCCACATCCTCCCACTCCATCAGCAGGATCACCGCCTCCGCCACGCGGGTTCCCTCCACCTCGGCCTCCACCTCGGCCTTCAGCAGGCCCAGCCGGCGGCGGAGGAGCCTGGCCCGGAAGGTCAGACGGTCACCGGGCACCACCGGCCGCTGGAACCTGGCCCGCTCCACCCCGGCCAGCACTGCCAGCTTCCCCTCCGGCAGGAGCAGGCCAGCAGTCTGGGCCATCCCTTCCAGGATCATGGTGCCCGGCATCACCGAAGGGTAGGGGGCGCGGAAGTGGCCCTGAAAGTAAGGCTCGTTCACAGTGACGCACTTCTGCGTCACCGCCACCTCCTCGCCCCGCTCCAGCACCCGATCTATCAGTAGGTACGGATACCCAAGCGGCAAGGCCCGCTTGAGTCCCTCTACGTCCATGCGCTTTAGCTACTGGAGAACAAGCCCCAGAGCCGGCCCTCCACCTCTCCGGAGATGTCGGTGATCTTTTGGTCGTTGTAGTAGATCAACACGTCCTTCTTGCGCAGGACCAGGTCGAGCCCCTGCTCCCGGGCCACCTGTTGGGCGATCTCCACGATCTTGGCCGCAGCGACCCGGCTTAAGAGCTGATCCAGCTGTTGGAATGCGGCCTGAAGCTGTTGGTAAGTAGCCATAAACCCTTCTAAATAGACGATCCCCAGCTGGGCGGACTGCACCAGGTTCGCCACCTCAGCCGTCAGCGGCCGGGCCGACTCCCTGATCCTCTCCAGGTCCCCCCGGAAGTTGGCAAAGCCCGGGGAGGCGATCATCTTGTCTAGCATGGTGAGGTTCACGTTGAGCTGGGCCTGAAGGAGCTCCACCTGCAGCCTAGCCCCCTGCTGCTGGTACTCCTCCTGGCTGATCTCCCCTTGGAGATAGCGGGCCCGGAGCTGCTGGATCTCCTGCTGTTTCAGGATCATGGCCTGGCGCTCGGCGTCCACTTTGGGGAGGAACACCTTCATGAACAGCTCCTCCGCGTCCACATAAGCCACCTTAAGGCCGACCTCCTGGGGGAGGGCAGCCACCCTTCCCTCCAACGTGGACAGGCGGGACTCCACCCCGGCGATGCGGGACTCCAGCCCGGAGACATCGCCATCCTGTTGGAACAACAAGCCCCCTACGATCCCCCCCACGAACCCCACCACCAGGGCCCCGATTACCACCGCAACGACCGTGCTCCCCTTCATCGGTTGACCTCCTTTGCCTGTTTCACAAGCGGAACCATCATAGCTCAAAACATGGGGGACATGTCGAACTCGAACTCCGGCACCCAATTCCAAGGGCGGTCGCTGGGCCAAGCCATGGCGATCCGGAAGAACATCACCCCCAGGTGTGCGGCGATCTCCACCCCTGCCGATCCCTTGAGCGCGGCCTGGGAGAGATCTACCCCCAGGTCCCCAAACAGGGCCAGGGACAGGCCTTCGGCGAGCTCGAACCGAACCTCTGTGTTGAGCAGGCCCAACCGGTCGGTGAGGCTGGCCTCCGCCCCTCGGATCGAATGCACCCCCCCTAGCTCGTATAGGTAGTCCCCCGGCAAATCCCAACCCAGCTTCAGCAGGGCCCGCTGGGCGAAGGCCGCCCGCCAGTTGCCCCAGGGGGTGTAAAGGTCGATGGGCCAGAACCGGATGAGCTGTGCCTCCACCGAGAAATACTCCACCCCCGGGGCGAAGGTGCCCGCCTTCTCCAGGGACAGGGAGGCGACGTAGCCGGTGCGGGTGAAGAACGGATTGTCTCGAGAGTCGTAGCTCACCCCCACTGTCAAGGCGGTGCGGGGTTCGCTGGGTTCACCGGCGGGCAAGTAAAAGCTTCGCTCACTGGTCAGCCCGAGTTCGAGATCCAAGTAGAGGTCCAATGGGTAGGCCACGGTGAAGCTCCCCCCCAGGGTGACCTTGGTCCCGTCAACGTGAGGGGCGGTTTTCCTGTACAAGTCGAGGGCCACCAGGTCGTACACCGGGAAGGCATGCCCCTGGTACCCCAGTGTCCAGGTGGTGCTTCCGGTCTCAACCATCCCCTGGGACAGGGTCAGAGACACGTCTTGGCCGGTGCCGAACAGGTTCTTCTGGGAGTACTCCAGGTTGCCAACCAGGCCCTCCTTGGGGGAGAAGGCCATGGAGCCGCCGATCCTCCCCCGCTTTTGGAGTTCATGCACCTCCACCGAAACCACCAGGCCGTCCTCCTCCCAAGTGGGGGTGAGGGTGACATCGCTGAAGTAACCCAGGGCCATCAAGGCCTGCCTGGCGGCGCTGAACCTGGCCTCGGTGAGGAACTCCCCCTCCCGGAGGCCCATCACCCGCCGGATCACCCGGGCTAGGGTGGTGGGGGTGCCCTGGATCTCAATCCGGGCGACCTTCCCCTCCCTGACCTCCACCTTGAGGATCCCGTCCTCGATCCCGGCTGGGTGGAAGTCGACCATGAAATAGCCCTCCCGCCGCAGGTAACGGTTCACCTCCTCCAGGGCCCGCAACACGTGGTAGTTGGTGACCGGGCCGGAGGGCAGCTCCCCGATCAACGGGGTGAGCCGGCCCAGGGGCACCGCTTCCACCCCCACCAGCTCGATCCCTCGGAGCTCCTGAGGGGAGGGGAGAAGAACCCGCTCCTCTAGCTCCCAGTGAAGCCATACCCCCCCGGAGTCCGGCTCCGGCACCACGTTCACCGACGTGAAGTAGATGGAGGAAGCTAGCCGCCGGAACGACGCCTGGATCTGAGAATAACGTCCCACCTGCCCGATGGGGACGGGGATCATCTCCAGGGGCACCTCCTCCGGGACAGTGGGCAGGCCGGTGAACCGGTGGCCCAACACCGGCAGCTCCTGGATCTCGACGATCAACTCCTCCCCCGGGATGACCTGCCCGATCTGCACGGTGGCCAAGTCCTTGTCCTGGTATTCCTGGAGCACCGCCTCCAAGGCGGCTTGGAGCTTCACCTTGTTGAGCACCGCCCCTGGATGGACCCCGTGCTCCTTGAGGATGGAGCGGATCCTACTTTTGGAGACCTGCGGGGTGGAGAACAGTTGTTGCAGCGCGGCCCACAGGGTGCCCCCCTTCACCTCGAGCTCCGGCACCCCCAGCAAGGTTATCCGCTGGATCTTGGGAAACTCCACCACCGTAAACCTGACCACCACCTCGCCGTCCTCCACCGCCAGCCCCGGGGTCACCTTGGCGAAGTAGCCCAGGTCCTCGATGGCCTGGGCCGCCTCCCGCACCCGAGCGGCGTCCACGGTATCCCCCACCTGGAACCCCACCGCAGCCAGGATCTCCCTGGTGGGCACGTTCTGGTTCCCCACGATCTCGATCCGACTCACGGTGAACGGCTGTTGGGCAGCCCCTAGAATGCCAAAGGCGACACAAACCAGCACTAACCACAATCCG
>JAJOKL010000171.1 GCA_021129895.1 Candidatus Bipolaricaulota bacterium
GGCTCGTTCCTTGGGTCGCCGTTCCGAAACCGGTCAGGGAAGATCTGGTAGAAGATCGCATCTCGCGCCCAGGCTGGTGGCGAAAAAACCTGCATTCCTACCCTTTCACCGAGCCCCGGGTTAGGCCGGAGATGATGAACCGTTGCAGGGAGAGGAATATCGCAGCGATGGGGAAGGCGCCCAGGATGGACGCAGCGGCGAACATCCCCCAACGGGTATTGTACTGCCCTTGAATAAACAGCCTCAATCCCACAGCGAAGGTGTACTGCCTGGTTCCGGTAAGCAGAATACTCGGGAGCAGGAAGTCCGAGTAGGTCCCGATGAAGGTGAGGATGAAGATGACGGCTAGGATCGGCCGGGCCAGGGGGAGGATGATCCTGAGGAAGGCCTGGAAATGCGTCGCCCCGTCGATCATGGCCGACTCCTCCAGCTCGTGGGGGATGGTGTCGAAGTACCCTTTCATCAGCCATGTATTGAACCCGAGCGCCCCACCGAGGTAGACCAGGATCAGGCCGGCATGGGAGTTCAATCCCAGCCATGGGATATAGCGTCCGATGTTGAGGAGCAGAAGGTATATGGCCACCATGGCCAGCATCTGGGGGAACATCTGAATGAGGAGCAGGGCGAGGAGCCCGGCCCGCCGCCCCCGGAACCGAAATCGGGAAAAGGCATAGGCGCCGAGCGCCGTCAGAAACACCGTAAATAGAGAGGCTATCCCCGAAACTTTGACGCTGTTCCACAGCCACAGTCCAAAAGGATGTAGCGGATTGGTGAACAGCTCCACGTAGTGCCCCCAGCTGAACACCTTCGGGAGAAGACGTTGCCCGACCAAAGTTCCCGCCGCGTTGACCGAGGCAGACAGGATCCACACCACGGGGAACAGGGCGAAGGCGATGGCCATCCAGAGCACCAGGTGGCGGAGGATCTTCCCCGGCAGGGTATGTCGACTGTACACCGTTTCCTCCCTAGAGCCCTCCGCTCATCTGCTCCAGGCGGCGCGTGAACCGGAAGTTCAGGGCGCTGATCGTGCCGATGATCAGGAAGATGATCAGGGAGATTGCCGACGCGAACCCATACTGGGCTCCAGCGCCCCCGAACGCCAGTTTATAGGTATAGCTGATCAGGATATCTGTTTGGCCAGCCAGGGTCTGCGCTCCCGGGATCGGCGGTCCCCCGCCCGTGAGCAAGTAGATGACGTTGAAGTTATTAAAGTTGAAGGCGAAGGATCCGACGAGCAAGGGGGCAACGGAGATCAGAAGAAGGGGGAGGGTGATCTTCCAGAATCGTTGCCACCGATTGGCTCCATCGACCCGGGCCGCCTCATACAGCTCCTGGGGAATGCTCTGCAAGGCCCCCAAACTGACGATCATCATATAGGGATACCCAAGCCATAGGTTGACCAGAAGCACCCCCACCCTGGCCCAAAAACCATCGTGGAACCAGGGGATCGTGACCCCGACCAAGGACCGCAAGATCCGGTTGACGACACCGAAATCGACGTTCAACAGCCCTGCCCATACCATGATCGAGATGAACCCCGGGATGGCGTAAGGGAGGATGAGGATGGTGCGGTAAACGTGGCGTAGCTCCAGGTAGGGATCGTTTAGCAGGATGGCGAGCCCCAGCCCCAGGGCGAAGGTCAAGACCACGCTTAGCAACGCCCACAAAAATGTCCACCGGAATACGCGGAAGAAAGGCCCTGTAACCCTGGGATTTGTGATGATATCGTAGAAGTTTTGGAATCCAACCCAGGCCACAAAGCCTGGCTGGAGGGTTTCCCCGGTGGAGGAGGTGAACGTCCCCTGTACCGGGGTATACTCCACCCCGGTGCGCAGGTCAACCAGCACGTCCCGCTCCTGGTCGTACCGGTATGAACGTCTGTAGACAGCGAATTCGTTCAGGGAGACAAGCCTGATCGTGTCCTCGCCTCGCCGCAGGGAGACCCCCTGGAGTTTTCCTAGTAGCCTGACCACTTCCCGCCTGCTCAATTGGTGATAGCCGTCGATCCGGACGATCTCCTCGCCCTCATAGACGAATCGGGGGTCTCCCGCGTCCACGGGCCGGAGGACCTCGTCCAGGGCCAGGTAGAGCTCTCCCCCGTCCTTGGACACAAGGAGGAGGGCCAGGTTGCCGTCCGCATCTCTAAATGCCTGATAGGCAAACCGCTCGCTCCCCTCCGGCAGGTAATACATGTTCTCAAAGTGGGCGATCACCTGGTCCTTGGTGAGTCGGTTGCCCGTCCCATAGTTGGTGAAGGCGATAGACATATTGTAGATGATGGGATAGGCGACCATCAGGGCGAACGGGATAAGGCCTGGCAGAATGTAGCGCAAGGGGTAGGCCCGCTTGGACAAAAGGACGAAGTTCAATACTCCAAGTCCCGCCAGAAGGCAGGTCAAAGGAGCCCAGCTTCTGGAGGAGAAAAGGCCAACGGCCGCCCAGACGCCTATGGCATCCGTGGTGCCGAGGACGATGATCTTTCCCAAACGGGCTATCATGACGATACAAGTGGGGGCCGGCATATGCCGGCCCCCACACCCTCCTAGGTTACTTGCACCCGATGAGCTCGCGGATGTGGTCCGCGGCTGCCCGCAAGGCGTCCTCTGGGGCCATTTCCTGGGTGACGATCAGTTTTATGGCGTCGCCCCAGGCGGCCCACACGGCTGCCATCTCGGGGATGGCGGGCATGGGAATGCCGAGGGCTGCATTAGCAGCCCAAGCAGCCACATCCGGCTCGGCCGAGACCACCTCCAGGGCAGGCAGAAACGCTGGGTTTCGCGGGTCTGCCTCGTAGAGCGCCAGCATCGTGTCCCTGGTAGCGATGAACTCCTCCAAGAAGAACATGGCCAGGGCTTTATTGGCGCTGAAGGCACTCACCATAAAACCATGCACGCCCAAAAACGGCCGCATGGGTCGCCCTGCCACGGTGGGAAGCACCGCGATGCCGTAGGGGATCCCCGCGGCCCTGATGTCCGCCACCGCCCAGGGGCCGGTGAGGATCATGCCGACCACACCTTCGTTGAACAGCCCGGTCATGACCCCGTAGTCGGTGCCTGCCGGAACGAGCCCTGAAGTGATGAGCTCCAGGATGAGATGGGCCCCCATGATCGCACCTTCGCTATCCAGCCCGATGTCACAAGGGTCGAGCACGCCCTCCTCATCCAGGCCGAAGATGTAACCACCGAACGCGGTGAGGAAGGGGAAGGAGTGGTAAGGGTCAGGCTGGGGAACATGAGTGAGGAATCCATATCGGCCGGCCTCAGGATCGGTGAGCGCACTGGCGATGGCGATAAGCTCGGTGTAAGTCCTGGGAGGCTGAGGCACGAGGTCCTTATTATAGATGATCCCGATGGCCTCCGTGAGATAGGGAAGCCCGTAGATCTTCTCACCCCAGGTGAAGGCCTCGATGCTGACGGGGACAAATTGGTCCTTCTTCTCCTCCAGGAATGGGATGGGCTCAAGCAGCCCGTCGGCGATCAGCTCGCCGATCCAATCGTGAGGCCCGATGATGATATCCGGTCCCTCGCCTGCCGGCGCAGCTATAACGAGCCTGTCCCGGATGTCACCGAAGGGCAGCTCATGGACCTCCACGGGGATGCCGTACTCTGCGGAGAACCGCTCCCCAAGCTCGGCCAGGATTGGGGCCCGCGTATCGTCGGCCCAGATGGTGAGCACCCCGGGCTTGCTGGCCCATACGGCGCCGCCAAGCCCAAACAACACCCCAAGACCCACTAGCATCAGCAGATACCTCTTCATACCAACGCACCTCCTTGATCAGGTCTTTGTTTCGAGTTACTGCCTCCTCCCTTGGTCCCGACTATCACCCCCTTCCTATCGGCATTCCACAATAATCGGGACCAGGATAGCGAACTCCCCGGTCTCGACGTTGTAGCCGGAAAGGATCTCCTCCTGGGTATGCCCCTGAGGCGCGAGGTAGTCATAGACGAGCGGGGCCACGGTCGGAGCGGGGCTGCCCCCGCCGACCCACTCCCCGGCCGTCCTGGCCACGGGACGGATGTGGTCAGGCCCAAACCCGTCCTGTGAGGCCACCATCACGTAGTGGGCCCCACAGACCTCCGGCATCAGCTCTTTGGGGATCTTCACCAACACCAAGCGTTTCCCCGGATCAGAGGAGACATCGATCAGGTGCTTCTCTCCCTCGGCGGTAAACAGGTGTCGGCCGTAGTCGGGCCAGCCCGCCACCTTGATGAAGAAGTCCCAGGGGTGGTCTTGGTGGAGCCGGATCTGCATCGCATCCCCCTCAGGGTGCGCCTCCGTCAGACCCCCCGGCTGAAGGTCGAGGTAGAGGTTGATGATCGGATGGCTGAACCCAAGCGGTGCGTTCCATGGATTGGGTAGGGCAGCGAACTCGAAGGCAAGAAGCCAGCTCTCTCCCTGGTCAAGGAAGGTGTAGGCCAAAAGATCGAAGAGTCCCTCTGCCTCGAACACCCGGTTGGTGGGGTAGACGAAGGTTCCTGGGCCGTGGTCATCGCCTCGGGGATCGGAGACGCTGGCGATCACCTCCCCACTGACCAGGGCCGGTATGCGCGCGATCAAGGGGCGCGTGGGGGCAGTGCCGAGCATCTCGCCCTCTCGCTCCAGAGTGAGCCTCATCCACAGGGTCAGCTCCTCGGTCCGATCAACCCCCAGGCTCGCAAACGGGATCTGAAGCTCGATCGCTTCGCCGACCCGCACGATCCGCTCCATCAAAAGCCGGATCTGGTTGTCAAAGGTCCATCCCTCCATCCCGTCGGCGACGAACCGGAACACGTAGCCCTTACCATCGGGCTTAAGGTGCTCGAACCGCACTTGCACCAACTGGGTCAATGGAAAACCGATGCACTCTCCCGCGAACCGTGCAAGCCCATTGATCGGTGTCCCGGGCTCAGCCCCACTGTGGAAGCCGATGTAGAGCACCAGGCGGTACTCCTCCCCGATCCATCCGGTTGGCGGGGTCGTGGTGTCAGCGCGCAGGAAGAGATGGTGCGTGCCATAGCCGATGAAAAGCCTTTTCAGCACCCCATCCCCGGCCAAATCGACCGCCCCTGCCCATTCCTCCTTGGAGGCGCGGCCGTCGATCATAGGTCCTACCTCCCTCAAGGTGGCCACGGCAGGGCTCTCTCGCTGGAGGGAAAGCGGTCCAGGCACCACCGATACCATGTTCGATACGCTGTGGTTGAACGATCGGTCGACCGTCACGACCTGGTAGCGGTACGTTTCGCCATGGCGCACCTGCTGATCAGTGTAGGAGGTAGCAGCGGCGGGCAGCGTCGCTACCCGCTCCCACTCTGCGCCGTCGCCCTGGCGAAAGATCTCAATATGATCGACATCTACGCGTGTGGGAAGGTCGAAGGAGAGGACCACAAAGCTCGGGGCGCCCAGCCGATGGAGGATCCGCGGCTCCTCCAGGGACGCGGCCGGCGGCGGGGTGCGGTCAGCAGTCGGGACCACGGTGAAGCGGGGAAAGGTGCCGTCTGGATAGGTGGCGACCGTCCAACTCATCCCTCCGTTGGTGGAAAAACGCAGCGAGACGAACCAATCGCCTAGCCTGTCCGGCACAAAGCTTCCGCAATAAAGATCGGCCTCGCCGGCATCGCCAACGTAACGTGCGGAGATCCAGGTCCAGGCCTCTGGGTCTGGGTCCTGGCCGAAGCCGAACTGGGCGATGAGCCCCTCGCCCCTGCCCGGTTCATCCGTCACCCCGGGAACATGGACCTCTACGTAAAGGGGTTCGATCTCGTTCTTCACCCCGATCGGGTGCTCCCCCCCTGCCAGCTCGAAGTGGTGGATCGCCACCCGGTCGATGGGGAGCGAGGGCACTGCTTCCACATGTGCTGACATGGCGCTCTCGTTCCCGGCCGCATCCACGGCGGTGACGGTGTAAAAGTAGCGACGCAGGTTCTCCACCCCGGTGTCCATGAACTGGGGCTCGGTCAACCCCGACGCCACCCGAACGTAGTGGCCGCCGATGATCAGGGTGCGATAGAGGTTGTAGGAGACGGCGTCAGCCACCGGCTCCCAGCGGAGCTCCACTCTCCGATCTCCTGTCATTGCAACCAGGCCGGTCGGTGGCTCGGGAGGGAGGAGGTCCTGGGGCCCGTGGCGAGCAATCAGGATCGCACCCCCATACGGTGGGATAGCGAGGGTGATAGCTCCGCCTTGGACTGTATATTCCTGGCCATCGTTCAGCAGGTCGACGAAGACGGCGCCGTCGCGAACAAATCCTGAGAGGTCAAGGCGAAGCTGAGCCTCCCCCTTCCGGCTCACGACAACGATCGCCAGCGCATTGTGATCAGCGATCTGGAGCTTCTCTCCGGTATAATAGTTGAGCACGTATTCCGTCCGCCCAAGGGCGTCCCGCTCTCCCAGAAGCCTTCTGCCGATGGCGTAGGTCCCACCCCGGGCGTACAGGGTGACGAGCTCTCCGGTTCTGAGGACCGGGTTTTCGTTGCGGATCGCCGCCAGCCTCCGGAAATGGTTGAAGAGTTCGTTCTCAGGCTGGACCTGCTCCCAGGGGAAAGTACGCCGGCAATCAGGATCCCGGTGGCCGGGGAGGCCTACCTCATCGCCGTAATAGATCGTCGGCGAGCCGGGATATCCCATCATTAAAACCGCGGCCAGCTTGAGCCGCGCTCGGGCGAGCTCGGCCGCCGCGTCGAGCTCGACCTGGGTTTTGCCAGCCGCCCGTTCCCGATCGGCAAACACTTCTGGCTCAATGTACCCGAAAACCGTAAGGATCCGCGGGGTATCATGTGAACCCAAAAGGTTCATCAGCGCATAGAACGCCTCCTTCGGGTAGTCCTCGTAGATCTCCATGAGGGCAGCGTCAAGCACTTCCGCGTCCCCCCCAAGGGCGAACTCGATTAGGGCCTCCCGGAACCGGTAGTTCATGGTGGAGTCGAAGGAGTCTCCCAATAAATATTGGGTGGCATCGCCCCAATGCTCGGCGATCATGATCGGCTCCCCGTTTGGGAATGAGGGAAGCCCCCTTTCGCCCTTCAGGTGGCACCGGAACTCGACCCAGAACTCATGCGCCACTTCCATGGGGACATCGAGCCGCCAGCCGCTCGAGCCCCCCACCACCCACCTGCGGGCAATGGAGTCCTCGGCCCGGATGATGTAGTCCGCAAAGGAGGTGAGGGTCAGCTCGCTTCCGCCTGGGGCACGAATCACGGGCAGGCTCTCGAGGCCCCACCAGCCCTCATAAGCGTAACGCTCCCCCCCATATACGCCCGTCTTGCCCAGGTTGACCCGCCGGTTTTCAATCTCAAACCAATCGATGAAAGTGAAATCGGTGAGCCCCTGCGCAATAAAGTCCGCGCGTACCCTGGCTTCGGCCTCGGCCTGAGGGAGACCATCCTCGGCCATCAGGTTATATACCGCGGCCCAGTACTCATACGCGCCGATATCGGGCCACTTGCCGTAGCGGTCGAAGTAGCGGGAATCGTCGCCCACGTGGTTGAACACTCCGTCGAGGATGATCTGGATCCCTCTTCTCTTTGACTCCTCCGCGAGTTCGTAGAAATCCTCGTTGGTCCCAAACATCTGGTCGATTCGCTCGTAGTCGGCGGTGTCATATTTATGATTGCTTGTAGCTTCAAAGATCGGGTTCAGGTAGATCGCTCCCACTCCAAGCTCCTGGAGGTAGCCCAGCTTTGCGATGATCCCCTGCAGATCCCCCCCGAAGAAGTCATTGTTCCAGATCCCGTCCCCATCATAGGCGGGATTCACCCCTTTCTCCCTCGGGTTGTCCGGGAGCTGGCCCCAATCCCGATACTCAAAAGGCCAATGTCCCCGGAACCCCCGGTCCCCCTTCACTCGATTGTTGGCGGGATCACCGTCGTAGAACCTATCGGGAAAGATCTGGTAGGTGATCGCGTGCTTCATCCAATCAGGGGTCCGAAAGCTCGGGTCATATACGGTGAGCTGGAAGCCGTCTGGGGCTATACGGGCAGGCCTGCCCGTGCCCCCGTCTTGGCCGGGATCGCCGTAGTAGAGCGTCTCTTCCCCGGCTTTCAAGACGAAGTGGTACCGGAGGACGGTGGGAGAATCCGGCCTGAGCGTGGCCTCCCAGTACTCGTAAGCCCCGTCTGGGCTTGTGGCGATGCGCTCCATGGGCCTTCGGGTCCAGATGCCCCTGAGCACGTCCCACACCGCAAGTTCCGCGGCCTCTAGATCACCAGCCCCTGCCCGGAGTCGTAACCTCACCGTCTCCCCGGCCGGCGCTGCTCCGAACGGGTGCCGAAAGAGAGGGTCATGGGTGTCATGGAAAATGAGTTCGGTCCGGATTTCTGCCGAACCCACAACACCGACGAGGAACACCACCAGCATGCCGGTGATAACCCCTACTCGCCAACTGCCCGAGCACCGAAATGCCTCATCCCTCACGTCCGTTCACCCCCTGACGATCAGCTCACACCGCTCCCCGTCCACCTGGCACAGCCGAAGGCCCCCCTCCCGGGCCAGCCCCAGGCGCTTGCCTCCGCGCGTTTCCACGCGGATCGGGCCTTCGGACCAGAAGGCGACGGGGCCGCTTACGGCCCGTAACCTAAGGCGCCAGCCGCCATTCCATTCTGCACTCTCCAAACGTCCTGCCGGGGCAGGCACGAGCTTCCCGGCTAGTCCCAGGGGGGCGATCCCCGCGCGTCTGGGTGCGAGGATGAAGTAGGCCAGCCTTCCAGGGGGAAGCCGCCCCTGGACCCCCTTTGCGGGCTCGTTTCGCAGGCCATCCCAGATCAGGAAGTCCCCGGGGACCGGGGGATCGAGCCGGAAGGGAAGTTCCTCCTCCGCCGTGTTCAGGAGGAGCAGGTAGATCCAGCGACCGCCCGCGGCCCGCCGCTCGGTCCAAAAAGCTTGGATATCTTGGTTGAGCGTTCTCCCGATCGGGAAGGGGGGGCGGTCAGGCTGGCCCACCGTCCCGTCGGGGAAGGCGAGTCTCCGGAGCAGGGCCACGTCCGTCATCCCGGGGCCGTCCCCGATCCCCACCGGGCCACAGGATAGGGCCCGCAGGATCGCGTCCTCCCAAGGCCTCTCTCCGCCCAGGCCCGGATGGGGCCGGGACAAAAACAGGTCGTGGAACGGGGCCAGCCCGAAGGCGGACAGCACCGCCCCCATGAGCAGGTTCTGGGCCCGCAACCTTCCTGGGGGGATCCAGGCCTCCAGGAGCTCTCCGTGCCCTCGGCGGGCGGCCTCGGCCAGTGCGGCCCGCAACGAGAACAGAAAGTCGGTGTAGGAGCGGGCGGAGATCACGTTCCCATGTCGAGTGGAGGCGAGGACCATGCCCATGGTGTGCATGCACAGAAGCATCGGAAGTCCGGCTTCGGCAAACGCCTCCGCCATCCCGGAGAACCACCGCTCGGCGGCCTGGGGGTCGGCGCGGAGGTCGGGTGTCAGGTGCTGCTGGGTCCGGAGCCAGTCGTGCCAGGCCGCGATCCCACCTTGCTCCACCAGCTCCTGGGCGATGGTCCGGTATACGGCCGGATCCCCGGGGCTGACCCCGTACTCGTTCCGCTCCGCCAGGGCCGAGAGGTGCAGGACGAAGGGCAGGTCCCACCTCTCCCGCAGGGCTTGGAGCCCCTGCGGGTATTTCCTGGGGTCGGCTCGATAGCTCAAAGCCTTGCCGATCTCTTGGTATGGGTACCACAGGTCCAGCCCCAGGTAGCCCAGGGGAACCCCTGCTTGCTGCAGTCCCTCCACGACCTTGGCCAGCTCTTCTGCGTCAAGCGGCCGTACCAGTTCGGTGTAGTAACCCCCGTAAGCGTTCCACCACCCCAGCCGGGTGAGGAGGGGATGGTCTTCCATCCCCCGCGGCGTCCCTCGGGACCGAAGCAGCCGCCCCAGTTCCCTCAGGGCGGAGAAGGGATCATCCCCCAAAGCGACCAGGGTGGAGAGCACAAACCCTTCCGGGAGCCGGTCCACGGCCCCGTGCAGTCCCCGAGCCAGCCCTCCCGGAACGGGCGCCAGGGAGCTGGTGAGGAACCAATTGGCTGGGGCGATGGCCAGTGCCCCCTCCGTGGAGTGGAGCACCAGCGGGGTCAGGGCCTGCCGGGGAAGCTCCTCCATCCCCCGCCCCAGCACCGCGGTGGGCCAGTATCCTCCAGGATAGCCGGCCCCGGATCTGTCCAGACCGTAGGTGACCGCCAGGAACTCCAGTTCCTCGGGGAAGGAAAAGGCCGGGGCATGGAGGGAGAGGTCGGCGAACGAATCCGTTCTGGCGAGGCCGGAGAGCGGCTGCAGCAGCTCCACCTCCAGCTCCACCACCCTCGCATAGACCCGCACGGTGAAAGAAAGCACCCGGTCTTCACCGCGGCGGTAAAGCCGCCGCCAGGAGGTGAACTCCCCCCAGTCATCTTGCCCCGCTCGTTTCTCCCATTCCCCCGCGGAGAGGCCCTCCGGGGCGTTCGGGAGCCTCACATCCAGGCTCAGGAGAAAGTCCTTGTCCCCGATGCCGATGCGGGGGCGCCCCTGCGCGTCGAAAGATAAGTTCAGTCTCATGTCGTGACCCCTTCCGCCGGGAGCCGGAAGAACTCCCGTACCGCGAGCGTCGCCGCCCCGATCAGGAACCCGCCCTCCCCCAGCTCCGCTGGCACGATGGCCAGGTCCTCCGCCTCCTTGGGGAAGGAATGGCGGCGCACCTGTTCCTCGAAGGCGGGGAGAAACAGGTCGGCGGCGTCCAGCCGCTCCCCGCCCAGCACCACCGCCTCCGGGTTGAGCAGGTTCACCAGGTTCTTGACCCCGATCCCCAGCGCGCGTCCCATCTCGGCGAACACCGCTTGGGCGGCCAGGTCCCCCGCCCGGGCCGCCGCGGCCAGCCCGTCGATGGTTTCGTGTCCTAGGGCCTTGGCCTGCCCTACGAGGAAGCGGTCGGACGCGTAAACCTCGAGGCAACCTCGCTCCCCGCACCGGCACAGCGGCCCGTGGGGGTCCAAGGTGGTGTGTCCCAGCTCCCCAGCTCCCCCGGCCGCCCCCCGATACAGCTTCCCATCCACAACCACCCCAGCCCCGATGCCCTCCCCCACCGTTACGCACACGAAGTTGCGGAAGGCCCGGCCGGCCCCGTACCAGCACTCGGCCAGGGTGAGGGCGTTGACATCGTTCTCCAGGTATACCGGAAGGCCGATGGCCTCAGACAGGGGTCCGGCCAGCGGGACTTCCCGCCACCCCAGGATGGGGGAGTAGAGCTCGATCCCCCGGGCGGCGTCCACGAGGCCGGAGATCCCGATCCCCACCCCCAGGATCTCCCCCTGGGCCAGCTCCTCAACCAGGCTTTGGGCGAGCTCCAGGAAGCCTTCGGGGCGAGGGTTGGGAAAAGGGAGGGCGTGGCGGGCGCGGATCTCCCCGGCTAGGTTGATGCGGGCGGCCAGCACCCTGGTCTTTTCCACCTTGAGCCCGATGGCACAGGCGTAATCGGGGTTGAGGGCGAGCAAGGTGGAGCGGCGTCCCCCGTTCGATTCGGCCTTTCCCACCTCGGTCACGATCCCCTCGGCCAGGAGCTCGCGGACCAACCGGGTGAGGACGGAGGGTGCCAGGCCTGTTTTCCTGGCCAGGGCGGTACGGGACAGGGGGGCACCTTCCCGGAGCAGGTTGAGGACCAAGCCCCGGTTATGGCGGCGGAGCAGGTTCTGATCGCCCTTTGGCGTCCCCACGGTTAACTTCCTTCTGAAAAGCAAGCTTCATTGTAGGCCCCCCAGCCCCGCCTGTCAACCCCAGCTGCCACCCTGCCCCGCCCCCCGGCTGAACGGCCCTATCCCTTAGGCTAGACTCTGCCCGCCTTGAGATACTCACCCGCTCCCGTGAGGGCCCTAATGAAGTACAGAAGGGTTGATTTGCCCGGTTCTGTGAACCGGGTTTGGAGGGCTGAGAGCCTGTGGGGTTGAGCGCGACGATTCGGCCGCGGAGCCCCTTTCTCCTTCCAAGTAAACTCTGGGAGGAGGCGCCAGGTGGGAATGGGAAAAGAGGGTTATCCAAACCTGGATCCCCTCGGATCCAGGGCTCAAACATGAAAGGAGGGACCACCGCTGTCAGTTAACGCCATCCGCATCCTTAGGTATTTCCTAGTGCGAGGCCTGGCCCTGGCCGTGTCGCTGATAATCGGCCTCTATCTCACCATCTACATCGCCAATATGGGCGGCTACGTGGACCGCATCAGAAAAGCGGAGATTCGGGAGCAGGTGGGGGTCCAGGTGTTGGGAGACCCCACTTTCAAACAGCTCCCGGCAAGCGAACAACGACGCATCATCGACGAACGGGTCGCTCTGGAGGAAAAGAGGCTGGGGCTAGACAAGCCCTTCATCCTCCGCAGCTTCGGCTACCTGGCCCGGGCCTTGACCCTCAACCTGGGACGTTCTGAGCACTTCACCAGCGACTCCGGCTCCCGCCAGGTAAGGCTCGTCTTGCTGGAGCGGCTGCCAGCCACCTTGGCCTTGTTCGCCACCGCCAACCTGATCCTGTTCTTCCTGAGCCTGTACATGGGGCTGTATCTGTCCCGAAAGTACGGGAGCTTGCTTGATAAGGTCACCATTGCCTTGGCCCCATGTCAGCGGCCCCGGGTTGGTTCTACGGGATCATCCTCATCCTGATCTTCGCCTCCCTACTGCGGATCCTCCCGTTCGGCGGCATGGTGGATGCCCCTCCCCCGCCCACCACCTGGGGCTATGCGCTGAGCGTGGCCAAACACATGGTGCTTCCCGTCCTGGCGATGATCCTGTCGGGCCTGTTCATCTCCGTGTACGGCCGCCGCACCTTCTTCCTCATCTTCTCCGGTGAGGACCACGTGGAGCTGGGGCGGGCCAAGGGGGTGCCCCCGCGGGCCCTGGAACGTCGGTATATCCTCCGCCCCACCTTGCCGGTCATCATCACCAACTTCGCGCTGATGCTGATCGCCATGTGGACCGGGGCCATCGTCCTGGAAACCGTGTTCAACTGGCCGGGATTGGGGCGGCTCTTCTACGAAGCCGTGCAAGTGTTCGATACCCCGGTGATCCTGGGTGAGACCGTGATCTATGCCTATCTGCTCGCGTTGACCCTGTTCCTCCTGGACATCATCTACGCCATCGTGGATCCCCGGGTCAAAGTCGGTGCTGGCGGAGGAGCGGCAGCATGAGGACCATTTGGGAAGGCCTGAAGCAGCTTACCCTTTACA
This sequence comes from Candidatus Bipolaricaulota bacterium, assembly GCA_021129895.1. Lineage (GTDB taxonomy): Bacteria > Bipolaricaulota > Bipolaricaulia > Bipolaricaulales > Bipolaricaulaceae > UBA3574. The sequence continues at coordinate 13,142 of JAJOKL010000171.1, forward strand.
AGTCGGCCATGTTTGGGCTGGGGATCATCGGGATCCTGGTGGGGATATCCATCTACACGGTAATCGCCATCCCCTACCACGAGGCCATCAACAAGTGGCGGGGAGGGGAGGAGATGTGGCTCGATAACCCCCGCAACGCCATGCCGGCCTGGGTGAACCTGTTCGGGTGGAACCTGCCGGAGACCATCAAAGCGGACAGCCGGACCGGCGGCGAGAAGGAGGTCATCCCGCTCGGGGGGGAGACCTCCGAGGTCAAAATCCGCCTCACGTTCGACTACACCTACGACGGGTTCCCCCCGGAGGTGGCGGTGGCCTTCTCGGCCACTTATCAGGTGAAAAAGCCGTTCGTGTCCTTCACCTGGATCACCCCGGACGGGCGGGAGTACGTGTTTGGCGGTCACGAGGTCCGGGATAGGGGGCGGATCACCATCTCCACCAGCCCAGAGCTCAAGAGGCTGTTGGGGATCAGAAACCCGGAGGTGGGGTTGTTTTTGGACCCGGACTCGGGGGATGAACCCCGCCCTCTCAAGGGCACCTACACCCTGCTCATCGATGGCTACGTGTTCGAAGAAGGGTCAGATCTGGACGCCCGGCTGATCGTGTATGGTAAGGTTTACGGGCTGGCGGGGACCGATGCCAAACGGCGGGATCTTCTGGTGGCGCTCCTGTGGGGCACCCCCATTGCCCTGGCGTTCGGGTTGTTTGGGGCGCTGGTCACCTCGGTGGCCAGCCTGCTGATCGCCGCGGTGGGGGTGTGGTACGGCCGGTTCGTGGACGCGTTCATCCAACGGACCACCGAGGTGCGCATGATCCTGCCCACGCTGCCTATCCTGATCATGATCGGGACTTTCTACTCCAAGAGCCTGTGGGTGATGCTGGGGACGATCATCGTGCTCAGCATCTTCGGGTCCGTCATCAAGAGCAACCGGGCCATGTTCCTGCAGATGAAGACCGCCCCTTACATCGAGGCCGCCCGGAGCTACGGGGCGCCGAATCTGCGCATAGTGTTCCGCTACCTGGTGCCCAAGGCGATCCCCCTCATCATCCCGTCGTTCGTGATCATGATCCCCAGCTTGGTGTTCCTGGAGGCGACCCTTGCCTACATCGGGCTGGGGGACCCGGTGCTGCCCACCTGGGGGAAGGTGCTTCAGGACGCGTCCCAGTCCGGGGCCTTGTATAAAGGCTTCTACTACTGGGTCCTGGAGCCGGCGTTCTTGCTCATGCTGACCGG
>JAJOKL010000013.1 GCA_021129895.1 Candidatus Bipolaricaulota bacterium
CCCTCGATCGCCTCCCTCAGGACCTGGGGGATGGCCTGGGCCAGGCGCCGGGCCTCCTCTTCCGACAGGGAGGAAGCCGGCCGGCGCGGGTCGATCCCGGCCCGGAACAGGATCTCCGCTGTGTAGATGTTCCCGATCCCCGCGATCTTCCCCTGGTCCAGAAGCCAGCCTTTTATGGGCATCCGCGACCGCCGCAGGGCTGCAGGGAGCCAGGACAGGTCCCCCAAGGGCTCTGGGCCCAGGTCCCGGTCGAACTCGGCCGTCACCTCCACCGTGGCCAGCCGGCGCCTGTCCACCAGCCACACCGCCCCCCGGGGAAAGTGGAGGGCGAGCCTCACCCGTCCCTCCGGCGGGGCCTCCCCCCACAGGAGCCGGCCGGACATGCGCAGGTGTACCACCAATAGCTTTTCCGGAAGCTCGAACAGTATGTACTTGCCCCGCCGGGAAAGCTGCCCCACCGGGGCGGGAAGGGAAAGCCCGGCTTCTAGGTGCTCAAAGGCGGGATCGACGGCTTCCACCCGCAATAGCTCCCACCCCTCCACCTGGGGGCGCAGGGCCCGCACCACCGTCTCCACCTCGGGAAGTTCCGGCATCAGCAGCTCCCAAGCTCTCCGAACAGCCGCACCAGCTTGCGGGCCGAGGCCTGGAGGGAGTGCGTCCGGGCTTCAGCCAACCCGCCCTCCTTCAGCCGAGCCCGCAACTCCCCGTCCTCTAGGCCTGCCAGCACCCGCTCGGCGAAGGCCAGCTCGTCCTCCGGGGCACAGAGGGCGTTCTCCCCGTCCCGCAACAGCCCCTTCGTTCCCGGGCCGGGGACGGCCACCACCGGGAGCCCGGTGGCCATCGCTTCCAGCACCCGCAGGCCGCCGTCGGCCCGGGGAAGGGCCAGGAACAGGTCAGCCTGCCGCAGGTAATCCAGCTGCCGGGCCCGCTCCTGGGGCCCGGGGAAGGCCACCAGGTCCAGCCCCAGGGGCAGCACGTGGATGGGCACCCTGACCTCCAACCGCAGGAGCTCGTCCCGAATGCCGATGGATTCCACCGTGACCGCGGAACAACGGTTACAGAAAGCCGCCAGTTGGGCCTCGGCCCGGCGCCGGGGGGCGGAACCCCCACAGGCAGCTGCCCCCCCCGGAAAAGGGGACCATGGACGCCCTGAACGAAGGGAATACCCCACCTGTTGGCTATTCTCGCTGCCGATCTCCCGCTCCCAAGCCGGACGGGGGAGTAGACCACGTCCAGCTCCACCAGCTCCTCCCGCAGGCGCTGGACGGCGGGGGCCACCCACTCCGGGCACGCCGAAGAAGCGGCAAAGAGAAGGCCTATCTTCACGTCCTTTCGTAGATGAGCTGGCCGGAGAGGAAGGTCATGTCCACCTGCAGCTCCTCCCACGGGGCCTGACTGGGGCCAGCGGACAGGACCACCAAGTCGGCCAAATACCCCGGGGCGATCTTCCCCAGTTCCCCCTCAGCGAAGACGGCGTAGGCCCCACCGGAGGTGTAGGCCCGGAAAGCCACCTCCCAGGGGAGCCGCTGGGCCGGATGGGGTGGGCTGATTGCCCCGGGGAGCCCGAAAAGAGGCCCAATCGGCATCCCATCCGAGCCAAACGCCAGCGGCAGTTTCGCTTCAGCCACCCAGGCATGGGGATCGATCACCGCATCCCGGTCCCGACCCAGTCGAGTCTCGTACAGCTTGCCCGGGCCGGACCAGCGAGCGGCGAAGTTGGGCTGCATGGACGCCACCAGCCCTAGGTCGCGCATGCGCTGGAGCTGTGCCGGGGTGGGAAGCTCCAAGTGCTCGATCCGGTGCCTGGCCCCCGGGCTCACCCGGGCCAGCTCACAGGCGGAGATCGCCTCCTCGATGTCCCGATCGCCGATGGCATGTATGGCCACCTGCAACCCCGCCCTCTCCGCCCCTCGCAGCAGAGTTGCCAGCTCCTCCCGGGTCAGCAGCAGCTCCCCCTGCCCTTCCCCATCCGCATACGGGGAGGTGAGGGCGGCGGTGCGGGCCCCTATTGACCCGTCCACGAACACCTCCTTCAACCCCTGGATCCGCACCAGCTCGCTCCCGAACCCGCGGCGGATACCCAAGCCCGCCAGGCGGTCCAGCTCCTCCCTGGGCAGGTACAGGAAAACTCGGGTCCTGAGGAGGCCCCGGGTTTCGGCGAGCTGCAAGGTGGGGAGCACCTGGGGCCCCCCCATATCGGCCACCGCCGTGATCCCCAAACTGGCGGCGAGTCGGGAGGCGGCGGCCGCTGCCTCCACCAGTGTCTCCCGATCGGGTTGGGCGCAGGCGAGGAGCTCCTCGGCCGCCTCCTCCCATAGGTGCCCTCGGGCCCGATCCACCAGCTCCCCCTCCGGGCGGAGACACCGGGCCAAGGCCAGGGTGTTGGCTACCGCCAGGTGCCCGTCCACCCGCATCGCGACCACCGGTTGGTTAGGAAGCCGCCGGTCCAGATCGAGCCGCTCCAGGTAGCGGCGCTCCGGCCACACCGACTCGTCCCACCCCCGGCCCACTACCCACCCTCCAGGTCGGGCCTTCCCGGCGCGGACCAGCAGCTCCAATGCCTGAGAGAGGGAACCGGCCTGGGATAGGTCCACGTAGAACACCCGATCCAGCCCCACTTGCAGGAAGTGAAGATGGGCGTCGAAGAAGCCGGGGAGGAGCGGTCGGCCTTCCAGGTCCAGGAGCTCAGTGCCTGGGCCGCGCAGGCGCAGCACCTCCTCGCTCCGCCCCACCGCCACGATGCGACCACACCGGATCGCCACCGCGTCGCCCCCCCTTTCCAGGAGCAGGGGAGCATGGTATAAGATGAGTTCGGGCGTCATCGCCTCAGGATTATAGCGAGGGCAAGATGGAGCTTGACACGAAGCTGCTGGGGTGCAGCGAAGCGGACATCGCCCGGGCTGCGGCCATCATCCGGGCCGGGGGCCTGGTGGCCTTCCCCACCGAGACGGTGTACGGGCTGGGGGCGGACGCCCTATCGGCACAGGCGGTGGCCCGGATCTTCGAGGCCAAGGCCCGCCCCAGGTTCGATCCCGTCATCGTGCACGTGGCCTCCTGGGAGGAGGCGGAGCGGCTGTGGTGGAGGGTGCCGGAGCTGGCCCGGAAGCTGGCGGAGCGGTTCTGGCCCGGTCCCCTAACCCTGGTGCTCCCCAAGTCCCAGCTGGTGCCGGACATCGTGACCGCGGGACTGTCCACGGTGGCGGTGCGGATGCCGGACCATGAGGCAGCGCTGACCCTGATCCGGGCCGCTGGCCGACCCATCGCTGCCCCCTCCGCCAATCGGTTCGGCCGGCCCAGCCCCACCCACCACCAGCACGTGCTGGAGTCCCTGGGAGGGAAGATAGAGGCGGTGCTCGCCTGTGGCCCCACCCCGGTGGGGATCGAGTCCACGGTGATCTCCCTTACGGAGGACCCGCCCTGGGTGCTGCGCCCCGGGGGGACGCCACTGGAGGCCCTGCAGGAGCTGGTGGGGGAGCTGCGGCTGGAGCCGCCGCGGGTGTACCAAGGCGCTGCCCCTGCCCCGGGTACGCTACCCCGCCACTACGTGCCCGAGACCCCGTTGTTCCTGCTTGAGGGGGGGACCCCGCCCCGCGGGGAAAGGCTCCCCCGCAAGCGGTGTGGCCTGCTCGCCTTTCGCCAGGGCTGGCACGACTTCGCCCGGGTCGAGGTGCTGTCGGAGACGGGGGACCTCAGGGAAGCGGCGGCGAACTTCTTCTCCGCCTTGCATGCCCTGGACCGGGCCGGCCTGGCCGCCATCGTGGCCGAGCCGGTGCCCGAAGAAGGCCTTGGGGTGGCGATCATGGACCGGCTCAAGCGGGCCGCCGCCGGCCGCGCTCGCTTGGACGCAAGCTGGGTGTGGATCTCAAGGAGGTAACATGCGCCTTTCCGGAAAGAGAGTAGCCGTACTTGTGGCCGACATGTACCAGGAACTCGAGTTCTGGTATCCGTACCTGCGGCTCCAGGAGGAGGGGGCGAAGGTGGTGGCGGTGGGCCCGGAGAAGGGGGAGTACAAGAGCAAGCTGGGGTATCCGGCGAGGGCCGAGCTCTCCGGGGCGGAGGTGCGCGCCCAGGACTTCGACGCCGTCGTCATCCCCGGCGGCTACGCCCCCGACTATATGAGGAGGAGCCCGGAGCTGGTGGCCTTCGTGCGGGAGCTGGCCGAGTCCGGGAAGGTGGTGGCCGCCATCTGCCATGGCGGGTGGATGCTGTGCTCGGCCCGGGTGGTGGAGGGAAAGCGGGTGACCAGTTTCTATGCCATCCGGGACGACCTTGAAAACGCGGGGGCGACCTGGGTAGATGAGCCCGTGGTAAGGGACGGGAACCTGATCACCTCACGCGTCCCCAGCGATCTCCCCGCCTTCCTGCGGGAGATCATCGCCGCTCTCGGCTGAGCTGGCGCGCCCGGGAGGACTCGAACCCCCAACCCTCGGCTCCGAAGGCCGATGCTCTGATCCGATTGAGCTACGGGCGCTGGGAGGAGCGACGGGACTCGAACCCGCAACCCCTGCGGCCACAGCGCAGTGCTCTGCCTTTGAGCTACGCTCCCCTGGCGCGCCCGGGAGGACTCGAACCCCCGGCCTGCGGCTTAGAAGGCCGCTGCTCTCATCCAACTGAGCTACGGGCGCAAACCCCGTGACGCGTGACCGGTGACGCGTGACAAGATCACCTTTTTCCCGTCACGCGTTACGCGTCACCGTCTCTGGAGCGGGTAGCGGGAATCGAACCCGCGTCACTGGCTTGGAAGGCCAGTGCTCTACCATTGAGCTATACCCGCGGAACGGCCAGTCGCAAGCCCCAAAGTCTCAAGTCCAGCCTGCGACTTTGGACTTTCGACTTGCAACTGATCTTTGGTCGGAGAGGGCGGATTCGAACCGCCGACCTCAGCGTCCCGAACGCTGCGCGCTAACCAGGCTGCGCTACTCTCCGACCTCGGGTCTATTTTACCCGAACTAGCGGAGGAGGAGGAACCGCGTCCGGCCCTCCCTGAGCACGGTGAGGAGTACCTCCTCGTCCTCGGAGAGGTCCTGAACGGCAGCGTTCCAATCCTGGACGGTGAGGATGGGCTGCCGGTTCACCTCCAGGATCACGTCGCCTTCCTCCACCCCGCCCCAGTAGGCCTTGGAGCCGGGCTCCACCGCTACCACCACCACGCCCCGGGCGGTGTCCAGTCCGTACCGCTCGGCCAACTCAGGGGTGATGGCCTGCACGGTGAGCCCGAACTTCTGGATGCCCTGCTCCGACTCCGCCGGCGGGAGGGCGACCAGCTCCTCCTCGCTGGGGCGCTCCCCCAGGGTCACCGAGATGGTCAGCCGCTCCCCATCCCGGACGATCTCCAGCTGGACCACTTCCCCGGGGGCGCGGTACATGATCTCGGTCTGGAGCTCGTCGGTGCTCCCCACCGGGACTCCGTGCACGGACACGATCACGTCCCCGGACTGGAGGCCGGCCTCCTCGGCCGGGGACCCCCTGACCACGTCCGCCACCAGCACCCCCTCGCCGGGGGCGACCCCGAACTGCTCCTCCATCCCGGGGGTGATGTTTTGGATGTACACCCCCAGCCAGCCCCGGGTCACCACCCCAGCGGAGATCAGTTGGGGCAGCACCCACTTGATCTCGTCGATGGGCACCGCGAAGTTGATCCCTTCCACCGCCAGGCCCCTCGCCTCCCGGGCGATGATGGTGTTCATCCCCACTACCTCTCCGTAGGCGTTGACCAGAGGACCACCGGAGTTACCGGGGTTGATGGCGGCATCGGTCTGGATCATGCGCCGGAAGTAGCCCGAGCCGTCCGGCCGGGGCACGCTCCGGTTCAGGGCGGACACGATCCCCAGCGTGACCGTGTAGTCGAACCCAAGCGGATTTCCGATGGCGATCACCCAATCCCCCACTTCCAGGGCACCGGAGCTCCCCAGGGGGGCGGTGGGGAGATCATCGGCGTCCTTGAGCGCCAATACTGCCAGGTCCAGCCACTGGTCAGCCCCCACCAGCTCCGCCTGCAGTATCCGCCCGTCCTGGGCGGTGATCCTGATGGCCTCAGCACCGTCCACCACGTGCAGGTTGGTGAGCACGTACTTCGCCCCCTGGTACTCCACGATGAACCCCGAGCCCAGGGAGGTCACCTGCCGCTCCCCGAACGGGGGTTCCCCGAAGAACCGGCGGAAGAACGGGTCTTGGAACAGCTCCTCCCACCAACCGCTTATCTGCTTGGTGGCGTCCACCCGCACCACGGCCGGGCCCACCTGGGCGATGGCCGCCCTGATGGCCGCCTGGCCGGATATGGCGATCTGATCCTGCACCGTCCCCGATGCCAGGGCAGGGGAAACTACGAGAATAGCCGCGAACAACCCAAACAACACCTTCCGCATCCCTACATCACCTCCTCAGGGGTATGATACTCGGGAAATGGAACGGGCGCATGTGAAGGCCATCGCCCTCCTGTCCGGGGGGCTGGATTCCGCCCTGGCGACAGCGTTGACGAGGAGGCTGGGATTTGGAGTGGTGGGGGTGAACTTCTCCACCGGCTTCTGCACCGGCCAAGGCCGCTGCGACACGGTGCTAGCGACCGGGCAGACCCTGGGGATCCCGGTGCGGCTCCTGGACGTGGCCGAGGAGTACCTTTCGGTGGTACGCCACCCCAAGTTCGGCTACGGCTCCGGCATGAACCCCTGCCTCGACTGTCGCATCTTCATGCTGCGGAAGGCCCGGGAGCTGATGGAGGAGGAGGGGGCGGAGTTCGTGGTCACCGGGGAGGTGTTGGGCCAGCGCCCCATGTCACAGCACTACCGGGCGCTGAAGCTGGTGGCTGAAGAGTCAGGGTTGGGGGATAGGCTCGTGCGGCCCCTGTCCGGCCGCCTACTTCCCCCTACCTGGCCGGAAAAGCAGGGGCTGGTACGGCGGGAGGACTGGCTGGACATCCAGGGCCGTTCCCGCCGACGGCAGCTGGCCCTGGCGCGGGAGTGGGGGATCGAGGCGTTCGGCCAGCCGGCCGGGGGCTGTTGCATCCTGCTGGAGAAGACCTATGCGGCTCGGCTCCGGGACGCGTTCGCCCATCGCGGACCGGACGCCATGACCTTAGAGGACTTCGCCCTGCTGCGGCACGGGAGGCATTTACGCCTGTCCCCGAAGGCGAAACTGATCGTGGGACGGGACGAGACGGAAAACGCGGTGCTAGCCGGCTTCGCCAAGGGCAGGATCCGGCTGGAACCGCTGGATGTGCCCGGCCCCACCGCCTTGGTGGAGGGGGAGGTAACGGAGGAGGAGCTGGTCCTTGCCGCCCGGATCGCCGCCCGCTACGCCGACGCTGGGCCCGACCAAGAGGTGCGCCTGCGGGCGTCCTGGGCTGAGGAGACCAAGGAACTCAAGGTGAGGCCGCTCCCTCCGGACGATCCCCGGCTGCGGGCCCTACGGGTGGGCTGAGGGGTTGGCAGGCCCTGGGAGGCCGGGTAAGATCCAGGAGATCGGAGCGTAGCGCAGCCTGGCAGCGCGCTGGCATGGGGGGCCAGAGGTCACCGGTTCAAATCCGGTCGCTCCGACCAGCTTTTTAGGGCCGGCAATTCGGTTCTAGTGCATGTACCTGGAGCGGACCCCACAGCTCCACGATTGGAACGAAAGGAAGCCATTTCAACACGCCCGACGCCGTGATCTTGGTGCCGGACTTCAGCCACGCCGATAACCCCGTTTCGTCGAAATGGCCGACCCTCTCGCGGGGTATGAAGAACCGAAGATTCCGCTCACAAAGGATATGAATGCCATCCCAAGCAGTCTTGACTTCCGCGATCTCGGCCGTGACCGTAACCCCTTCGAGGGTGTATTTAAGGGGGTCCGCATAGATGTCCGCGACCGTGATTACACCGGGGTATCGGCCCCACATGCCACGCCGGGCCGCGACCGCCTCGATCCAGAGTTCACGGAGATACTCCGCGTATCTCTCGGTGCCCACGAAGAGAAGGTCCGCGGCGCCGCGCCGCACGAGCTCCCCGTTGACGAAGACCCAACCGTCCCGTTTCTCCACGTACACATAGGCGAGAAGACGGCCGTACCCGTCGCGTTCGTTGCCGGAAACGACCTCCAATCTGACGGTGCGATGGGAGACGAGCCGGAGGAGCAGCGATTTCGCCTCCCTCGCGTAGAATTCCGGCGGGTCGGTGGATAGCTCGGGGGCATCGATTCCCAAAAGCCTCACCCGCTCGTAACGGGAAAGCCTCACCCCTTCCCAAAGGTTCCGCGGGTGGTCCGGCCCCAGGTCGACCTCGATCGTATCTCCATCGTAAATCCTGACCACGCGGGCTTCTAGGGTCGCCCGCGAGAAGTTGGGGAGAAGATCCTCGGCCAGGGAAATCCATGAGGAGATAGATAAACAGACGCCCAAGGAGAGGATCGCAAGCACCCGTCCCATGATCACCCCCCGTAAAAGACCCATCGCCGGGAAAAGCGGAACTGGATCAGGGTCAGGACGAAGATGATCGCAAACAAGATGTAGGAGGCCGCTGAGGCAAGGCCCATCCTGAACTCATAGAACGCTGTTTCGTAGATGTAGAAAACAATGGTCCTGGCGGCGCCTCCTGGTCCGGGACCGCCCACAAACAATATGAATACTGGGATAAAAAGCTGGAATGCACCGATCATAGAAATGATCAACAAGAAAAAGATTTGGGGGGTGAGGAGGGGCACAGTGATGTGCCGAACCACGTGCCAGGCGTTAGCCCCGTCCACCTTGGCCGCGTCGTAGTACTGTCGGTCGATGTTCTGCAGCCCGGCCAATAAGATGATGGCCTGAAAGCCTACGAATTGCCACACCCCGATGATTATCAGCGCCGGTATGGCAAACCGCGGTTCGTTCAGCCAGTCTATGGGACTAAAACTAACCCACCAGGCCAAGGGAGGTCGATCGGTGACCCAGTCCAAACCGTAGTTCAGAAGGCCGTAGAACCGATGGAAGATCCAGCGCCACACTAGCGACACTGCCACCACCGGTGTGATGTAGGAGATGAAGAACGCGCTGCGGGCGATCACCCGGCCCCTTAGCCGGGCGTTCAGCAGCACCGCCACCCCCGTGGCCAATAGCAGGGTGATGGGGACCGAGCCGGCTACGTAATAAGCTGTATTGCGCAGAGCTTCCCAAAAATCCCGGTCCCTTGTCATCAGCCTGAGGTAGTTGGCAAACCCGATGAACTCCCTTTCCCCCACCACCGGCCAGCGGAACAGGCTGATATAGAAGGCCCGGAACAGGGGGAAGACGGTGAACATGCCCAAGATGAGCAGCACCGGGAGGAGGTAGAGGTAAGCCTCCACGTTCTCCCCCAGTCGCCTTCGCAGCTTAGGATCCAGTCTCTTTTTGGGCATGGCTTAAGAAGCCGGGGAGGGGCCTTTCGGCCCCTCCCCTGGCGTTTTGGCTAGCCTCCCAGGTACTCCTCGTTGATCACGGACACGGCCCACTCCAGGGCCTCCTCCGGAGTCATCTCCCCCAGGAGCACGTACTCCAGCATCTCGCCCCATACCCCACGAATGGAGAAAAACTCGCGGTGGATGGGATAGCTGAAGCCGTGGAAGGCCTGCTCAGTGACGGCCACCCGTGTGGGGTCCTCCGCCAGGTAGGCCTGCCACTCCGCAGAGGTGATCACCGAGTGGCGGAATGGGATGTACCCGGTGCCCTTGGCCCACTCCAGGTGCGCCCAGGGGGAGAGGAGGAAGTTGATGTAGCGGACGGCCGCCGCCCGCTCCTCCGGGGTTGAACCCATGGCGAAGATACCCACGTCGGTCCCCATGTATATCGAGTCGTTGTTCACCGGCCCCTTGGGGAGCACGGCCGTGTTCCAGCTGACCCCGCCGTCCTCGGCTGCCCGGGCCACGAAGGGGATCCCAGCCACAGAGCCGATGTACATGGCTATCCGCCCGGCACCGAACGGGCCGGAGAGGAAACCGCGCTGAAACAGACTGACCTCCTTGAGCTGGAGCAGGAAGTTGAGCGCCTGCACCCCGGCCTCAGTGTTGATAGTGCACTCGGTCATGTCCTCGTTGAAGAACTGTCCACCGGCCTGCCAGAAGAGGAAGGTGAACATCTCGGGATACGGCCTCAAGCCAAACCCGAACCGCTCAGGCGTTCCGTCGCCATCCTCATCCACAGTTAGGGCGGCGGCCATCTCCCGAAGCTCCTCCCAGGTGGTGGGTGGCTCGGGCACCAGGGCGGTGTTGTAGTACAGGATGAGGGTGGACTTGTTGAAGGGGATGGTGAGGAGGGTCCCGTCGAAGATGCAGGCCCGCAGCAGGGCCTCAGGGATGTCATTGAGCACGTCCTCGGGGATCAGCCCGTCCAAAGGCAGCAAGGCTGGCTGGTAGGCGGCGGCCACCCAGTCGGTGTAGAACTGGGCCATGGTGGGGGGATCCCCAGCTGCCACCGCGGCGATCAGGGCCATGTTCAGGTCCCCATAGCCCCCCTTGAACACCAGGTTGACCGTGATGTCCGGGTTTTCCTCCATGAACCGGGCGGTGATCATCTCCAGGGTCTCCAGGTGACCGCCCATCATGGCGTGCCAGAATTCGATCTCCACCTGGGCCAGCCCCAAAGCGCTTATCCCAACCACCAAAGTTAGCAGCACCACACTTTTCATTTAAACTTCACCTCCGTTTCGTCTTGTCCTTCACCGACCAGCCTCTCTAAATCCGGTTTTCCCCACTATCACCCCCCTTTCATTTGAGTCCTGTCCTAGCCACCCCCTGGATGAACTGGCGCTGGGCCACCAGGAACAGCAACACCAGGGGGGCCATGGCCATGGTGGCCGCGGCCATGAGCAGGTGATAATCGGTCCCCGCTTCCCTAGAGAAGGCAAACAGCCCCACCGGCACGGTGCGCATCGCGTCGTCCCGGGTCATGATCAACACCCACAGGAAGGAGTTCCACGAGCCGATGAACCGGAACAGGAACAAGGTCACCAAGGCCGGCCGGGAAAGGGGGACCACGAATTGCCACAGGAAGCGGAACCTAGAACAACCGTCGATCTGGGCAGAGTCCCAAAGCTCGTCAGGGATTGTCTTGAAGAACTGGCGCAGCAGGAAGATCCCGAACACGGTGGCGATCCAGGGCACGATCAAGGCTTGGTAGGTGTTGTACCAGCCGATCTGCTTGATGGTGATGTAGTTGGGCACAAGCAGCATTTGACCGGGGATCATCATGGTGCCGATGAACAGATAAAACAGCCAGTTCTTGCCGGCGAAGTTCATCTTGGCGAAAGCGTAGGCGGCGAAGATGGAGGTGATCACCCCTCCCAAAGAAGTGGTCACCGCCAGGAAGAGCGAGTTCAGGAAGTAACGATCGAAGGGGGCCATGTTCCAGGCCACCACGAAGTTCTCCCAGCGGAAGCGAATGCGGGTGACCCGCTTGGCCTCCTGGAGCGGCAGCTGGTAGCGCTGGCTGGGGTCGGCGGGATCCACGAACACCCCCTGGGCCCCCGTCCTCTCCAGCAGGGCTAGCTGCCGCACCTCCCCGGCCACCTCCACCCGGTACAGGGGGAGTTCTTCCCCGGCCACCTCCACCATGACCTGTTCCCGGGGGATCCACACCGGTGGTATCCGCATGGCTTCCCCCAGGGTTTTACCGGAGGTGGAAAGCATCCAGGCGAAAGGAAGGAGCATGATAGCGGCCCCCGCGGTGAGCACTGCGTATGCGAACGTCCGCCAGGTGAGCCGTCTGACCAAGTAAACCCCGGCGCCAGCGGCCGTACGCAGCCTCCCCGTGCTCGTGACCGTCGCCATGGGTACGCGACTTTACCCCCACGCCGGAGGCTTTGCAACTCCCTTGTGCAACTCCGTTTCCCAAAGTAGCATCGGGCCATGGCGGGCAAGCTCGAGGTCATCACCGGTTGCATGTTCGCTGGAAAAACGGAGGAGCTCCTGCGCCGGGTGGAACGGGCCCGCATCGCCAGGAAACGGGTGCTCCTATTCAAGCCGCACCTTGACACCCGCTATTCCGAGAGAGAAGTGGTCACCCACTACGGCCGCGCCCTCCCCTGCCGCCGCCTTCCTACCGACATCTCTTGGACACCTTTCCTGGAGCTGGTCACGGATCACGGGTTGGGGGACACTGATGTGCTGGCGTTCGACGAGGCCCATTTCTTCGGGGAGGGCTTCCCAGCTCTCTGTGAGGCGCTGGTGGCGCGGGGGAAGCGGGTGATCGTGGCCGGGCTGGACCTGAACTTCCGAGGGGAGCCGTTCGGCCCCATGCCGGAGCTTTTGGCCCTGGCGGACGAGGTGACCAAGCTCCAGGCGGTGTGTGTGGTGTGCGGCGGGCCCGCCACCCGCACCCAGCGGCTGATAGATGGGGAGCCGGCCCGGGAGGGGCCGGAGATCCTGATCGGGGGGCTGGAGTCCTACGAGGCCCGCTGCCGGGGCTGTTTCGTCCCTCCCCGCTGATCCTTGCGCCTGCTTTCAGGGCCTCTACCCTTCCCCCGACGAATGTCGACCTCTTCCTCGCTCCTCCAGGCTCAGGAGAAAAAGGAGGTGCGCATGCGCCGGGCTTTGATAGTTGCCGCTCTGGCAGTTGGGATAGCGGTCGGTGGAGTTGCCATCCCACCCTATCCCTCCCCGGCGATCGAGGCGGTGGTGACCTATGTGGTGGACGGGGACACCATCGAGGTACTGATCAGGAGCCTTCCCAGTCCGGCCCCCGCCGGCTTGCAGGCAGGGCGAACGGTGCGGGTGCGGTACATCGGGGTGGACGCCCCCGAGGTGGCCGACGCCAACGGGATAAACGCCACCGACCTCAATGCGGCCCTGGTGCAGAACAAGACCGTCTACCTGGAACTGGACGAAACCCTGTACGACGACTACGACCGGCTCCTGGCCTACGTGTATCTGGATCCGGACGGGTACCTGATGGTGAACCTGATGCTGGTGGCCACGGAGATCATCCGGGCCAGGTTCGA
>JAJOKL010000102.1 GCA_021129895.1 Candidatus Bipolaricaulota bacterium
CCATGGCTGGCGGCCACCTGAACCCCCTCCGCCTCGGCCGGTGCTTGGGCGACGGCATCCTGGGTGGACAGGGGGGTTACTCCCCACCACGAACAGCTCCGTCCCGCCGGCATGCAGGGTGAGGATGAGATTGGCCGCCTTGGCCTAAAGATGCAGGGTCGCCCCGATGCGCAAGCCGGCGAAAGGCCGCTCCTTCTCAAACCGCCTTTTGATCTCTGCGTGAAGGGGCATATGGGCCCGTGCCCACCGGATCTTCTCCCAGCCAATTCCCGCTTGGGTAGCCATCATCCCTCCTCCACGTCAGGGAAGAAGTCGCGGACCCACTTCCAGCGGGCCTCGGGGTCCTCGAATACCACCTCGCTTGGGTCAAAATGCTCAGGGTCGTAGTCCGCAAACTCCTCCTGAAACTCGCTTTCCCCGGCCACGATCTCCTCGTACCCTCCCACGCCGCCGCAGTCCTCCGGGGGACAGGCCCGCCGCCCAGCGACGCACCTGGGGTAGCTCACCCCCTGCTCCCGCGGCAGGATCTTCTCCAGCTTTACCTCATGCTCCCAGGAGTCTCCAAAATCATAGATGTAGAGGGCTTTAGGATTCGACTCGCTGAACCAGTCGGCGATCTTCTGCTTTCGGTCGTGCAGGATCTCCTCGCGGTACAGGTCATCCTCAAAGGGAATGGAGATCTCCCGTCGGTCGCCCATTTTGGGGTGGGGCATGAGGAACATGTGCAGGTGCGAATCGGTCCAGCCCATAGCGTCCTGGATCGCCACGTGCAGGTCCCAAAACGTGTAGCTCTCGGGCACCTGGATCCTCCGCCAAATGGGAGGCCCGACGTACTTCAGGGTGATTTTGAACTGGTATACCTTGCTAAATCCACTCATGGCTACCTCCATCTTTACTCCGCCCGAGTGGCGGCCTTTTACCTATTTTACTCCCGCGGGGCGTCCTCAGGAGCGGCTGGATTTCCATTGGTTCTAAGCAGGGCAATTTGGGCTACTTCTTCCAGTTTCTCCGCCAGAAACAGCGCTTCGGTCAGGGTGCTCCCCACGGCAACGGCGCCGTGGCGAGCTATAAGGACAGCCTTCCCCTCCCCCAGGGCCCGAGCCACCGCCTCGGCCAGGGCCCAGGTGCCCGGTGGGGCATGGCGCGACACCGGAACCACTTCCCCGAATAGGAGTTTCCCTTCGTCGTGGACCACGGACAGGGCCTTCCCGAACGAGGCCGCCGTGGCGTAAGGAGAGTGGGTATGTACCACCGCCCGCACGTCCTCCCGCGCCCGGTAGATGGCCATGTGCATCCGCCACTCCGAGGAGGGAACCCCGGTGACGTGTGCCGGGTGAGGGGTGCCAAGCTCTGAAAACTCCAGGACCGCGATCTGCCGTGGGTCGAGCTCTTCGTAGGGGATGCCGCTGGGGGTGATGAGGATCCTCTCCCCCACCCGGAGGGAGACGTTGCCCGAGCTTCCGGTCACCAGGCCCAAGGCGGCCATCTTTCGGGCCGCCGCGGCCACCTTTTCACGCCAAGGCCGCAGGGAGCGTCTCATGGTAAGGCGGCCGGATCACGCCCCGCTCGGTGACGATGGCGGTGATGAGCTCGGCCGGGGTCACGTCGAACGCCGGGTTCCAGGCCCGCGCCCCCTCGGGAGCGAAACGACAGCCGCAAGCGGCGAGCACCTCCTCCTCCCCCCGCTCCTCGATGGGGATCCCCTCTCCGGAGGGAAGCTCCAGGTCCACCGTGGAGCTGGGGGCGACCACGTAGAACGGGACCCCATGTCGGTTGGCCAGCACTGCCAGGGTATAAGTGCCGATCTTGTTGGCGGTGTCCCCGTTCCTCGCGATCCTGTCCGCCCCTACCAGCACCGCCGCCACCCCTCCCCGGGCCAGGAGGGTGCCGGCGGCGGAGTCCGCGATCAGCCGGAACGGGATTTTCTCCCTGAGGAGCTCCCAGGCGGTGAGCCGCGCCCCTTGCAGTCGGGGCCTGGTCTCGCAGGCGTATACCAGCTCCAGCTTCCCCTGCTCCCAAGCGGCCCGGATTACCCCCAGGGCGGTGCCGTAGCCCCCGGTGGCCAGGGCCCCGGTGTTGCAGATGGTAAGCACCCGCGCCCCTCGGGGGAGGAGGGCGGCGCCGTGGGCCCCGATCTCCCGATTGGCCTGGATGTCCTCCCGGTGGATTTTCTCGGCTTCCCCCAGCAGCGCCTCCTTGAGGGTGGATAGTCCCTCGTCCTGGTGCTTCTCGAAGGCCCGCTCCATCCGGCGGATGGCCCAGAACAGGTTCACCGCTGTGGGCCTGGTCTCCGAGAGGCCCTGGGCTGCCTCCTGGAAGGCGGCCCGGGGGTCCGCCCCCCGGGGCAAGTGCCAGATGGCCAGGGCCAGGCCGTAGGCGGCGGCGATCCCGATGGCCGGCGCCCCCCTGACCCGCATCTCCCGGATGGCCTCCGCCACCTCCCCCCAGCTCGTAAGTGTGAGCCACACCTCCTCCTGGGGAAGGCGCGTCTGATCCAGGAGCTTTACCGCCCCCTCCTCCCAGTAAACCGGTTTTATCATTCAGCGGCTCCTTCGGGAGTCGAAATAGCTCTCCCACAGTCTACGGACATCTTTGGGCAGCGTGAGCTCCGGAAGGAGCCGGCGGACCTCCTCCCAGTCCAAGGCAGCTACGTCCTCGGCCCGGCCGTGGATGAGCACCTGCTGGATGTACCAGCGCCGCTGCCAGGGATCGGAGAGATCCAGCTCCCCCTTCGACCACACGATGTATTTAGGCACTCTCTCACTAGCCATTGCAGTAGGGAGTGTAAGGCTCCAGCCACGATTTGCCAGAACGTTCCGTTCTATTCCCCTTCTATCTCAAGTCGCCAAATTCCGCTGCCCCCACATTCCCAAGATCTCGGGGTGCCCTGCCACAGGTAAAGAAAAGCTCCTACCACGGCCAACCGGTTCCCGGTGTACCTCCCAACGGGACAAGGTAGCGCCGGCAAAGTTTCCCATTGCATTCGCTCGAGATCGAACCGGAAAAAGCCTTTCCCGGAGGCCTCTTGTTTCCACTTCTTTCCTTCACCGAAGCCTCCAGAAATCGCGTAGATATAGCGTCCTCCATCCCACACGAGGGAACCCCCGTCGTTCACCCCAGCTGGGTCGGGTATGGGGGGCAGGTCTTCTCATGGGCCATTCGGGAGCCGGAATCTGGCGAACGATTGTGTGGGCATGTCCTCGAATCCGGAACCCTGAAGGGCGTAAGGGTAGTCGCCCCCAGTCCATACCAGCGCTGCCCCGTCGTCGGTGTACACCCATCCTGGGGGTGTCGGAAGCTCTTCCCAACGGTCCTCGGTTACGCTGTAGCGGAGGAATTTTGTTCGCAGGGTACGTTGACCAACGAAAGCGTAGAGAAAATCACCCTCTTCTCCATGGACGTATGCCAGAGCATTTCCCGCTCCTTGCCAACCCGGCGTATCCGCTAGCCTCCGCCAGCTATCTTGCCGTACGTTGTAGGTGTGGAAAAATGCCCGCTGGTATCTCTCGAAGGCTCCAAGAAGCATGTACACGAGGTCAGCGCCATCCCACGCGGCTGCCACCCCTGATTCGAAGTCGGGCGGTTCAGTGCGCCCGGCGGGCCACAACTTCTTTCGCACAAGTACAGGGTTCCCCTCTGCATCTATTTCATACTGCTCGAGCTCTAGTTTTTGGCCAGCTTGATACTGCCTAAAGATGAGGAAACCATTGGTTTGCGCAACGAGAACTTGGCCGTAACCTCCTGAAAATCCAGTGTTCCCTACCTGTACCCAGGAGTAAGGGGGCGTTTGCAGCCCCTGGTCTTGCGTCAAAGCCTCCAAAGTGCTCAGAAGAAGCACCCCGACTAGTCCGATCTTCCAGAAAGCCAGCCTCCCCATACTCGCCTCCTTGCTAGAGAACTACCCCTGCTCCTTGATGTAGGGCTTGCCCAGGGCCTTGGGGACCTTGGCCCTGCCCAGGAAGCCGGCCAGCACGATCACGGTGAGGATGTAGGGCAGCATGAGGGAGAACTGGGAGGGGATGTAGTCCTGAAGGCGCATCTGCAGCGCATCCACAAACCCAAATAGATACGCGGCCAAAAGGGCGGGAAGGGGCCGGTAGTTCCCCACCACCATGGCGGCGATGCCGATGAACCCTCGCCCCCCCACCATGCCCTCGGTGAACCGGCCCAGGTTGTTGAACAGGAACGCCCCAGCTAGGCCACACAGGGCCCCGTTTAGCACTGTGTAAGCCAGGCGTGTCCGGTGCACGTTGATCCCGGCGGTGTCCGCCGCCCGGGGGTGCTCTCCCACCACCCGTAGCCTTAGGCCCCAAGGGGTGCGGAAGATGTAGATCTGGGAGATCCCGATCAGGAATAGGCCCACTCCCACCAGGATCCAGGCGTCCATGGTGGGGGCGGAGGGGGAGGCGCCCCGCCAGCCCCAGATCACCCGGGTCAAAAACAGGGCGAACCCCAGCGCCAGCAGGTTGATGGCCGCCCCGGACACCACGTGGTCCGCCCGCAGGTACACGCTCCAGACGGCGTGCAGCGCCCCCAGGAAGGCCCCCACCCCGATGGCGGCGATCAGGGCCAAGGTGGGGCTCCCGGTGAAGTAGGCCACCACCGCGGTGGTGAGCGCCCCGGCCAAGGCCATCCCCTCCACCCCCACGTTGATCACCCCGGCCCGCTCGGAATAGGTCTCCCCCAGGGCCACCAACGCGATGGGGGTGGCGAGGCGCAATGCGGCGATGAACAGGTTAAGACTCAATATCTCCAAGCTTTTTCCTCCTCACCACACGCTGGAAGTACCGGATCAGCTCCGGAGCCACCACGAACAGGATCACCAAGCCCTGGATCACCGCGGCCAGGTCCGCCGGGGCCACCCCGGCCCGGTCGATGGCCTGTCCCCCGGCCCGGAGCGCCCCCATCAGCACCGCCGCCAAGATGGCCCCCAGGGGATGGGCCCGGGCGATCAGCCCCCCGGCGATCCCATCCCACCCATAGCCCGGCGAGAAAAGCTCGATGAACCGGCGATGGGTGCCCAGGATCTCCGCCGCTCCCCCCAGGCCGGCCAGTGCCCCGGCCAGCGTCAGGGCCAGGATCAGGTTCTTGGTCACGTTTATCCCGCCATACTCGGCCGCCAGTGGATTCTGCCCCACCGCCCGCAGCTCATAACCCCGCGGGGTACGGAAAAGAAGGTACCAGATGATGCCGGCGATCAGAACCGCCACGATGATCCCCCAGGAGAGTTGCGCCCCCCGCATGAAGCGCGGGAACTGGGCTGAGGTGAGGATGCGCACCGTCTGGTTGGCCCAGTGGGCCCCGTGATACGGCCCCCCGGGGGACACCAGCCAGCTGGTCAGCTTGATGGCCACATAGGAGAGCATCATGGTGGTGACGAACTCGTTGGCCCCTCTTTTCGCTCGGAGCCACCCCGGGATGAACCCCCACACCGCCCCGGCCGCCGCCCCAAAAAGGAGGCACACCACCGGGTGGATCACCGGGGGGAGCTTGAACGAAAAGCCGGCCCAAGCGGCGAAGAACGCCCCCAGATAAAGCTGCCCCTCGGCCCCGATGTTGAACAGACCCGCCCGGAAGGCGACGAGGAACGAAAGGGAAGTGAACAGGATCGGAGTGGCTTGGGTCAGGGTCTGGGCGACCTGATACCAGTCCCCAAACGCCCCCAGGGCCAGGTACTTGAACACCTGGGGCACCGAATAGCCGGTGAGGGCGGTGACGATCGCCCCCACCCCCAGGGCCAAGGTGATGGCCCCGACCACTGGCCCGATCTCTTTAGCCCACTTCACCCGTCCCCCTGAGCATCAAAAGGCCCAGCTCCCGTTTTGTGGCCTCCCCCCGCCGCAGCACGGCCACGATCTCCCCCTGATACATGACCGCGATCCGGTCCGAAAGCATCATCGCCTCATCGAGGTCCATGGACACGAGCAGGATCCCGGCCCCGTTCCTCCGCGCCTGCAGGAACTGCTCCCACACGAACTCCATCCCCCCCACGTCCAGGCCCCGGGTGGGCTGCACCGCCACGATCACCTGGGGGGCACGGGAAAGCTCCCGGGCCAGGATCAGCCGCTGCTGGTTCCCGCCCGACAGGGTGCGGACCGGCGCCGTGAGGGAAGGCACGGAGACCGAAAACCGCTGCACCAGCTCCCCAGCATAGGCCCGGATGGCCCGTTTCTTCTGGGCCCAGGGGCCCACGGCGAACCGGGGCTGGCGGCGCTGGCCCAGGATGGCGTTCTCCTCCACCGAGAAGGTGAGGATCAGCCCCCGCAGGTGCCTGTCCTCCGGGATGTGCACCAGCCCCTGGGTGGCCAGCCTACTCGGGGATTCCCCGGTTAGCTCCCGCTCCCCCACCCGCACCCGCCCCTTGGTGGGCCGCCTGAGCCCGCAGATCGCCTCCAGCAGCTCCTTCTGCCCGTTCCCCTGCACCCCAGCGATCCCCAGGATCTCGTGGTCGTGGACCTGGAGGGACACCCCCCGCACCGCCGGCACCCCCCGGTCGTCCCGGGCGGACAGGTCCTCCACAGAGAGGAGCACCCGGCCCTCGGACTCAAGCGGCTCCGGGGTCACGGTGAACACCACCTCCCGGCCCACCATCAGCTCGGCGAGCTGGGTCTCGGTCGCACCCTTGGCCTCCAGGGTACCCACGTTTTTGCCCTTGCGGAGCACTGTGATGCGGTCGCAGATCTCCAGGGCCTCGTGCAGCTTGTGGGTGATGAACACCACCGCCTTGCCCTGCTCCTTGAGGGCGCGCACCGTGGAAAACAGGGCCTCCACCTCCTGCTCCACCAGCACCGCGGTGGGCTCGTCCAGGATCAGCACCTCCGCCCCCCGGTACAGGGCCTTCAGGATCTCCACCCGCTGCTGCTCGCCCACCGACAGCTCCTCCACCCGGGCGTCCGGGTCCACCTCCAGGCCGTAATCCTCAACCAGGGCGCGGATCCGCCGGCGCATGGCCCGGCGATCGAGAAGCGGCCCCACCTTCGGCTCCCAGCCCACCGCCATGTTCTCCAGCACCGTGAGCCGGGGTACCAGCATGAAGTGCTGGTGTACCATGCCGATCCCCAGTCCGATGGCCACGTGGGGGCTCCTGACGCGGGTCTCTTGCCCGCGGATGAAGATCTTGCCCGCATCGGGCTGGTACAGCCCGTACAGGATGCACATGAGCACGGTCTTGCCGGCCCCGTTTTCCCCTAGAAGCCCGTGTACCTCCCCCCAATCAAGGGAAAAGTCGATGCCCGCGTTGGCCACCACGCCGGGGAATCGCTTCACGATCCCCTCCATGCGGATGGCCTCGGCGGACATCGACCGTGCGTTTTAACTTCGGCTTGTCTACTCGATCTCGATCACGATGGAGCCGTCCAAGATGCCAAACACGGCCTGGACGACCTTCCACATGACCTCGCCGGGGATCTCCACCTCGGAGTAGCTGGCGGAGATGTAGTCGCCGATGTCCTGCCTGCCCACGGCGATGCCGGTCCCGATTCCCAAGTCGGACACCATCCCGTAGGAGAGGACGCCGGCGGTCCAGGTGCCCTCCACCGCCTTCATGATCTGGGTGTACACGGCGAGGTCCACACGCTTGAGCCCGGAGGCGATGATCACGTCGGCGTGCTCGGGGCACGACCAGGCCTGGTCCACGTCGGTGCCGATGGCCCACCAATCCGGGTTCTCCTCGGCGGCGGCGAAAACCCCGAGGTGGGACTTGCCCGCCGCCCCGTAGATGATGTCGGCGCCGGCCTGGTACATCCCCAGGGCCAGCTCCTTGCCAAGGATGGGGTTGTTCCAGGCGCCTACGTACCTCACCAGCACGTCGTCCTCGGTGATCTCGGGGTTGGCCCACATGGCCCCCTGCGTGAAGCCCTGCACGAACCGGCGGATGAGGGGGATGTCCATGCCGCCCAAGACGCCCACTTTCCCCGTCTCGGTCATCATCCCGGCCACCACGCCGGACAGGAACGCCGTCTCCCAGTCGTTGAACAGGATGGAGGCCACGTTGGGCGCGTCGGCCACGGCGTCGATCACCACGAACTTCTGGTCCGGGTAGTCGGGGGCCACCTCGGCCAGCACCGGGGCCTGGTCGAACCCGATGCACACGATGATGGTGTACTCACCGGTCCGGGCGAACTCCCGCTGGAAGGCCTCGAACTCCGCGATGGACCGGGGCTCCACGTAGGAGAGCACGTCCTCCACCGCCACCCCGTACTGGGCAGCCAGCTCCTGGGCGGCCCGCTCGGCGCCCCAGTAGGACTGGTCGTTGAACGACCGGTCCCCCAGCCCTCCGGTGGCCAGGATCAGGGCGATCCTGGGGATCTCCTGTCCAAACGCCACCAGCCCGAAAACCGCTACCAGCGCCAGCGCAAGTATCTTTTTCATCTCCCAACCTCCTTGTTAGGTAAACCCGTTTGGACCTGTAGCCCGCGGCTTGTTCCCCCTCTCACCCCCTTCCTTTCAATCGTAACCAAAGCATTCCCCGCGCAGGGCGCGTCTCAGGTCCGCGTCCAAGTCTACCCGGTCCACCCCGGGCCAGTCCAGGGTCCAGCCCCCGTCCACGTACAGGGCGTGGCCTGTGACGTAACCGGCCGCCGGGGAGGCGAGGAATATCACCGCCCCCACCAGGTCCTCCGGGGCGGCGAACCGGCCCAGGGGGATCCGGTTCCTCCTGGACTCGGCGAGCTCCTCCTTGCCCCGCTGGATCTCCGCCAGCATGGGCGTGTCCATGAACCCGGGGCAGACCGCGTTCACCCGCACCCCGTGGGGGCCCCACTCGTAGGCCAGGGTCTTGGTGAGGAGCAGCACCCTGGCCTTGCTGGCATTATAGGCGGCGCAATTGGGGAACACGTACTCGGAGTTGATGCTGCCGATGTTGACGATGGCCCCGCCCCCGGCTTCGATCATCACCCTCCCGGCGGCCTGGCAGCACGGGAACATCCCCTTCAGGTTCACGTCCAACACCAGGTCCCAGTCCTCCTCGGAGGTCTCAAGGGTGGGCTGGATGAGGTTGATCCCGGCGTTGTTCACCAGAATGTCCACCCCGCCCCGCCTGCGGACCGTCTGGGCCACCAAGCTTTCCACCTGGTCCTTGAGGCGGACGTCGGTGGGAACAGTCATCGTCTCCCCGCCCCCCCCTCGATCCGGGAGAGCGTCTGGGCCAGGTCCAACACATCGGCCAGGGCCAGCTTGGCCCCGGCGGCGGCCAGACCCACCGCGTGGCCTGCCCCAATCCCCGGGCCGCCCCGGAGACGATGGCCACCTTCCCGGAGATGTCAAAGAGCTGCTGAGGGTTCATTCCCCCTCCTTGGCCAGGGCGGCCACCGCCTCCAGGGCGATCTCGATCTCCAGCTCCACCGCCCTTTTCACCACCTCCCGGTGGGGGTCGTACTCCCCGGCGGAGGCCTTGAGGGCGCTGCCGTCGATGGCCAGGATGGCCCCGGCCCGGGCTCCCCGCAGGGCGGCCACGCAGAAGACAGCCGAGCACTCCATCTCCACCGCCAGCGCCCCGGCCCGGGAGTAGGTCTCCAGTCCCAGGTCCAAGACGCCCCGGTAGAAGAGGTCCAGGGTGACCACCGTGCCCCGGTGCACCCGCGCCCCCTTGGCCACGGCTGCACGCCACAGGGCGAGGGCCACATCGGGATCGGCTACGGCGGGAAGTTCTAGGGGAAAAAGCCTGGGGGTGGTGCCCTCGCCCCGGGCCGCCCCCAGGGCCACCACCAGGTCCCCATCGCGGATCTCCTCCTGCAGGGCCCCGGCGGTACCCACCCGGATCAACACCCGCGCCCCAGCCCGGATTGCCTCCTCACAGGCGATGGCGGCGCTAGGGGCGCCGATCCCGGTGGAAAGCACCCCCACCGGGACGCCCTTGAAAAGGCCCTTGTAGGAATGGAACTCCCGGTTCACGGCGATCTCCTGAGGAGAATCCAGGCGCTCGGCGATCCGGGCGGCCCGGGCCGGGTCCCCGGGAAGGAGGAGGTAGGGGGGCAGTTCCCCCGGGGCGACCAGGATGCTGGGAAGCTTTTCGGTTGCCAATTCCACCGACCTTGACCCCAAGGATAGCCGACCCGACCCCGTAATGCCATCCCCCTAGGTTGTTCCTCGGCTCGGAGCCTTTGTATACTGGCTTGAGACCATGTCGCCGGCAAAGGTGGCGGTGATCGGCGGTTCCGGGCTGTACCGGCTGGGGCTCCTTGAGGGGGCCCGGCCGGTGGAGGTGCATACCCCCTATGGCCCCCACTCCCCCGGCCTCATGCTGGGAGAGATCTCCGGCCACGTGGTCGCCTTCCTCCCCCGCCACGGCCTGGGACACCGCATCCCCCCGCACAAGGTCCCCTACCGGGCCAACATCTGGGCCCTGCGGGAGCTGGGGGCCGAGAGGATCGTGGCCCTGTCCGCCATGGGCGGCCTCAGGCCCGACTACCGGATCGGGGACCTGGTGCTCCCGGACCAGTTCATCGACTGGACCAAGGGGCGCCCGAGCACCTTCTTCGACGGCCCCAAAGTCGTCCACACCTCGCTGGCCGACCCGTTCTGCCCCGAGCTGCGAGAGGTGCTCGCTCAGGCCGCCCAAGAAGCCGGCTTCCGGGTCCATAAGACGGGCACCGCCCTCACCTTCGAGGGGCCGCGCTTCTCCACCCGGGCCGAGTCCCGCATGTTCCGGGAAATCTTGGGGGCGGATCTCCTGTCCATGACCCAGGTGCCGGAGGTGGTGCTGGCCCGGGAGCTTTCTATCTGCTATGCCACCTGCGCCGTGGTCACCGACCTCGATGTGTGGGGCACCGAGCCGGTGCGGGCCGACGAGGTTACCCAGGTGATGCGGGAGGCGGAGCCCAAGCTGGCCCAGCTCCTCACCTGGGCCATCCCAGAAATCCCCGAGGCCCGGGGCTGCGATTGTGCCGAGGCGGCAAGGGAAGCCCTCGGCGAGGGAAAGGAGGAACGAAAGTGAAAGGCGTATCCGGAAAATTTTTGGTGGTGGACCTCGGAAAGCGGACCGTGGAGACCCGGGACATCGGAGAGGAGACGCTGCGGCTGTTCTTGGGGGGATTCGGCCTGGCTGCCAAGCTGGCCTACGACGCCATCCCCAAAGGGGCCGATCCCCTGGGCCCAGACAACGCCGTGGCCATCGCCCCCGGGCTCCTCACCGGCACCGGGATCCCCACCGCCTCCAAGACCGCGTTCGCCTTCCGCTCCCCCCTCACCGGGACCTTCTGCCGCTCGGTGGCCGGGGCCTGGCTGGGGATCGCCCTCAGGAAGGCCGGCTACGACGCCATCCTGATCAAGGGCACAAGTGAAAAACCCCTGGCCCTGGTGATCGAGGACGGGGCCGCGCGCCTGGAGGACGCCTCAGAGCTTTGGGGCCTGGACACCCGCGCTACCCCCCAGGCCCTGAAGGAGAAACTCGGGGAGGGATATCGCACCGCGGTCATCGGCCCCGCCGGGGAAAAACTTTCTAAAATTTCCATCATTGACTGCGACGGCCGGCAGGCCGGCCGGGGCGGGGGCGGGGCGGTCCTGGGCGCCAAAAAGCTCAAGGCCATCCTGGTCAAGGGCACCGGCCCGGTGCCTTCAGCCGACCCGGAGAGGATCAAGGAACTCGCCAAAAAGTGGAACGAGGTCATCCGGGACCACCCGGCCACCAAGGCGGACATGGGCTACGGGACCGGGGAGTTCCTCGACTGGATGAACCGCGAGTCCGGCACCTTCCCCTCCCGCAACTGGCAGTGGGGCTACTTCAAGTCCGCCTACGAGCGGGCCGGGGAGGGCAAGATAGAGCTCGATCCCTACTACTGGGCCCCCAAGTACTCGGCGAGGAACGTGGCCTGCCCCGGCTGCACCAAGCCCTGCGGGAAACTTTTTGTGATCAAAGAGGGCAAGTATGCGGGGACGGAAGTAGATGGCCCCGAGTACGAGACCCTGTACTCCCTGGGCGGCTGCCCTGAGATCGCCTCAATCGAGGCGGTGGCCAAGGCGAACGAACTCTGCGACCTCCTCGGGATCGACACCATCTCCGCCGGGGTGACCGTGGCCTGGGCCATGGAGGCGGCCGAGCGCGGCCTTCTCACCCCGGAGAAGCTGGATGGAATTGACCTCAAGTTCGGCGATGAGGAGGCCTTCCTCCAGGTGCTCGAGCGCATGGGCAGGCGCGAGGGGAAGGTCGGCGAACTTTTGGCCGACGGGTCCAAGGCGGCGGCCGAGCGCCTGGGGGCAGGGGAGGAGTTCGCCATCCACATCAAGGGCATGGAGCTTCCCGCCTATGACATCCGCGGGGCCAAGGGGGTGGCCCTGGCGTTCGCCGTCTCCTTCCGGGGCGGGGACCACCTCACCGCCGGGAACTACGGCACCGAGTTCGGAGGAAGCTGGTGGAAATTCGAGGCGGTGGACCGCCATTCGGTGGTGAACAAGGGCTACGAGGTGAAGTGCCACGAGGACCTGATGGCCCTCTACGACGTTTTGGGCATCTGTAAATTCTCGCGGCACATGTTCTTCCTGGAGGGCCTTCCGGAGCTCGTCGCTGCGCAAACTGGACTATCCCTCTCCTCCGGAGAACTTCTCACGGTGGGGGAGCGGGTGTACAACCTGGCGAGGGCGTTCAACGTGCGCGAGGGCTTTTCCAGGGAGGACGATCATCTGCCCAAACGGGTGATGGAGGAGCCGATCCCGGAGGGGCCGTCCGCCGGGGACCGGGTGTCTTACGAGGAGCTACAGGTGATGCTCGATGCCTATTACGAGGCCCGCGGCTGGAGCCGCACCGGCATCCCCCTCAAGGCCAAACTGGTCTCCCTCGATCTTGAGCCCATCGCCGAGGAGGTGGGAGCTGGAAAGGTGGGGTGATC
>JAJOKL010000015.1 GCA_021129895.1 Candidatus Bipolaricaulota bacterium
CGGGAAGGTGCACCACTTCTGCTCCGCCCTCTGCCGGCGGCTGTTCGAGGAAGCGCCCCGGGACTACTTGGGGAAGGCGAAAGGGGAAAGGAGGAAATGATGTACATGACGAAGGCTTACGCTATGAGAACGGAAGTCGCGCTTCCGTTTCAGGAGACGCTGGAAAGGGTGCGCTCCGCCCTGCAGGAACAGGGATTCGGGGTCCTCACCGAGGTGGATGTGCGGGCCACCATGCGGGAGAAGCTGGGGGCGGAATTCCGGGACTACGCCATCTTGGGGGCGTGCAACCCGCCTCTGTCCCGCCGGGCCCTGGAGGCCGACCTGGAGGCGGGATTGGTGCTCCCCTGCAACGTGGTGGTCTACGGGGAAGGGGATAGGACGGTGGTCACGATCGCAGACCCGGAGACGATGATGTCCACGCTGGGGAAACCGGGGCTGGACGCGGTGGCCCGCAAGGCCCGGGGGCGCCTGGAGAAGGTGATCGCCAGCCTCGGCAGCTAGCCCATGGCGTTTCCAAGCGGGCCTTAAGGAGGCCGGGCGGAAGAAGCCCGCCCGGCCTTTTCCTTTGCTGCCCACCGGTTCCCCCCTGTCGAAGATGGCCGGTCAGCCTGTGTCGGGCGTCCTCCGGAAGGAAAACCCGCGCCACGGCAGGCAGCAGCACACGAAAGGGTTTCACGCTTCCACGAGCGATTCTGCTTGGCGCTTGATGCTCTGGGCCAAGCCCGGGCCGAGGTGGGGCACCCGGGCCAAATCCTCCTCCCGGGCAGCCGCCACCTTGGCAAGGTCGGTGAAGCCCGCCGTATACAGGGCCCGGGCCCGCACCCGCCCCACCCCCTTCAGGCGCACCAGCTCCAACAGCTCCTCCCGCACCCCATACCGCACCCTGGTCCTGAGGACCGGCAAGGGTCCCAAGGGGAACCCAAACAGCCCCGCGATCCTCTGGGCCGCGTAAAGCAGCCACTCCGCCTCCTCCCTGAGCCGGTAGGTGTCCCCCGGGCCGAGGCCGAACCGGCGGTGGAGCTCCCGCTCCGGGGCCTCGGAGATCCAGGCCGCCAGGGCCAGGGCGGTCTTGAGCTCGGCCAGGAACTCCCGGTACCCCCGGGCCCCGGGCTCCGGCACCGGCACCAGGAACTCTTCTCGCTGGAGCAGCCCGGGCAGCTCCTCCAGGTCGGCCCGGCGGAGCCGCAACCGCTCCATGTCCGGGGTGTGGGCCACAAGGTGCAGCAGAGCAAGCTCCGTGAGCCCTACCCGCTCCCCCTCTGCCAGGCCATCCCGCAGGGTCACCGCCGATACCGGGTGGATGTAGAGGCGGGCCACCAGCTCCCCGAACGGGGTGGGAAGGAGCCGCCCCTGCCACTTGCGCACCATGCCCTCCTCGCAGAGGAAGGCCAGGGACTCCGCCAGGGCGACCTCCAGGCGCTCCACCCCGAACTGATGGGCAAGGAGGGTGCGGGAGAAGAACCCCCGTAGTCCGGCCGGGGAGCGGGCGTAGCCGGCCACGATCGCCCCCAGCACGTGGGCGGGCAGCGCCCCGGCCGTGGCGAGCTGGGAGGTGATCCGCTCCGGGGGAGCGAGCACGTACCGGACCAGGAGCTCATCCCGGTCCTCCTCGTCCTTGGCCACCAGCACTGCCTCCCCGTAGGGATCCAGGCCCGGCCGGCCGGCCCGGCCCGCCATCTGGTGGAATTCCAACGCCGGGATGTAGATGGAGCCGTAGGGGGCCTGATAGCGGCGCACGTCGCGAATGATCACCCGGCGGGCGGGCAGGTTCACCCCCGCTGCCAGCGTGGTGGTGGTACACAAGGCCCGCAGGAGCCGGGCTCGGAATGCGCCCTCCACCGCCCGACGCTGGGTGTGGTGCAGGCCAGCGTGATGGAAGGCCACCCCGGCCCGGACGCAGGCCGCTAGCTCCCGACACACCGGGGTCGGCTCGTCCAGCGCCCGCTCTATCTTGGCAGCGAGCTCGGCGAGGCCTTCTTTCTCCTCCTCGGGGAGGAGCCGCGCCAGGGGGCGGGCCAGTTTTCTCGCCAGGGCTTGGGCCGAGCGCCGGGTGGACACGAACACCAGCGCCTGCCCCTCCTCCTGGATCACGTCCAACACCAGGTCGAACACCGGGCCCAGCTCCCCGGCCACCCTCTTCCTGGTCCCGTCGGAGAGGAGGAGCTCCCCGGCGAGGTACACCCCGCTCTTCAGGGGCACGGGTCGGAAGTCGGAGACCACCGCCCGGGCGGAGAGCCATTCCGCTAGCTCCTCGGCGTTGCGGATGGTGGCGGACAGGGCCAGGAGCTGCAGGTCCGGCCGCACGTGTCTGAGGGCCGCCACCAGCACCTCCAGGGTGGGGCCGCGGCTGGGGTCAGCGAGGAGATGCACCTCGTCCAGCACCACCAACGAGAGGCCTTCCAGAAGCCAGCTCGCCCGGTGTCGCAGGAGGGAATCCGCCTTTTCATTGGTGAGGACAAGGAAGTCGTGGTCGGCCAGGCGGCCGTCCACCCGGTCGTAGTCCCCGGTGGCGAGGCCCACCTTGATCCCCAGCGGGGCGTACTTGGCCTTGAGGTCCTCGTATTTCTCGCTGGCCAGGGCCCGCAGCGGGACCATGTACAGGGCCCGTCCGCCGCGCACCAGCACCGAGTGCAGCATGGCCAGCTCCGCCACCAGGGTCTTCCCGGAGGCGGTGGGGGCGGCCAGGACCAGGGACTCCCCCTCCAGGGCCCCGGCGGCGATGGCCGCCTCCTGAGGGGGATACAGCCCCTCGATCCCGGCTCCTCGCAGGGCCTCTGCCACCTCAGCGGGCAGGGCGTAAAGCCGACACAGCTCCTCGATGTTCATAGGAAGCGCCGCCTCACTTTACCGCAATGAGGGCTCATCCAGGCCATCGTCAGAGCCACGGCGCCACATGAGGGCTGGCACCATCCCGGCTGCGGGAAGCCATCCGTTACGCGAGCTTCGTTACGCAATTTGCGTACCAAACAAAGGAGTCTTCACGTGAATTCCCGACGTAACCAGCGCTTGAAGAACACGTCCGTGAACTCGTACTTCCCATCCACTCGCTCCAGGAGCTCCTCGGAGAGAAGCCGCTCCAACGCCCGTTGAACGCTGGAGGCAGAGCCCAGGTTGTGCCGCCGCAGGAATTTGGTCGAGTAGATCTCGACCTGGGGGGACTCCTCCCTGGCCAAGGCCACCAGGAGCTGCCGTGCCCTAAGCGGTAACGCCTCCCATATCTCATGGAAGGCGTGCGCCTCCCGGGAAAGCACCTCTTCCACGCCCAAGGCCACGTGGTCCGCGGTGATCAGTCGCTCGTCCCGCTGCCGGTCCCAAAGCACGTGACAGAGGAGCTGGGTATAGTAAGGATGGTTTTCGGTGATCTCGAGGATCCTGTGGGGAGCTCCCTCCTCCACCTGGAAGCCGGTGCTTTTGAATCGGGCCTCGATGAAGGCGGCGAACTCCTCCTCCGGGATCTTTCCCAGCGGCAAGTGTTTTCCAAACCGATAAAACGGGCGATTCTTGCTTTGGAAGATGTCCTGCATGAGATGGCGTTTGCTACCCATGAAGATGTAGGCCACCTGAGCATGATGCTGGAAATGCGCGCGCATTTGGCGCTGAACACGTTCCCCCTCATCCCAGCCCGCGATCTCCTGGAACTCGTCGAACACCACCACCGCTTGCTTTTCCCGCTCTCGGGCGAGGACGGCCACCGCCTCGAACAGATCGTCAAGAAGCGGCTCCCGGGCCCCACGGAGATCGAACTCGAACTCCAGCTCCACCTCCACGCCCTCTCCCTTCACCACCACTTTGGGGATGAGCCTGGGGAGCAGGGATCGGATCCGGTTCAGAGCTGCCCGGATCCCACCCCCGCAAAGCCTGGCGATCTCCTTGGCGTAGGCGGCGACGAAGTCCTCCTCGGACACCACTTTAAACAGATCCAGGTATACAGCGAGGACCCCTTGCGCCCGCACGCGATCCAACACCTCCAGGATCAGCGACGTCTTCCCATAGCGCCTGGGGGAAAAGAGGATCACGTTCTGTCCGGAGAGGATGTCGGAGGAGAGCTCCGCTATCTCCCGCTCCCGGTCCGCGAAACACTCCCCTCGGGCCACCTTGCCGTAGACGAATGGGTTGGTCACGCTCCCCTCCTTGTTACGCAAGATGCGTTACGCAATTCGCGTAACAAGTATACCCCACCGGCCCCTGTCCTCTACCGGAAACGCTCGGTCAACGGCTGTGGAGAAGGCGCAAGTGCTTTTCCCGCCTTTCTAGTCGCTTCCCCTCTCGCCAGCGGACTAGATCGTGGCATCAAGGGGGCCTTGGATGCCCTCACCCACCTCTGCGGCGGACCCACGTGCTTAACCGTGTTCAGGCGTGCTGCGTGGCCAGGAGGCAGCGGCGCAGAAGCCCGGTGCACTCTTCAACGGTGGGCATCCGCGCTCATCGGTGGATTGGCCCCGGGGCCCGGAACCCGGGTCAGTGAAGTTACAGGGGAGACATCGTGAACTTCCCGTTAGGACGCGGAGTTCGTTAAGTCGCTGTGAAAAATCCCTCAAGACCCCACATCCCGGAGGGAGACAAAAAGCCGCCCTGTGAGCTGAGGGGGCTCCGGGGGTGCCTAGTCCACCACCCTGGCCCCACGCAGGATCCGCTCCAGCTCCGCTATCCTGGCCTCCACCTGGGCCTGTTCCTCCTTGGCCGCCGCGAACTCCGCGTTCTCCCGGATGTCCCCGAACTCCCGGGCCTCCCGCAGCCGCTGGGCCACCTCCCGCCGCTTGACCCGGATCAGCCAGTCCAGCTCCTTTTTCATCCTCTCGTAGCCCTCGCGGGTGAGGATGGTGCCGCCTTGATCCTCGCGCCCGGGAGACCAGTTCGCGCTCATCTGTTCCTCCTTAGGAGTGGATTGCCTTGCTAGCCTGAATTTTAGCTCGGGGGCAGCCCGACAACAAGCCACGGGACAGCTCCTCCCACTTTAAACAGATCAAGACCGAAAAAGCTCGACTTGTCACCCCTGGGTGACCTCGCTAATTGCAAGCGAGCTTTCCCAAAAGGGAGGGGAAAGATGTCCAGGATCATCGCGCAGGCCGCCATCAGAGGGGCCCACGGGTATGTGGAGCAGGCGGAGAAGCAGCTCTCCGAGGCGATCGGGGCCTACGGCCCGGAAAAGAAGGTGGAGTTCCCCAACACGGTCTATTTCCTTTCCCTCATCCTGGCCCTGACCGGCCTGGAGGTGCGGACGCTCTCCGACGCCAAAGCGGCGCTGGCCCGGGCCCGGAAGCTGTTGCCCCCTGTGCCCCCGGACTCGCGCTGGCTCCCCTATCTCGGGCCGGCCTTGGACGCCGGGATCGCCACCCTCATCGCCCAAGAAGTGATCGAAGCCCTCAAGTACGTACGGGGGGAGGAACCGGAGGGGATCTGGCTTGAGTTCACCGACGACACCATCCTCTGCACCCAGGGGATCAAACTGGTGGACGGCAGGATGCCGGGGTTCGCCGCCTGCGTGGGGGCGCTGCCCACGGTGGAGGAGGCGGTGGAGCTTGCGAGATCGCTCCAGGAGCGGAATATCCTGGTATTCATGGCCTCCCACACCCAAGGGGTGTCCATGGCGGAGCAGCTGGCGGAGGCCGGGATCGAGATGAACTGGGACACGTTCCTGGTCCCTTACGGCAAGGACACCTCCGCCGCAGTCCATGCCCTCAACTTCGCCGCCCGGGCGGCCATGACCTTCGGGGGCATCAAGCCCGGGGACCTGGAGGCCGCCAGGAGGATCCTGCTCTACAACAAGGAACGGGTGCACGCCTTCGTCCTCGCCCTGGGGGCGGACCTCCCCTCCCAGAACGGCGGCCAGCTCCTCACCGATGAGAAGTACGCCACCGCCGCCGGGGCCATCAACTTCGGGTTCCCGGTGATCGCCGATGTCCCCATCCCCCAGATCCTGCCCCGCGGCATCTGCACCTACGAGCACGTGGTGTCCGGCATCCCTCGCGATAAGCTCGTCTCCAAGGCCATCGAGGTGCGTGGGCTCAAGATCAAGGTGTCCGAGATCCCCATCCCCGTCCCCTACGGCGCCGGCTTCGAGGGGGAGCGGGTGAGAAAAGAGCAGATGCACGTCCAGTTCGGCGGAAAGTACACGGATTCCTTCGAGCTTCTGCGAGGGCGGCCCATGAACGAGGTGGAGGACGGCAAGATCGTCCTGGTCGGCCCGGACATCGACCAGGTGGAGCAGGGTGGGGCGCTGCCGCTGGGGGTGATCGTGGAGGTGGCTGGCCGCAAGTTCAAGGAGGACTTCGAGCCGGTGCTGGAGCGGAGGATCCACGAGTACGCGTCCTGGGCCAACGGGGTGTTCCACATGGGCCAGCGGGCCATCCCCTGGATCCGCATCTCCAAGGAGGCCTTCCAGAAGGGCTTTCGGCTCAAACACTACGGGGAGATCCTGGTGCACAAGTTCAAGGAGGACTTCTCCGGGATCGTGGACAAGGTGCAGGTGACCTTGATCACCGACCCAGAGGCGATCAAGGAGCCCCTGGAGGAGGCGAAGAAGGTCTACCGCAAGCGGGACGAGCGTATCGCCGGGCTCAAGGACGAGGACGTGGAGACCTTCTACTCCTGCATCCTGTGCCAGTCCTACGCCCCCACCCACGTGTGTGTGGTCACCCCGCAGCGGCTGGGGCTGTGCGGGGCCTACACCTGGCTGGACTGCGCCGCCTCGTTCGAGATGGACCCCCACGGCCCCAACCAGCCCATCAAGAAGGGGGACACCATCGACCCGGTATTGGGCCAGTGGCGGGGGGTGAACGAGTACGTGAAGCGAGCCTCGGATGGGAATCTAGAGCGGGTGAGCATGTACTCCATCATGCAGGATCCCCAGACCTCCTGCGGCTGCTTTGAGTGCATCGTGGCGGTGCTCCCCGAGACCAACGGGGTGATGATCGTCAGCCGCGAGTACACGGGCGACACCCCCATCGGGATGCCGTTCTCCACCATGGCTGGCCAGATCGGGGGCGGGGTACAGACCCCCGGCTTTTTGGGCATCGGCAAGCTGTACATCACCAGCGAGAAGTTCATCTCCGCCGAAGGGGGGATCAAGCGGCTGGTGTGGATGCCGAAAGAGCTCAAGGAGGAGATCGCCGACCGGCTCAAAAAGAGACTGGAGGAGATCGGCGCTCCGGAGCTGCTGGAAAAGATCGCCACCGAGGAGGACGCGCTGGA
This sequence comes from Candidatus Bipolaricaulota bacterium, assembly GCA_021129895.1. Lineage (GTDB taxonomy): Bacteria > Bipolaricaulota > Bipolaricaulia > Bipolaricaulales > Bipolaricaulaceae > UBA3574. The sequence goes on from JAJOKL010000015.1 coordinate 7,192, forward strand.
GGTGGAGGTGCTCCTCGAATATCTCGAGCGGGTAAAGCATCCTGTCCTGGAAATGGAATCGATAATTTGAACCCGTCACGCGTCACCCGTTACGCGTCACGGATGTTGGGGAGGAGGAAAGGATGGCCAAGAAGCTCACGTGGCCTTGGATCAGTGCCCGCATGTCTCCGAGGAGGCCAAGGCCGCCCTGGGGGAGGCCCAGGCCCCGCCCATGCGCACCGTCACCATCGGGACTGGAGAGCGGGCCTGGGAGGTAGGCGGGGAGACGGTGCTGTTCCGCCACGAGGAGAAGTTCCATCGCCCCTGTGCCATCGCGGTGCGCATCCCGGACGACCTCCCCCCGGAGGAGCTCGCCACCCAGGTTAAGGATGCCACCGCCCTCAGGTTCGTCAGGATCGGCCAGGAGATCGGGGTAAACCTGATCGCCGTCGAGCACCGGGGGGGTGATTTTCCGGCCGCAGTCCAGGTCGCCCGCGAGAACACCGATCTTCCCCTCATGCTCATCTGTGAAGATCCGGATGCCGCAGGGAAGGCCCTGGAGGCGGTGAGGGATGGGCGGCCCCTTCTCTACCCCGCCATCCCGGGGAACCTGGAGGCCATGGCAGCCCTGGCTAAGGAACATTCCTGCCCGCTGGGGGTGAAGGGAGACGGGGTGGAGGGGCTAGCCAAGCTCAAGGAACTGGGGGGGTGGAGGACCTGATCCTGGATCCCGGGGTTCGGGGCCTCCTACCCACCTTGACGGAGCTGGTGCGCCTGCGGCGGTTGGCGTTGGTCAAGACCTGCCGGCCGGTGGGCTACCCCACCCTGGCCTTCGCCGCCGGGGACGATCCCTACGATCTCCTCGCCCAAGGGGTGGCTTACGTGTGCAAATACGCGTCGGTGGCGGTGTTGCCCCCCATCGGCCCGGAGCTGGCCCTGGCCCTACTCACCGCCCGCCAGAACATCTACACCGATCCCCAGGTTCCTAACGCCATCGAGGCAAAGCTGTACGAGGTGGGAAGCCCAGGGCCCGACTCGCCGGTCTTGGTCACCACCAACTTCGCCCTCACCTACTTCACGGTGGAGGGGGAGGTGGAGCGGAGCAAGGTGCCGGCTTACATCGCGGTGGTGGACACCGAAGGCCTGGGGGTGCTCAACGCCTACGCCGACGACCGCCTGACCGCGGAGAAGATCGTAAAGACCCTCAAGGAGTACGGGGTCATGGAGAAGGTGCGCCACAACAAGGTCATCATCCCCGGGCTGGTGGCGGTCCTGAGGATGGAGATCCAAGAAGAATCCGGTTGGGAGGTGATCGTGGGGCCGGAGGACGCCGCCGGCATCCCGGCCTTCCTCAAGAACGAGTGGAAGCCCAACTGAGGGGGAACAGGGAATACCGGGTCACCTTCCTCCCTGAGGGGAAGGAGGCCTGGGTGGTTGCGGGGGCGACGTTGCTCTCCGCCGCGGCCGCCGCTGGGGTGGAACTCCCCAGCGGGGGGGACGGGATCTGCGGTCGCTGCCGGCTGATCGTGCGGCGGGGCAAGGTGGAGGCCGCCCCCACCCTGCACCTGTCGCGGGAGGAAGTGAAGGCCGGTTACGTGCTCGCCTGCCAAGCCCGGGTGCAAGGGGACGTGGAGGTGGAGGTCCCGCCCGAGTCCCGGGAGGCGGTGGCCGCGGCGGTGGACCTGGACGCCCGGGAGTTCCTGGCCCCGGAGGCCGAAGCAGGAGAAAAATTCCCCCGCGCCCCCTTGGTGGAAAAGCTCTTCCTGTCCCTTCCCCCGCCCACCTTGGAGGACAACCTGGGTGATCAGGAACGGCTGTTCCGGGAGGTCCGCCGCCACCGCCCCGCCCCCATCCTCCAGGCCGGCCTCAAGGTCCTGCAAGCCATCCCAGCCCTCCTCCGCGAAAGCGATTGGCGGGTAACCGCCACCCTGGCCCAGCGGGGCGGGACGGTGGAGCTCCTGCAGGTGGAGCCCGGGGACCGGTCCGGGACCGCCTACGGGGTGGCGGTGGACGTGGGTACCTCCACCGTGGTGGCGCACCTTCTGGACCTCAACTCCGGGAATACCTTGGACGCCGAGGCCAAGTACAACTCCCAACGGGCGTACGGGGAGGAGGTGACCCGGCGCATCATCGCCGCCGAGCGGGAGGGCCCGGCCCGGCTCCAGGCCCTGGTGGTGGAGGACATAAACGACCTGGTGTCCCTGATGGTGGAGCGCCGGGGGATCAGGCTCTCGGACGTGGTGGCGGTGCTGTGCGCCGGCAACACCGCCATGGTGCATTTCCTGCTGCGGCTTCCCCCGGGGGCGCTGCGGCGGCACCCGTACGTGGCCGCGGCCCTGGCCCCGCCCCCGGTGCGGGCGGCCGAGGTGGGGATCCGCATCAACCCCCGGGGGCTCCTGTACGCCCTCCCCGGGATCGGGGGGTGGGTAGGGGGGACATCACCGCCGGGATCCTGACCACCGGACTTCACAAGTCCGAGAAGCTGGCCCTGCTCATCGACATCGGCACCAACGGGGAGATCGTGCTCGGGTCTCGGGACTGGGTGGTGGCCTGTTCCGCGGGCGTGCGCCCCCAGGATCTGTCCCGGATCTACTTGGCAGGCGCGTTCGGCAGCCACCTGGATCTGGAGAGCGCGGTGACCCTGGGCTTGATCCCGGACCTGCCCTTGGAGCGGATCCGATTCTTGGGCAACACCGCCCTGGCCGGGGCCAAGCTGGCCCTCCTCTCCCGGCCCGCCTGGGAGGAGGCCCAGCGGATCGCGGCGGGGGTCACCTACTACGACCTCATCTCCTGCCCCTACTACTACGACGAGTTCATGGCCGCCAAGTTCCTCCCCCACACCGATCTGGGCCGGTTTCCCACGGTGCGGGGGGCGCTGAGGCTGGGGGAGCCGGTATGAGGCCGCAGGTCATCGCCGTGGCGGGAAAGGGGGGCACCGGGAAGACCACCCTGGCCGCCCTGGTCATCGAGTGCCTGCGCGACCCCGGGCCGGTGTTGGCAGTGGATGCCGATCCCAACTGCAATCTAGGCGAAGCCCTGGGCCTCAAGGTGGAGAGGACCATCGGCCAGTTGCGGGACGAGGTGCTGGAGCGGATCGCCGATCTCCCCCCGGGGGTGCCCAAGGACCAGCTCCTGGAGCTGGGGCTGCACCAGTGCCTGGTGGAGGATCGGGGGGTGGACCTCCTGTCCATGGGCCACGGGGAGGGGCCGCGGTGCTATTGCATGGTGAACCACGTGCTGCGGCGGGCTATCGAGACCTTGCAGGGGAACTACCGGTACGTGGTCCTGGATAACGAGGCGGGGATGGAGCACCTGTCGCGGCGGACCACCCAGGACGTGGACGTGCTCTTGGTGGTGGCGGAGCCGACCCCGGTCTCGCTGCGGGCAGCCCGGCGGATCAAGGACATCGCCGAGAGCCTGGGGATCCGGGTGGGGAAGAAATTCCTGGTGCTAAACCGGGTACGGGGGGAGCTGCCGCCGGGGCTGGCGGTGGAGGAGGCGGCCCTGCCCCTGCTGGGGATCATCCCCTACGACCCCCAGGTGGAGGAGCTGGCCGCCCGGGGGCGGCCGCTTTCGGGGCTTCCCCCGGACTCCCCGGCCCGCCGGGCGGTGCAGGGGCTGCTCGGGAAGCTAGGCATAGGAAAGGAGGGCTGATGGCGATCGAGGTCCCAGACGTGCGGGAGAGCTTCTCCCAGGCCATCTACACCGTGACCTTGGGGGCTACCCCCCAGGAGGGCGGCACCCGGGAGCGGGTGATCACCGTGGGGGGCGAGCGGGCACTCCCGTTCCACCACTTCGACGGGGAGATCCCCCACCCCCCGGTGGTGGCCATGGAGGTGTGGGACATCCCCCCCAGGACTGGCCGGAGACGGTGCGGGCCCCGTTCCAGGTCGTGCTGGATGACCCGGGGAAATGGGCGGCCAAGTGCGTGGAGGAGTACGGGGCTGACCTCATCTGCCTCCGGCTCGCCGGCTGCGATCCCAACGGAGAGGATAGGTCCCCCGAGGAGGCGGTCCAGGCGGTGCGGGCGGTGCTCCAGGCGGTGAAGGTGCCGCTCATCATCTGGGGCTGCGGGGTCCCCGATAAAGACAACGACGTGTTCCCCAGCGTGGCCGAGGCCGCCCAGGGGGAGAATTGCCTCCTCGGCACCATCACCGAGGACAACTACAAGACCCTCACCGCGTTGGCCACCGCCTACGGGCACAAGGTGATCGCCGAATCCCCGGTGGACATCAACATCGCCAAGCAGGTGAACATCCTGGCCATGGACGCCGGGTTCCCGCTTGAGGGGCTGGTGATCTACCCCTCCACCGCTGCCCTGGGGTACGGGCTGGAGTACGTGTACACCATCATGGAGCGTACCCGAATCGCCGGGTTGCGGGGGGACAAGCTCATGGCCATGCCCATGTTGGTGGACGTGGGCCGGGAGGCGTGGGGGGTGAAGGAGGCCCGCGCCCCCAAGGAGGAGCAGCCCCAGTGGGGGGATGAGCGGGTGCGGGGGCCGGTGTGGGAGGCGGCCACCGCTTACGCGTACCTCCTGGCCGGGGCGGACATCCTGGTGATGCGCCACCCCGAGGCGGTCCGGGCCACCCAGGCGGCCATCCGGGAGCTGATGGGGGAGGGGCAATGATCCTGATCGGGGAGCGGATAAACGCGGGGTTCAAGGACATCACCCGGGCCATCCGCGAGCACGACCCGGAGCCCATCGTGAAGTGGGCCAAGAGGCAGGCCGACGCCGGGGCGGACTACCTGGACGTGAACATCGGTGCCGCCTCCCGGGACCCGGCGGACATGGCCTGGCTGGTGGAGGTGGTGCAGGGGGCGGTGCCCACCCCCATCTCGGTGGACAGCAACCGGCCGGAGGTGATCAAGGCCGGGCTTTCCGCCCTGGACGGGAGGCCGGCCTTGGTGAACTCCACCACCGCCGACGATGAGAAGCTCGAGGCGATCGTGCCCCTGGCCGCGGAGGCCGGGGCCGGGATCATCGGCGTGGCCATGGACGCCCGGGGCAGCCCCCAGGATGTAGAGCGGCGAGTGGAGAACGGGGCCAAGATCTTCATGGCCTGCATGGAGGCCGGCATCCCCCGGAGCGGATCTTCCTGGATCCGGTGCTGATGCCCATCCGGTTCATGCAGGAGCAGGCGGTGAAGGTCCTTGAGGCGATCCGCCAGTACACCCTCCTTTCCGATCCCCCGCCCCACATCTCGGTGGGCCTTTCCAATATCTGTTCCCAGACCAAGGAGAGGTCGCTGATCGCCCGCACGTTCTTGGTGATGGCCATGGCGGCGGGGCTGGACGCGGCCATCTGTAACGTACTGGATGAGGAGCTTTTGGATGCGGCGGCCACCGCGGAGCTGATTCTGAACCGGGAGATCTACTCAGACGGCTACC
>JAJOKL010000113.1 GCA_021129895.1 Candidatus Bipolaricaulota bacterium
CCCATAGGGAGGGCATTTTCAGCCCCGCACCCCCGCTCAACTGTAGAAGATGGGCCAAAAGGAGGGTTAGCGCTCGATTGGGAGCCACTGGCGCTCCTCCGCGGCCCGGGCTGCCGCCTCCAGCACCGCCTGGGCCGCCACCCCGTCCCGGAAACTGGGCTCTGGGGGCCTTCCCTCCCCGAGGGCGGCTAGGAGCTCATAGACCGCGTGCACGAACGAGTGCTCGTACCCCAACCCATGTCCCGGGGGCCACCAGTTCCCCGTCCAGGGGTGCTCGGGCTCGGTGACCACGATCCTGCGAAAGCCCCGCACCCGGGGCGGGTCATCCAAGGAGTAAAACTCGAGGACATTGGGATCCTCGGCGTTCCAGCGGATGCTGCCCCGGGCCCCGTTCACCTCCAAATGCATAAAATTCTTGCGGCCGGCCGCCACCCGCGTGGTCTCGAACACCCCGGTGGCCCCACTCGCGAACCTGGCCAGGAAGGCGGCGGCATCGTCCACGGTCACCTCTCCCATGCCGGATCCGTCCGGAAGGGGCCTCTCTTTTATGAAGGTGGTGAGCATCCCTGCCACCTCGGCGATCTCCCCCACCAGGTAGCGAGCCAGGTCCACGATGTGCACCGCCGTGTCCCCCAGGGCCCCGGACCCGGCGAGCTCCTTTCTCATCCGCCAACTCAACGGGAGCCCCGGATCAAGGCCCCAGTCCTGCAGGTACAGGGCGTGGAACTGCCTGATCTCCCCCAACGCCCCGTCCCGGATCAGCTCCCTGGCCAAGCGGATGGCCGGGAAGAACCGGTAGTTGAAGCACATCATGTGCGGTACCCCGGCCTCCTCCACCGCCCGCAGCATCCCCTTGGCCTCGGCAAGGTCCCGGGCCAGGGGCTTCTCGCAGAAGGCCGCCTTGCCTGCCCGGGCCGCCGCCTCGACGATCTCGGCGTGCAGGTGGTTGGGACCACATATGTCCACCAGCTCGACGTCGGCCCGCGCTATCGCCTCGCGCCAGTCGGTGGTAGCGTGGTCGAAGCCAAATCGGCGGGCGAACTCGGAAAGCCGCTTTTCATCCCGGCCACTCGCTACCACCAGGTGTGGCAGAACCGGCGGGAGAAGAACGCCCGCACCTACCGCCAGGCGTTGGCATGGGCTCGCCCCATGAACCTGGTCCCGATCACCGCCACCCCGATTTCCCTCATCACCACCCCCTGCTGATCAAACCACAGAGTTCACACGCGGTTTCCACGATCTTCACCGTGTCCCCTGTGTCCCCGGTGGTTAGGGCGCCTAAATCGCCCGAAACACCAGGCAGGCGTTCTGGCCGCCGAACCCGAACGAGTTGGACAGGGCCGTCCGCACCCGGGCCGGCCGCACTCGGGGAACGTAATCCAGATCACATTCGGGGTCGCGGTTCCGCCAGGTGACCGTGGCCGGAAGCAGCCCCTCCACCAGGGCGAACAGGGCCGCTCCCGCCTCCACCGCCCCCGCCGCGCCCAGCAGGTGACCGATCTGGGACTTGGTGGAGCTCACCGGCACCTCACGGGCGCGGGCACCCAGCAGGGCCTTGATGGCCGCCGTCTCCGCCCGGTCATTCAGCGGGGTGGAGGTGCCGTGGGCGTTGATGTAGTCGATCTCCTCCGGGGAAAGTCCGGCCGAGAGGAGCGCCCCCTCCATGGCCTGCCTGGCCCCCTCCCCGTCCTCCGGGGGGGCGGTGATGTGGAAGGCATCGGAGGACTGGCCGAAGCCCACGAGTTCTGCCAGTGGCTCGGCCCCCCGGGCACGGGCATGTTCCTCGGACTCCAAGAGCAACATCCCCGCCCCCTCCCCGATCACGAACCCATCGCGCTGGGCGTCGAACGGGCGGGAGGCGGTCTTGGGGTCGGGGTTCCTGGACAAGGCTCCCATGCGGTCGAAGGCCGCGAACACGAGCGGAATCAGCACCGACTCCGCCCCCCCGGCGAGCGCCCAGTCCACCAGCCCGGCTTTCACCCACCCCCAGACGATCCCAATGGCGTGAGCACTCGCGGCACAGGCGGTCACTACCCCCACGCTGGGCCCCTTGATCCTCAGCTCGATGGACACCTCCGCCGCCGGGGCATTGGGCATCATGATGGGAGCCAGGAACGGGGATACCCGCTCCGCCCCCCGCTGGAGGAGCACCAGGTGGTTGTCTACCAATGCCTCCATGGCCCCGATCCCGGTGCCCACCGCCACCCCGCCCCGGTTCGTGTCCCCGGGGGAGAACCGGGCGTCCTCCCAGGCCAACCGGGCGGCGGCCACCGCCATCTGGGTAGCCCGGCCCATACGGCGGGCCCGCTTGGGGGGGATCAGGGCCAGGGGATCGAACCCATCCGCCACCCCGGCCACCTTGGACTTGATCCCGGAAAGGTCAACGTCGTCATCCACTCTGCGGATGGCCACCCGGGCCTCCTTGAGGCCCTGGAAGAACGCGTCCCTCCCCACCCCCAATGGACATACCACCCCCAGCCCGGTGACCAGGACCCTAGCCAATCTCGCTCACCTCGTCGGCCAACACCACCACCCCGTCCCGGCGCACCTGGACCACGCCCGCCTTGACCCGGAACGTCCGCTCCCCAGCCCCAGTCACGATCCTGAGGGGGGCGTCCTCCAGGGCGAAGGCGGCCGGGGCATGCCCGGGCAGGATCCCGAACCACCCCTCTACCCCCCGGGCATACAGGGCGTCCGCTTCCCCCGAGAACAGCTCACGTTCAGCCGCAATCAACCTCACGTTCATGCTGGGAAGAACTATAGCCGCCCATTCGGCTGGCCGCTAGCGGGAGAGCTGCGCTTCCCGAAACTCAAGGAGCAACCCTTCCATTTTTCCGAGAAGAGCTTCGTCCACCTGCAGCCTTCCCAGGGCGGGAAATGGCAGTCGGGCCAACCCCTGCAAGGTGCGGACGAGTTTGGGGGAGAGGGGCTCCCCCTCCCCGCCGCAGGCCCGGCACAAAAAACCTCCCTCCTGGGGAGACCAGGTGAGCCCCTCCTCCCCACCGCAGCGCAGACACCCCTCAAGGTGGGGGGCGTGGCCGCTGAGGGAGAGGAGCCGCAATTCGTAGCCCAGCTTCAGCGGCCCCGGGAGCGCACCCCTGTCCAAGGATTCCAGGAAGGCCAGGGTGAGCCGGAACGGGCCAGGGTCGGGCTGGCCTTTGGGCACCAATCGCATCGCCCAGGCCAGCCCCGCCAGCGCCGTCTCCAGGCGCGGCAGCTCCCCTTTAATGCAGGGGAAAGCTTGGCGCAGGTCCACATCCTTGAGGAGCGCCAGCCCCCGACGCCGGTAGTAGATGACCTCCACCAGGTTGGAGACGTCCAGGGCGGCGCCGCTTTGCCGTTCCAGCCGTCGTGCCCCTTTGGCAAGCACATCCAGCCGCCCCTGGGTGGAGGTGAGGAGCACGGCGATGCGATCCGTCTCCGCATGGTTTTGGGTGCGGAGTACGATCCCGACGGCGCGGGAGAGCTGGGCCACGTTACTCCGGCGCCCCCTCGATGATCTGGACGCCCTTGGAGGCGCCGATGCGGTTGGCGCCGGCCTGGATCATGGTGAGGGCGGTCTGGTAGTCTCGGATGCCCCCGGCGGCCTTCACCCCTAGGGAATCCCCCACCACCCGCCGCAGCAGGGCCACGTCCTCCGGGGTAGCTCCCCCCGGGCCGAAACCGGTGGAGGTCTTGACGAAGTCCGCCCCGGCCGCCTTGGCCGAGATGCCCCCCGCCTCCTTTTGCTCATCGGACAGCAGGGCGCACTCCAGGATCACCTTGAGCACGATGGGCCGCGGGGCCTTGTCGATGGCCTCCCGCACCGCCCGGATGTCGGAGAGCACGTACTGGTAGTCCCCCGCCCGCAAGGCGGCCACGTTGACCACCATGTCCACCTCGTCCGCTCCGTCGTCTACAGCGGCTTTGGCTTCGAACGCCTTCACCTCAGGGAGATGCTGGCCGTGGGGGAAGGCCACCACCGTGCAAACCTTGACCCCGGAGTCCCGCAGAAGCTTCTTGGCCAAGGCGACATAGGTGGGGGGGATGCACACCGCCACGAACCCATGTCGTTTTGCCTCCTCACACACCCGCTCCACGTCAGCCCGGTCGGTGGCCGGTCCCAAGACCGTATGGTCGATCAGCTTCGCCAGCTCCGCCTTGCGCATCCTCTCCTCCTTCCTCACAGCTCGGTGGCCCAGGCGGCCCTCTCCCAGCGCAGCAGTCGCTCCGGCACCACCTCCACCCCCAGGCCGGGCCCATGAGGTACCCGGATCGTCCCGCGGGCGGTCAGCTCGAACCGGGGCTCGGCGATGTCCTCCCGATAGTAACGGGTGGTAGCTGAGATGTCGTGGGGGAGGGTGAACCCCGGCAGGGAGGCGAGGGCTGCATTGAGCGCCCGGCCGATGCCGGTCTCCAACATCCCCCCGCACCACAGGGGCACCCCCCGCTCCTGGGCCAGGCCATGGATCTCCAGGGCGGCGGTGAGGCCCCCCACCCGCCCCTGCTTCACGTTGATGATCCGGCACGCCGCCAGTTCCAACGCCTCCCAGGCCCGATGGGGGGAGCTGATGGACTCGTCCAGGCAGATGGGGGTGGAGAGCTCCCCCGCCAGCCGGGCATGCCCCACCAGGTCCTCATACCACAGGGGCTGCTCGATCATCATGAGTTCAAAACGGTCGAACTCCCTTAGGTGATGGGCGTCGTCCAGGGTGTAGGCGGAATTTGCGTCCACCGACAGCGGGAGGTCGGGGAACCGCTCCCGTACTGCGTGCAAGACCTCCACGTCCCAACCGGGTTTGACCTTGAGCTTTATCCGCTGGTAGCCCTGCTCCACGAACTCCTGAACCCGGGAGAGCAGGGTGGACAGGTCGGGTTGGATGCCGATGCTGACCCCGGCCGGCACCTCGTCCCGCACCCCGCCCAGGAGCTCCCGCAGGGACCTACCCTCCAGGCGCCCGTAGAGATCCCACAGGGCGGCCTCCAGGGCGGCCTTGGCCATGGGATGGCCCCGCACCCGCGCCAGGAGCCGGGGGAGCTCCCGGGGATGGGAGAACCTCTGCCCCTTGATGATCGGGACAAACACCTCCCGGATGACCCACCAGGCGGTGTCCACCGTCTCGTAGGAGTACCAGGGGCCGCTGCCGGCCACGCACTCCCCCCAGCCGGTGATCCCCTCCGCCTCCAGGGCCACCAGGAGGGCCCGCCTGACCCGCTCCTCCCCGAAGCTGGTCCGGAACGGGTGTACCAGCGGCAGCTCCACCACATGGAGGGAGAGGCGTTCTGGTCTGATCACGGGCGGGAGAGCACCTCCGCAAGCTCCGCCCGCTCCAGCACCAGAAAACTCCGATCCCCCTGGTGCAAGAGCCCCGTCACCAGGTACCCGTCCTCGAGGTACAAGGTCAAAGCCTTGCGGGACTCCATCCGCCAGACGCGGGCCAGCTCAAGGTCCTCCCTCTTCACGGTCTGGAGGTCGGCCGGGATCTCATACAGGAGGATAGGGGCCGCGAGGTCGGCCCGGAAGCTCACCGGGGCCCGCAGTCCAGACGGGAGCCGGCGGGTGGCGTTGATGGCCTCCGCCTTGCCCAATGAGAGGTCCGGCTTTTCCCCCGCCAGCCTGGCCTTCACCCGGGGTGACGACAGGTGCCACTCGCACAGGAACCGATCGGTGGCCAGTCCCCGGTTGCGGGCATCCCTGAACTCCCCGTAGTACTCGGGCATGTACCGCGTGACCACCGCCCCCAGCTTGTTCAGGTTGAAGTGGGCGTTGCGGGACTCCAGGGGATCGAAGGTCCAGGTGACCAGGTCGATCCCCTGTGAGAGGACGTGCTTGCGTTGGGCGCACTTGAGGGCGTAGCCCACACCCTTTCCTTGCCAGCCCTCGCGTACCGCCGCCATCAGGGACTGGTGGCGCAGCCGCTTCCCCACCTCCCACCAACCGAGCAGGGACAGCACGAACCCGACCATCTCCCGGCCGGGGCCGATGCCGTCGTAGGCCGCTAGCAACAGCCCTCCGCCCTCCACGATGGTATGGAGGGCGTGATCGGGGACCACGGCGATGTCGTCGAACCCCCAGATGGCCCGCTGCAGGGCCTCGCACTCCCGATAGCCCCGGTGGTTGTGTACCGGCTCGATCGTGATACCCTCTTTTGTCTTCTCCATCTAACCTCTCCCTCCTTCCGAGGCTTCGCCTGGAAGGTGAAGGGGCCCTACTGGCGAAGCGTCATTTCTCAACCCTAAACGCCCCTATCCCTTTGAACCGGGTTCCTGGAGCTGGATTTTTTGTCCTCGTACATCTTCTTGTCCGCTTCGGCGATCAGGGCATCCAGGTCGAAGTCCGACTCCGGATCCCACATCGCCACCCCGATGGAAAGGCCGAGCGGGAGGCCCACGTCTTCCAGGGCTTGCTTTATACCCCGCTTGAGCCGCTCCGCGATTCCGGTGGCTTCTCCATCCGTCTCCGGGAGCAGGATCAGGAACTCGTCCCCCCCAACTCGGAAAACATAATCCGCCTCGCGTACGTTCTCCTGCAGGAATCCAGCCACCCGGCGTAGGATCTCGTCCCCCATCTGATGGCCGTAGGCGTTGTTCACCGCCCGGAACCCGTCCACATCCACATAGAGCAGTGCCAGGGGACGATGATAACGCCGGGCCGCCGCCACCTCTTGCCCGATGACCTCGTCCAGGAAGCGACGGTTGTAGAGCCCGGTCAGGGGGTCTCGGATGGCCAGTTCTTTCAGCATCTTCCGGGACTGTAGATTCTGCAAGGCCACCGCCAATTGACCGGCCACCGCTTGCAAGATGGCCAGCTCGTCTCCACCGAAGGCCGCTGGCTGGTGCGATTCCACGTTCAGGACCCCGAGAAGCTCGTCCCCGGCCAGCACCGGTACCGCTAGCTCCGACCGCACCTCAGGGGCTCCGGCGACATAATCGGAATAGGATCTCACATCGGCTAAAAGCAGGGGGGCACGCTCTTTGGCTACCCACGAGATCACCCCCTTCCCCTTGGGCAACCGCCAACCCGGCTTGATGTGGGGGAGGAGTTGGATGCCCTCCTCTACTTCGATTGCCTCCAGCTCCATCTCTCCTTCCACCGGCCGGAAGAAAGCGCAATAATCGAACTCGAACCGGCTCCGCAGCGCTTGCATCACTTGTTGCAGGAGGTGTTTGCGGTCCTCCACATGGGCCAAGGAGTGGGCCAGCTCGTACAGCCCGGCCAGCCGCTCCCGCATCCTCAACACGTCCAGGGTGAGCTCGCACCAGCTGGCCACGTACTCGATGGTGCCCAGGTCCAGCTTGCCGAGGGCATATGGATTTTGTTCTCCCACCACCAGGAACGCCTTCGGTTCCCCCTCCAGGAACACCGGGGCCAGGAGGACGCTGGCCAATTCGAACCTACGGGCGGCGGGGCATCTGGGCTGATCGGGGCCTATCCGGGGGAGGAGCTGGGGGGCCCGTTCCTCCAGGGCACGGGCCAGAGGGCCCCATTCCTCCAGGGACGGCGGGGGGTCCCAGGGCTCGACCTCCCCCGCAACCGAGTGCCAGAACGAGGACACCTTCCCTCCCTCCAATAGCCCGGCCCCCACGAACCTGTAGCCCAGCTGTCCCCGGATAAAGGCCACCGCCCGCTGGAGCACCTCTCCCGGACTGGCTGCCTGGGAAAGGCCTCGTCCCATCTCCCGCGCTGCCTTGAGGTGGCGCTCGTGCCTGAGCTTCAGATCCTCCTCGGAGGCCCGTTTCACCGCCAGAGCAGCTACCGCAGCCAGATGGGTGATGGGCTCCAGAGTGGAGGGGGTAGGGGCGGCCGGGTCCACTGGGTCGTCCAGCGAGATGTGGCCGATGATCATCCCTTCCACCCGCAGGGGGACGAATAGGAGATCGAGCGGGCTCCAACCTTCCATCTCCACCGTGCCGGGCAGTCCGGTTCCCTCGATCTCGAGAGGATTTTTGTGGTATGGTATGTAGTAGGCCTCGGGCCCAATGCGGAACTCATCGGAGAAGTAGGTGCGGCGGTGCTGCGGGGTCATGCCACCACTGGCGAGCAGCCTTCTCTTCTCCTCCTCGGTGAGCCCGGCGGTCACCACCTCCTGCACCGGCGCATCCAGGGGATCCGGCCAGTTCAAATCGTAAAGGGAGATCACCGCCCGACGAAATCCCCCCACCTCCACGATGGCGTCCGCCACCCGCTGCAACAAGGCCTTGGGCTCGGACTCCGTGAGGAGTTCCCTGACAAGCCGGAACAGGGTGGTTTGGATGAGCTGGCGGCGACGCTCGGCCTCCACCTCCCGCACCACCCCCACGATGTGGGGTCGACCGACTATCTCCACCCTCCGGGAGTAAACCTCGGTCCACACCGGGGTCTGATCTGCCTTGAGCAGGCGTACTGGATGGGGCGGGTATTCTTTTCCTGCCAGTTTCTCCCTCAGGACCCGCTCCACTCGCGGGCGGTCTTCTGGGTGAATTGCCTCCAGCACCGACTGTCCGACCACTTCCTCGCCTGCACGTTTAAGGAGCTCGCAGATGTACGGCGACACATAGGTGACTTTGAGCTCCGCGTCCAGCATATACAGGCCGAACCAGGCGATCCCCTCCACTAGCCTGAGCCTGGCCTCCACCTCGGGCGGGGGACAGGCGACCTCGGCCCAGCGGGCCACAGTGCGTACCAGCGGCTCCACGCCGCTCAGGCCGGGTACCAGAATCGCCCCCAGCTCCAAGAGGCGGGGGAACTCCTGGGGTGGAGCATTCACCGCCAGCACCGGGAAGTAAACCGTCCTGTCGGCTCGCTTCACCACCGAGGCCACTACTTCAGGGTGGGAGGCGTCCACCACTGCTAGACACCAATGTTGGTGCACCCTCAAGTCGGTGGGGTCAGAGGCATGGGCCACCTGGAACCCCAGACCTCGGAGCTCCTCGGCCAGCCGGCTCCAATCCTCCGGCCCCAAAAGAAGCACGCACTTTTTATGCCGGATCTGTGAGGATCCAGGAGCATTGCCACCTGATTTTTCGCTATTCATCTAATAAATCTGCCCCCTGGACTTCCTCTAAGCTTCACCGACCGGGTGAAACATTCCCTGCCACAACTTCGCCGCCCCCTAGAAAACCGCAAAACCGCTTTACCCGGTTCACGGGACCAAATTCTCCGTGAAACGCGCCTTCCTGGTTTATACCTCGTTGCGAATGATTGTAGCAGCCTGTGACCCTTAGGACTACTCGCCGGCCAACCGGGCGATCTCCACCTCGTCCTCCGTCCAGCGCGGGCGCACCTTCACGTGCAGGGAGAGGAACACCTTCTTGCCCAGCAGGGCCTCCAGCTCCAGCCGCGCCAGGTGGCCGATCTCCTTCAGTTTCTGACCGCCCTTTCCGATCACGATCGCCTTCTGGGAGTCCTTGGCCACGTAGATGGTGGCGTAGATCTCAAGCAAGGGTTTGTCCTCCCGCTCCCGGATCTCGTCCACCACCACTGCGGTCGAGTAAGGGATCTCCTGGTAGGTGAGGTGGAAGATCTTCTCCCTGATCAGCTCGGCCACGAAGAACTCCGATGGGCGGTCGGTGGCCATCCCCTCCGGGAACAGGGGTTCCCCGTCGGGGAGGTAGCGGATGATCAGCTCCAATGCTCGGTCCAGGTTCTTCCCCTTGGTGCAGGAGATGGGTACCAGCTCGTCGAAGATGCCCAGCCGCTCGTAGGCGAGCAGGGTCTCCGGTAGCTGGTTGCCCTTGGCCTGGTCCATCTTGTTCACCAGCAGGAGCTTGGGGCAGGGGAGGGTGCGGATTCTGGGGAGGACCTCCTGGTCGTAGGGGTCCACCTCCCCGGTGGGCTCGGTCATGTACACCAGCTCGTCCACCCCGGCCAGGGCCCGAAACGCCTCCCGCAGGATGTGGGCTGAGAGCTTGTTCACCGGCCGGTGCAGCCCCGGGGTGTCCACGAACACCACCTGGGCCTGGTCGGTGGTGTAGATGCAGCGGATGCGGTTGCGGGTGGTCTGGGGCCGGTCGGAGACGATCACCACCTTCTGACCCATTATCGCGTTGATGAACGTGGACTTGCCCACGTTGGTTTTGCCCACCACCGCCACGATCCCGGCCTTATATGCCATCTGCCTTCACCTCCCCGGCCCGCACCGCCTGCCTCACCCGGGCGATCGCCTCCCCGAGGTAACGGTCCGGCCCCGGCGGGGGCACGAGCTCGGAAAGTTTTTGATAGACGGATTTAGTAGCAGGGGAGAGCCCGTCCTCCCCGGCCAGGGCGGCCGCCCAGCGGCAAGCCACCAGCTCCAGCGCCACCTGGGAGATCGCGTTCTCCGCGATCCTGAGCGCCTTCCAGGCCGAGGTAGCCCCCATGGAGTTGTGGTCCTCCTTGCCGCCGGAGGTGGGGATGGAGTCCGCCGCCGCCGGGTGGCAGAGCACCTTGTTCTCCGCCGCCAGCGCGGCGGCGGTGTACTGGAGCAGCATCAGCCCCGAGGAGGGACCGGCCTCCGGCGACAGGAAGGAGGGCAACCCTCGCTCTTCCCCCGTCAGGAGCAGGGACAGCCTGCGCTCGCAGCTTGTCCCCAATTCGGCCAGGGCCAAAGCGAGGGCCTCGGCTGCGAAGGCCAGGATCTCCCCGTGGAAGTTGCCCCCGGGCAGGGCGTCCCCCTCCGGGAAGACGAGGGGGTTGTCGGTGGCGGAGTTCATCTCGATGCGAAGCCGCCCCTCCACCCACCACAGGGTCTCCAGCACCGGCCCCAGGAGCTGGGGCAGGCAGCGGAGGGAGTAGGGGTCCTGGACGTCCCCGGACCAGGTGTCGCAAAGCCCGCTCCCTGAGAGCAGTTCCCGCAGCCAGGAGGCGATCTCGCGCTGACCGGGATGGGGACGGGCGCGGTGCAGCCGCTCGTCCAGGGGAGCGGTGCTGCCCTTCAAGGCCTGAAAGGTGAGGCTGGCAGCGGCGATAGCCGCCTTGAGGGCCCGCCAGCCCAGCGCCCAGGCCAAGGTGAGGAGGGCGAGCATGTAGGCGGTGCCGTTCAGGAGGGCGAGCCCCTCCTTGGGGGCGAGGCCGGACAGGGGGGCGAGGCCGGCCCGCCGCAGGGCTTCCCCTCCGGGCAGCTCCTCCCCTCGGTACCGGGCCCGCCCCTCCCCGAGAAGCACCAGCGCCAAGTAGGCCAGCGGGACCAGGTCCCCGGACGCCCCCACCGATCCCTGCTCCGGCACCAGCGGGTACACCCCGGCGTTGAGCATCCCGATCAGGAGCTCCACCACCTGTGGCCTGATCCCAGAAAAGCCCTTGAGCAGGGAATTGGCTCGAAACAGGAGCATCCCCCGCACCGCCTCGTCCGGCAGGGGTCGGCCCACCCCGGTGGCGTGGGAGCGGACGATGTTCTCCTGCAGCCGCCCGTATTCCTCCGGGGGGACCTGGATGCGGCTGAGCTTCCCGAAACCGGTGTTTACCCCGTAGATCGGCCCGCCGCGGGAGAGGATCTCCGATAGCCGGCGGTGGCTTTCCACGACAGCGGCCAAGGCCTGGGGTGAAGCCCGCACCTCTTCCCTTGCCAATATGACCCGGACCGCGGCCTGGGGGGTCAAGGTATGTCCATCGAGCTCCACCATGGCCTTCCAGTATAGCCGTCCGGAGGTGGAACCCCCAACCAGCGTATTCTTTGCAAGTCTTAGTCCCTCCCGCCGCGGGATTCAACCGGGGGAAGCATCGCCATAGATCCTTTGGTGGGCTGGTGGAGGCGAGCGGGTTCGAACCGCCGACCTCCGGCTTGCAAAGCCGGCGCTCTCCCAAGCTGAGCTACGCCCCCACGTCGAGAAGCCCCTTGACCAGCACGATATTAGCGGGCAGGTCCAGACGGAGCAAGACCCCCCACCCTAGGCTACCCTGGGCTACGGGGAGAGAGGGGGATCCAAGTCCGCGGGTGAAAAATCGCCCCACAGCACACAGAGCCTGCCCCGGAAAGCCAGGCTCTCCACGACTATCGCCTTACGCCCTGCCCGAGGAAGAGTGAACTGAACCGCAGAGGAATATAAAAAGCGACCACCAAGACACGAAGTCACGAAGAAAACCGAGTTCCTAATCGTGAAATTTCCCTTTGAGTCTTGGCGTCTTAGTGGTGAATAAAAGAGCTGGGTCCAAAAAGCCCCTTTAACCCGGTTCATGGAACCGGGCCGGGCGAGAGCCTGCCC
>JAJOKL010000098.1:0-4486 GCA_021129895.1 Candidatus Bipolaricaulota bacterium
CTATTCGTCGGCGATGGCGTGTATATTTCGGGCGGCCCTCCCGGGCCATGGTGCGAGCGCTGCGAGGGTTCCCTCCTCTTTCCAGGGTGAGGGCGGGGGTGTTCGGCACCTACGGGGCTCAGGCGAAGCAGCTGGACGCGCTTGCGGAGCTCCTTACGGAGAAAGGGGCCCAGGTGGTGGGCCGGTTCGCCTGCCCTGGACGGGATTGGTTCACCCTGGGGGTCCTTCAGCGGGGCAGGCCGCGCGAAGAGGACCTGGCGGCGGCCCGCGCCTTCGCCCGCAAGCTGGCCGTGGGTAAAGCCTAGCTGGAGCGGGCCCGGCGATGGAGCTCCGCCTGATGGAGGAAGGCTTCGAGCCTTGTACGTAGATGAGCTTGCTTCTGCCCGTCGAAGGTGAGGTTGATCCAGGGGATCCCATAGTCGCGCTTCACCCTGCTTGAGGCTGTGGCCACCATCGTCCCGGGCATGCAGCTGAAGGGCATCACGTTGACGATCCCGTCGAAGCCCTTGAGCGCATAGTCTATCGCCTTCCCCACGGTGAGCACCGGCTCCCCCCGGTACGCCTCGGAGATGTACGGCTCGGAGTGGCTGACGACTTCCTGGGTCGGCGGCTCCTCAAGGTCCCAAGGGGGAAGGCCCCCTGTGAAGGCCCGCGCGAGACGATGTTCGTCATGTCGGAGCACCAGCCTCTCCAGGCGGGTCTTTATGTGCGCAAGCCACTCGCCCCGCATCCGGGTATCCCCGAGCTTCTTGTAGATCGTGTACGACAGCCATTCCCCCACCGGGGCGATGCGGACCTCCCCTCCCAGCTCCTCTATCAGCTCTACCAGCCCGGCATTGCTGAAGGGGTTGGCCCGCACATAGATCTCCCCCACGATGCCTATCAGGGGGCGCTCACCCCCCCGGCGTTCCACCCTGAGAAAGCGCTCGACGATCCCCGGGAGGATCGCAAGGAGCCCCTTTATCCCATCCCGGGCCAAGGCAGCCTCGATTCTCTTTAACGCTTCCCGGTAGAGCGTCTCCGTCTCCCCGGGGCGGACCTCATATGGGCGGGTTCGCCAAAGGAGCTTGTGCAGAAGGTCCACAGCGGCGATGCCGTACCAGGCGGCGCGGCGGAACGCGGTCCCCAGGTCCTTGATGGTGTAAGCGTCGTAGGCCTCGAGGGCGATGAAGTCCACATCACAGCCGAGCCGCTTAAGGATCATCTTCTGGGCCGCGAAGTAGTGGCAGAAGCGACACGGCCCGGTGCTCGTGGCCATGAAAAGACAGGAACGAGCTGGATCGAAGTCCGGTCGGCGCACGAGCTTCAGGAAGTCCCCGGTGGTGAGGATGAACGGGAGACACTCTCCCCCGGTGGCGTGCTTGCGGCCCAAGCTCAAGGACTCCTCGTCTGGCGGGGGCAGGGTCTCAGCCCGGTACCCGAAGTGCGCGAGCGCCCCCGTCAGGGCGTAGTTGTGATCCGCCATGTAGGGTAGGTAGATGGTCTTTTCCCGATCGAAGTCCGCCCGGGGGCGAGGCATTGGGCGCGCTCCTGGGGACCGAGGGCTCCGCGTAAGCAGCGCGATGGAGTCCAGGTACGCCTCGAGTCTGGTGAGGATCCCGGCATCGGCCGAATGTTCGTCGAGCTCAAGGGTGAGGAACGGCTTCCCCCGCAGGGCCTCCCGCACGTAATGGACGATAAAGGAGTCAGGACCGCAACCGAAATGGGTGAGGTACACCGCCCAGAGGTTATCGCTCTTGCGCACGATCTCAGTTATGGCAAGGATCCTTTTGCCCGCATGCCACTGCATGAACGGGTAAAGGGGATCTACCTCCACCTCCTCCCAGGGAAGACAGTCTATCGGGATGGGCAGGGCCCCGAGCGCGAGGAGTTTCTCCGGAACCCCCAGATTAAGCCCCCAGTCACAGCCGTTGTAGAGCCGGGAGAGGATCACGATCCCCGTTTCCCCGTCCGCCACAAGCTCCAGGGCCTCCCTTCCCATGGCGAGAAGCCTGTCCCGCGCGGTCTTCTCCGCCCCCCGAGCCGCCTCAAGCGCTCTCTCCGTCTGCCTTGGACTTCCCCCAAGGCGACGGGCAAGGGATATGAGCTCCCTCCGGATCAGTTCCTCCTGATAGAAGTGGAGCGGGACGGTGATCGCCTCTACCCCCAGGGAGGGGAAATCGAACCTCGAAGCGAGTATGTAAGGCTGGGCCTGGACCAGAGGGCAGTTGTAGTTGGTCTTGGTGCGGGTGTTGGGATGTGCGGCGTCGATCAAGGCCGGGATGAACAGGATGTCCACTCCCTCGTCAAGCAGCGCCGCCACGTGGCCGCACGCCACCTTGGCCGGAAGGCATGCCGCAGGTGGGGCGGCAGCAAGGGAGGCCCGGACAAGCTCCTGGCTCGTCTCCGGGGAGAGCACCACCTCATACCCCAACGTCCGGAAGAACTCACAGAAGAAGGGAAACAGCTCCCACATGAGCAGGGCCCTGGGGATGCCGATCCTCCCTCGCGGCCTCCCGTGGGGGACAAAGCACAACGTCCCCTCAAGGGAGACACCTTCACCGTCCCGGTCGAAGATGATCTCGCTGCGTCTGCGGAACAGGTCCGGGAGCTTCCCTTCCTCCTCGAGGCGCTCGTCGAACCGTCCGCAGCGGGAGCCGTAATAGAAAGGCGGTTCCCCGCGGAATCTCACCTCGGTGATCCGGCAAACGTTAGGGCAACCCCGGCAGGTGAAGTTCCGGGTCTCGTAGGGACGCTCCGAGAGGTCGAACCCCTTGAACTTGGTCATCTCATCACCTCCCTGGTGATCAGGGCGACCCCGAGCGCCCCTGTCACCTCGAAATGCGGGGGGACGGTTATGCGCCTCTCCAGGAGCCTCTCGAAGGCGGCCACCACTGCCCGATTTCCTGCCACCCCTCCTTGAAACAGGATCCTTTTGCCGATGGGCTTGTCGCCCACCACCCGGTTGAGGTAGTTGATGGCGATGGAGTAGGCCAGCCCTGCTGCCAGGTCTTCTTTCGCCGCCCCGCGCTGTTGGTGGTGGATGAGATCGGACTCCATAAACACAGTGCACCGCTCCCCCAGCCGGACCGGACGTGGGGAGGAAAGGGCGAGTTCCACGAGCCCCTCGACTGAGATCCCGAGCCGGGCCGCCTGCTCCTCGAGGAAGGAGCCGGTCCCGGCAGCACAGGCCTTGTTGAGGGTGAAGTCCACCACGATCCCGTCCTCGATGCGGATGTATTTGGAGTCCTGCCCCCCTATCTCGAAGACGGTGTCGACCTCGGGATCGATGGCGGCCGCGGCGCGGGCCTGTGTGGTGATCTCGTTCTTCACCACATCTGCCCCTACGTATCGGGCCACCAATTCCCTGCCGGAGCCCGTCACCCCCACCCCCTGCACGTCCAGCTTCCTCCCCACCTTCTCTCCCAGGATCCGTAGGCTTTTACCCGTCGCGCCCAGGGGATCCGCGCGGGTTCGGAGGTACACCTTGGCGAGGAGCCTTCCCTCCGCATCGATCGCGACCACCTTGGTGCTGATGGAGCCCACATCTATCCCCAGGAACCCACGGGTTTGTCCTTTCAGACCGAGGGGGGGATCCCGGCCGGAGGAAGCCTCCCCTGCTACGAGACGACCGAGCCTGGTCACCCCGGACTCCTCCTGGGAGGCCGCCTGTAGGAGCCTCTCCCGAGCGTCCTCCCATCTGATCCCATCCCCAGCTCGTTCTCCAGCGATCAAGGCTGCTCCGATGGCCGGCATCAGGACCTGATGCTCGGGGATGACGAGCTCTCCGGGCCGAAGGCCGAGCACCGCTTCCAGGGCATGCACCATCCCCTGGTTCTTGGACACACCTCCTTGGAACAGGATCGGTTTGCGGAAGGGCCTTCCCTGGGCGACGTCGGAGCAGAAGTTGCGGGCGAGGGCCATGCACAGCCCTCCGAGGATCTCGAGGAGGGGAGTGCCAACCTGTTGGAGGTGCACGATGTCGGATTTGGCGAACACGGCGCAACGGCCGGCGATATAGGGGGGATCCTTGGCCCGGGCGGCGAGCTCGGAGAACTCCTCGATCGAGATCCCGAGCCGGGCTGCCTGTTGCTCGAGGAAGGAGCCGGTCCCGGCGGCGCACTGGGTGTTCAAGGCGAAGTCCACGAGCACAAGCCTCCCATCCCTCTGTTCAAGCACCAGGAGCTTGGAGTCCTGGCCGCCTATCTCGATGACGGTTCGCGCCTCCGGGTGGTAGAGCTCCACCGCCCGCGTCTGGCCCACAAGCTCGTTCACGTAGCTAGCACACAGAAGCTCCCCGATGAGCCTCCCCCCAGACCCCGTGACCCCGGTGGCCTCTATCCTTTCGGGTGGGAACTCCTTGAATATCTCCTCGAGTGCTGAAAGGACCGTGCGTAGAGGAGCCCCATGAGATGGGCGGTAGATCCCTGCTTCAACCTGGCCCCGGCCGTCCACAACCGCTACCTTGACGGTCAGGGAACCCACATCGATCCCAAGCCACATCCTT
>JAJOKL010000098.1:4586-11859 GCA_021129895.1 Candidatus Bipolaricaulota bacterium
CTCCTGAAGAAGGGTAACCGCCACCGGGGAGGGGGTCAAACCCTATCTCTTACGAAGTCCATGTAGGTCCGATCGAGGTTCACCCGGTGCAACTGCCCAGCCAGGCCCGCCAGGGCGTCCTCGGGGATGCCGAACTCGGAAAGCGGGATGTTCAGGATCTCCCGGCGGGTCGCTCCTCTGGCCAGGGCGGCGGCCACCGCCTCGGCCAGCCGCTCCAGGTAACGGATGTTGGCCTCGATCCCGTCCCGGGCCACCTCCCCGGATAGGACCAGCTCGTGCCCCATGACGATGGCCTCCCCGTCCCAGCGGGAAAGGAGCCCCCGCAGGGTAGCCAGGAGCTCCTTCCTGTCCCCGGAGATCAGGTACGGAACCGGGATCACCGTGTCCCCGCAGATCCAAACCTTCTCCTTGGGGAGCTCCAGGATGAGGCCGTCCGGGGAGTGGCCGGGGGCGTGGCGGAACACGAGCCCCCTGCCCAGCTCCGGGGCCAGCTCCCGGGAGAAGGTGATATTGGGCGGGCGTAGGGGCGGTGGACGGTACCCGGGCAGAACCCGGGCGAAGTACTCCGCCTCGCTGGGGGCAGACCTCCCCCAACACGCCCAGAACTCCCGCTGGGCGATCACCAGGGCCTCCGGGAAGTGGGCCATCCCGTAGGCGTGATCCCCGTGGGCGTGGGTGATGGCAAGCCACGCGATCTCCAGCCCCTTGCCTCGTGCGAAGGCCCTAATTCCCTCGGCCTCCTCGCGGAACATGGGCGGGTCCACAAGTAAGGCCTCTCCTCCCAGGGACACCAGGGCCGCCTGCTGGCCCGCGAACCCGCGGGAGCGGAAGACCCAGACCCCTGCCGCTATTTCCCGTGCTTCGACCACCGGCCGCTCAGCCTGCGTGCCCGCCAGAAGGCCAGGCTCAAAAGCGCCACCCCGATGACGATGAGGATGGCGCTCACCGAGGTGGGTGGGGTCTTGATGAGGAAGCCGATCACCAGGCCCACTAAGGCCGCCCCCAGGGCCAAGACGATGCTGTATGCCCAAAACGAAAAGGCACCCATAGCGCGGCTAGTTTACCGGCCACGGTCCGGGGAGTGAAATCAGCCGGTGAACAAGGGCACGTGGCGGAACTTCCCCACGTCCACCAGGCCCCGGTCGGTGAGCTTGAGCGCCGGGATCACCGGCAGGGTCAAGAAGGAAAGCTGCATGAACGGATCAGGGAGCGTACAGCCGAGCTCCTGAGCGGCCTGCACGAGCTCCCTCCCGGCCCGGGCCACCTCCGCGAGCGGACGGTCCGACATCAGGCCGGCGATGGGCAAGGGAAGCTCGGCCAGCACCTCCCCTTCCGCCACGGCCACCTGCCCTCCGCCCAGGCGCACCAGGGCCGCCACCGCCGCGTGCATGTCCGCATCGCTCGCCCCCACCACCACGATGTTGTGGGAATCATGGGCCACACTGGAGGCCAGTGCCCCCGTCCTGAGGCCAAACCCTTTGACCAAGCCCAGCCCCACGTTCCCCGTCCCCCGGTGCCGCTCCACCACCGCCAGCTTGAGCACGTCCCTTTCCGGGTCGGCCACTACCTCGCCCCCTTCCACCCGGGGCGGAAGCAGCAGTTCCTCGGTCACCACCTGCCCGGGGACGACGCCGATCACCCGCGCCACCCCCTCCCCGGCGGGGATGCGGAACGAAAGCCTTTCTAGATCCACGTTTACGGTTCCGCGTACTCCCGCGGGGTCTGCCTGGGGGAGGTCCACGGTCAGCTTCCCCCCCTCGGCGACGAGCCTTCCCCCGACGTACACCCGCTCCACCTCCACCCGCTCCGGATCCGCAAGCACCAGGAGGTCGGCGAGGTACCCCGGGGCGATGGCCCCCAGGTCGGAAAGCCCGTAGGCACGGGCGGCATGCAGGGTGGCGGAACAAAACGCAAGCTCGGGGGCGATACCCCCGGCGATGGCTTTCCTCAAGACGTCGTCCATGTGTCCTTCGGAAAGCAGGGTTTCCGGGTGGCGGTCGTCGGTGCAGAAGTGCAGGAAGGGGGCAGTGCGCCAGGAAAGGAGGGGAAGCAGGGCGGCCAGGTTCCTGGCGGTGGTCCCCTCCCGGATCAGGACGTGCATGCCGGCGGAGAGCTTCCCGGCCGCCTCGGCGGGGTCGGTGCACTCGTGGTCGGTCCTGGGGCCGGCCAGGACGTAGGCCCACAGGGCAGGGCCGGAGAGCCCGGGGGCGTGGCCGTCGATGGGTTTCCCCTGCGCTGCGGCGAGCTTGGCCCACACCTCCGGGACCCCCCCCACCACCCCCGGGAAGTTCATCATCTCCCCCAGCCCCAATACCCGCTTCCAGGACAGGACTTCGGTGATTTCGCGGGCGGAGAGCTCCGCCCCTGCCGTCTCCAGGGGACTGGCCGGGACGCAGGAAGGTGCCATGAAAAAGACGCGCAGGGGAAGCCCTTCCGTGGCCGCCAGCATGTATCTGATCCCGGCGAGGCCCAGGACGTTGGCGATCTCGTGGGGGTCGGCGATCACGCAGGTGGTGCCCCGGGGCAGGACCGCCCGGGCGAATTCCGCCGGGGATACTTGGGAGGACTCGATGTGCACGTGGGCGTCGATGAACCCCGGCACTAAGGTTTTTCCGGATAGGTCCGCCACTTCCCGTGCCTCGGGGGTGCCGTAGCCCACGATCCGGCCGCCAGCCACCGCCACGTCCCGGCGCACGAACTCCCCGCGGAACACGTCCAGGACGAACGCTCCCTTGAGGAGGAGATCCGCCGGGGCCTTCCCCTGTGCCACTTCACCAAGGCGTATGAGATCGTTCACCTTGCCATCACCGCGGCCATCTTACCCCGCAGGAGACCTTGCACCTAGGCTCGCCCCAGGGGTACATTGGCATAAGAACCATGGACATGCGATCGCTTTGCAAAAGCTACGTGAAGGCCCTCACGGAGACGCTTTCTCAGGGCGATGCCAGGGAGGAGTCCTGCTACCCCGCCCTCAAGGACTTCTTGGCGGCCTACGCCGCGGCTGCCGGCAAAAAAGGTGTTCAGGTGACCGTGCTCCCCAAGCCCACCGAGGCGGGAAACCCCGACTTCCGGGTGTGGGACGGCCGCCAGCACATCGTGGGCTACATCGAGGCCAAACCCGCCACCTCGGACAACCTGGAGGTGGTGGAGGAAAGCGAACAGATCCAAAGGTATCGCGGAACCTTCCCCAACCTGATCCTCACCAACTTCCTGGAGTTCCGGCTGTACCGTTATGGTAACTTGATCGCCAAGGCCCGGCTTGGGAGGCCGTTTGTGGCCACCCGCCTCCGCACCCAACCCCCGCTTGAGCAAGTCGAAGAGCTTGCAGAACTCCTGGAGCTTTTCTTCTCCTTCTCGCTGCCGAAGGCCTATTCCGCTGAGACCTTGGCGGTGGAGCTCGCCAAGCGAACTCGGTTTCTGCACGATCAAGTCGTGTTGCGGGAACTCGCCCAGGAGCAGGAACGTGGAGGTGGCCACCTGCTTGGCTTTTACCAGGCATTTCAAAAGCACCTCATCGCTGGACTCACGCCGGAGGAGTTCGCCGACCTCTATGCCCAGACCATCACCTACGGCCTGTTCGCCGCCCGGGTCCGGGCCGGGGAGGAGTTCAACCGTCGGGAGGCGTTCTACGCTATTCCATCCACCATCGGCATCTTGCGGGACCTGTTCCGGTTCATATCGCTCGAGGATCTCCCCAAGCAACTGGAGTGGATCGTGGATGACATAGCCGAGGTGCTTGCCGTGGCCGATGCGAAAGGCATCCTGCACCAGTTTTTCCATGAAGGGAAGGGCGCCGACCCCATCGTCCACTTCTACGAGACCTTTCTCGCTGTATACGACCCTGAGGAGAGGGAGCGCCGCGGGGTCTACTACACCCCGGAACCGGTGGTTTCCTACATCGTCCGCTCCCTACACCAGATCCTGAAAGAAAAGTTCGGTAAGGCTGATGGCCTTGCTTCCCCGGGGGTGACTCTGCTGGATCCGGCGGCGGGCACCATGACCTTCGTGGCGGAGGCTGCCAAGGTAGCGGTGGAAGAGTTCGTGAAAAACTACGGGGAGGGCGGGCGGGGGGATTTCATCCGCGAGCATATTCTGGAGAACTTCTACGCCTTCGAGCTCATGATGGCCCCTTATGCGGTGGGCCACCTCAAGATGGCTCTTATCTTGGAGGAACTGGGCTACCAGCTCGGCCCGGAGGAGCGGTTCAAGTTCTACCTCACCAACACCCTGGAGATGGAGGAGCTTGCCGAAAGCCAGCTTCCCGGGCTCGCCTCCCTGGCCGAGGAGTCGCACAAGGCCGGCGAGGTCAAACGCGAGGTCCCCATCCTGGTGATCCTCGGAAATCCCCCTTACTCGGGCCACTCGGCCAACAAGGGACCTTGGATCCGTAGCTTGATCGAGGAGTACAAACAGGTGGACGGAAAGCCCCTGGGCGAGAAGAACCCTAAGTGGTTGCAGGACGACTACGTAAAATTCCTGCGGTTCGCCGAGTGGAAGGTCGCCCAGGCCGGCCAAGGAATGGTGGGCATGATCACCAACCACTCCTACCTCGATAACCCCACCTTTCGCGGCATGCGCTGGCACCTGATGCAGACCTTCGACGAGATCTATATCCTGGATCTACACGGGAACTCCCTCAAGAAGGAGCGCTGCCCGGACGGTTCCCCGGACCAAAACGTGTTCGACATCCAGCAAGGGGTGGCCATCGCGTTTTTCTTGAAATATGGCGATGAAAAGGGAAGTTGAAAACTGGCTGGATTCTGCACGGTATGATCTGGAGACGGCCAGTGATATGCTAGCTGCGGGCCGCTACCCATACACGGCGTTCTTCTGTCACCTGGCGGTGGAAAAGGCCCTTAAGGCGAAGGTGCAGGAGGTAACGGGGAAGACGCCTCCTAAAATCCATGACCTGATCGCGCTTCTTAAGCTGGTCGGGCTTACCCCTCCTGCCGAGCTATTGGACTTCATCGGCAAGTTAGGCGGCGCCAGCACGGCTACTCGATATCCGGTGGACCTTTCAGAGCTTGTCAAGATGTACACTCGGGAGGTGGCCCAGGAGTACCTACGGCGGGCGGAGGAGGCGGTGAAATGGATCGCGGAACAATTGAGGCCCTGAGGCGGTACAGAGAAGCCCTGAAGGAGCTTGGGATCACCCCAGAAAAGGTCATCGTTTACGGCTCCCGGGCCAAAGACAAGGCCGCGGAGTACAGTGATATCGACGTGGTGGTGATCTCCCGCGATTTCGCGTCCATGAACCTGCGGGAGAGGCTGGAAATCTTGGGGATGGCCGCGGCCCGGATCATGGAGCCCATCCAAGCCCTCGGCTACACCAAGGAGGAATTCGACGCCCTGGGTGAGGGGAGCTTTGTGGGGGACGAGGTCAAGCGGGTGGGGATCGAGGTATGAGCAAGGACAAGCCAGCCCGGGTATTCCATGCCGACCTGTGGGGCACGCGGGAGGAAAAGTACGACTGGCTTTCCGAGCATGACTGGAAACGAACACCCTGGCAGGGGATCCATCCCAGGCCGGAGTTTTACCTGTTCGTCCCCACAGACGAAAGGGCGCTCGAGCAATACCACACCTTCCCCAAAGTCACCGAGATCTTCCCCGTTTACAGCGTGGGCATTGTCACCGCTCGGGATCGTCTGACCATCCGCTGGACCCCGGAGGAGGTCTGGACCACGGTGCTCAACTTCTCCCGCCTGGAGCCTGAGCTAGCCCGGGAAGCGTACGGGTTGGGGAAGGATGCCCGGGATTGGAAGGTGTCCCTGGCCCAGGAAGACCTGCGAAAAAGCGGGCCAGATCGGAAGCACATCGTGCCCATCCTGTATCGGCCCTTCGACGTACGTTATACGTATTACACTGGCCGGTCGCGTGGTTTTATCTGCATGCCCCGCCCCGAGGTGATGCGCCACATGCTGGCCGGTGAGAATCTGGCGCTTTGTATTGGAAGACAAGGCCAGGTAGTTGGTGGAGAAATATGGAATTTAGCTTTTTGCTCAGTATATGCTGAAGACTTCAACCTCTTCTACCGAGGCGGCAACGTTAATTTCCCTCTCTTCCTCTACTCCTCCGTGGACCAGGGTGATATCTTCGCCCATCACGAAAGGGCGGAGCGGCAGCCTAACCTGAACGCGGAGCTGGTTCGGGAGTTGGCGGGGGCTTTCGGTGAAGAACCTGCGCCCGAGGACATCTTCCACTACGTGTACGCCGTGCTCTACGCGCCTTCCTATCGGGAGAAATACGCCGAGTTCCTGCGCATCGACTTCCCCAGGATTCCCTTCACCTCCGATTACAAGCTATTCAAGCAACTGACCGAGCTGGGAAAGCGGCTGGTGGACCTACATCTTTTGCGATCGCCGGGACTCGACCCGCCCATCGCCCGCTTCCAAGGCGAGGGGGACGGTGAAGTGAAAACCGGCAAGAAGGGCCTGCGCTACGATCCGGAGAGCGAGCGCGTCTACATCAACGAAACGCAATATTTCGAGGGCGTGCCGCCCGAGGTGTGGGAGTATCAGATCGGCGGCTACCAGGTGGGCCACAAGTGGCTCAAGGACCGCAAGGGCCGAAAACTTTCCGCCGCCGAAATCCGCACCTATTGCCACATCGTCACCGCCCTCGCCAAAACCGTTAAGGTCCAAAACGCAGTTGATGAGCTGTTCGCTCCAGTGGAGAAGACGCCGCTAAAATCAAATTGAACCCAACCGGAAGTCTAAGGGGGAAGGAGGTGAGTAATGTGTTGGACGCTGTCAACTTGGCCGTAGGTCTCTTGGCGATCATCTTATCCATCACCAGCATCGTGGTGAGCATTGCTTATTCCTCTAAAGCGTCTTCCACGCTTGATAAAGTTAAGGACAAGGCTGATACCATCGAAAAGGATGTTCGGGACCGCCTGGACGATCTCATCAAGCGCGCTGCTCCCTCAGAGCAGGAGCGGGCATTATCTGCTCTCATGCCTGAATTCCTCAGAGCGATCCTTAGGGACCCAGAAATGACAAAGTTTCTATTGAAGATGGCCGCAGAGCAGCAGGGAAACGAATCAAGTGACGCGAGTTGAGTCTCGGAAAAAGTCTTTTCTTTGCGTTAGCGCGGGTTCCGAGTGACTTACAAGCTTTGCCGTGAAATGCGGCAGAACAGGATGCGCTTCCCAACCCGGTGCTTGAAAGAGCTGGTGTAATTTTTGTTGCGGCCAGCGCTTAGCATTAAACTCTTCCAGAAAGGTGCTGTGTTGAATAAGAGGGGCCTGAGGGACTATGATAGTGAGGGGTAAATT
>JAJOKL010000109.1 GCA_021129895.1 Candidatus Bipolaricaulota bacterium
TTGTTGCCGAGGAGGGCATTCAGCTCCTCCACGATGCTCAGGATCTCCCGCTCCTTTTCCAGGAGCCCGGCCACGATCTCGGCCGGGGATGGGAGGGCCTCGCCCTCGGGTCGGTTGGGGTTGCGGGCGGTGAGGTCGTACCCCTTCTTCTTGATTTCCTCCGCGGTGACGATCCAAGAGTGCTCCGAGAGGCAGGCCTCCCGCGGTCCCTTTCCCCTGCGGTAGGCGTCCCAGGCTCTCCAGAGATTCCTTGCTTCGTCAAAATGCTCGTCCCGAATGGGGTTTCCCTTGCTGAACTTCTTCAGGCCCTCGGGAAGTGGCATCTCGTAATACCAGATCTCCTTGGTCGGCCCGGGCCGTTCGAAGAAGATGAGGGCGGTCTTCACATCGGCGTAGGGGGCGAAGGTCCCGGGGGGAAGGCTCACGATGGTGTGCAAGTTGAACTCCTCCAGGAGATCGCGCTTCACGTCGGCGAAGGCGCCGCCGCGGAAAAGGGTCCCCTCGGGCACCACCATCCCACAGCGAGCGCCGTCCCGGGGCTTGAGCTTCTTCATGATATGCTGCAGAAACAGGAGCTCGGTGGCCTGGGATTTGATGGGAAAGTTCTGCTGGATGTGCTGTCCTTCCTTCCCCCCGAAGGGGGGATTGGTCATGATCACGTCGTACCATTCTGAAACCGCCCGGATGTTCTCCTCCAGGGTGTTCTTCCGCAGGATGTGAGGGGCGGTCACGCCGTGGAGGACCAAGTTCATGAGCCCGAGGAGCGCGGGCAGGGGCTTCTTCTCCTGGCCATAGAAGGTGCGCTCCTGCAAGGTCCGGTGGTCCTCGATGGTCCGCTCGTGTTCCCGCATGTGGAGGTAAGCCTGGGCGAGGAAGCCGCAGGTGCCGCAGGCGGGGTCGTAGACCGTCTCGCCGATCTTGGGATCCACCAGGTGGATGATGAACCGGATCACCGGCCGCGGGGTGTAGAACTCACCGGCCATGCGGTTCTCGCTCCCCAGGCGGCGCAGGAGCTCCTCGTACACCTGGGAGACGGTGAAGATGTCGTCTTGAGAGTGGAAGTCGATGCCGTTGATGATCTGGATCACGTCCTTCAGGTTGTAGCCGGAGGCACAGACGATCACGTTGCGCTCGGAGAACACGCTGCTGATGGTGTCGCGCAGGGGATCTCCCCCCAGGCGCTGGAGGTAGGGGATCAGCCGCCCGTGCACGAAGGAAAGGAGATCGTCAGCGGGCCAGTCCTTGGCCGCCCAGTTGCGCCAGCGATATTCCTCCTCGATGGTGGGCTGGTAGGGCTGGTTGGCGAGCTTGGCCTGGGTTTCCCACTCCTCCTCCTGAGCGTCGAGAAAGCGGAGGAACAGGAGCCAGGAGAGGTGTTCGATGTACTCCATGATGCCGCCGCAGTTGTTGTCGCGGCGGAGGATGTCACAGGCCCGCCAGATTTCGTTTGCCAGCGTCTCCCGCGTCTGCGGCCCATTCATACAACCTCCTCCAGTTTTTCGAATCCCCGTCGGATCACTTGTGCTATAAGCTTCTGCCTAGCCTTGAGGAAATCATAGTAGTCCATGTCTTCCCAACCGTCAGGCAGGGCGTGCCAGAAATTCATCTTCGCGAGCTCATCCGGGGTGCACCGCCTTCGCAACCAGGGCATGTACTCCTTGGGAGGGTTGTCCCCGATGAACTCGTTGTCGGACCATTCGATAAGGGCGAGATTGGCGATTTGATTCACTTCCCGCTGGTCCTTAATGCCCAATTTGGCCAGGTACGCTTTAGGGAACAAGTGGTGGCGATTAAGCGCGGATTTCTTCGCCTTTATCTCAGGGTCGAGAAGTTCCGCAATTTTCAACTTCGAGAAGAAAGCCCGGGCATCCAAGAGTACCAAGGCAGCGTAGTATGCGAACAGAGCCGGACTTCTAAACGATGTGGTGGCAAGCTCGTTTGGCAGTGTGATATTCCAGTAATCCTCGGTGAACTCAGAAGCGATTACTCCTTCCAGGTGATTCACGAACTCGCTGGCTGTGCTGAGGTTCCGTAGATCAGCGAGGTCTTGTTCCATCCGCGACTCGGGGGAGTCGGTGTATCGCCCGGTGAGGCTGACCATAAACAGCCAGCGGGCCGAAACGTTCCGAAGGGTATGCAGGTCTACGTGGAAGTCTCGTTTTCCGATAAGGTAGAAAGCGTACGTGTAGAGAAGTGCGTATTGCGACGAGATTAGGTCTTTCCTGCGAAAACCAGCTTGGAGGATAACCTTGATAAATTCGTGCCAGTTAGTCAGGTCGAGCACGAACTCTTGGGCTTGTCGCAGCACTTGGAATTGTTGATCGCGCTTTTCTTCAGAGAACTCCCGTGTCTCCAAGTCCTTGCCGCGGAGGATGGTGTAGGCGTGGTTCAATCGCGCACGCCGAAATCCAAGTGCAATTGAGACCCGAAGCAGGTGGTCCGGGCTGGGTTGGAACAAGCGGTTGAAAGGGGATGGGCCTTCCATCGTTGGCTGACGGGTTTGAGCGCAGAATCTCTCCAGTTCCAGGCGTCCTTTATCCCAGAACACTGACATCAAGGTGAGGATGAAGTTGGCCTGGTTGAGGGAGGTGCCTTTGCTGTTGATGCGGACGAATACCTCGGCCACCCTTTCCTCATCGACATGGGAGGAAAGCTCTAGCGCAACCAAGGGGAAGTGAATCAGGTTGCGAAGCCGGTCAATGGCCATGTCCAGTCGGTCTTCTTCCTCTTGGCTGAGTCCTCGCTCTTGGCGCAACCGTTCGAAGAAGGTCTTCACCACCCTTTTCCCCTCCGGCGACCAAAGCGGGCTGATGTCCGCGATCCACTCGGGGTCTTTCTGAATAGCTGCGTTGGAAACCTCGAATTTTCCATCTCGCGGTCGGAAGGCGATTTTGATGCGCTCGCGGGTCCCGTCCTTTCTCACGATTTCCCTGCCTTTGATCACGGCGAAGAGGGAGGTGATGCGCTGTTGCCCGTCCACGATCAGGAGTTTGGGAACTCTTTGTCCGGTAAGAGGGGATATAGGACGGCCGTGGTCGGGAAGGCCGTTCTCCCAAAAGAGAAAGTAACCGATGGGGTAGCCGCGATACATGGAGTCGAATAGGTCCCGTACCTTGATGTTGGACCAGACGAAGGGCCGCTGCAGCTCGGGCAGACCTAGATCGCCTACTTCCACATAGGAGAGCAGGTTTTGTACTGTGTAATCGACTTTCTTAAAGATGGTCTCACTCATACCAGCACCACCTCTTCTTCGGGGTAGATCCGTTGTTGCATCTCATCTAACGCCTCCCCTAGCTTCTCAACGCCCCCAAACCAGTGGCTGATCTTCACGGCCCCACCCCATTCCCGGAACGGGGAGACCCTGAACACCTCAGGTTGGAGCTGCTCGATGCCCCCCACCCGGTACTTCTCCAGGAGCTCCAGGATAACACGCCGGGCGTCCTCCCCGTGCCGTCGGATGAAAGCTTGCTCCCGATTGCGGAAGGCGGTGGCCCGCTCGTCCCGGGTACGGATGGGCGTGCCGAAAGCCAGATGAGAAAGGAGGTCGAAGGTGTCTGCCTCCGGCCGCCCCATGACCTCCGCCAGCACTTCGGGGTGGATGCTCGCCTGCCGGAGGTCCTCGAGGAAAGCCCGGCGTCGTTCAGGGTGTATCCAGATGTCCCGGAGGACCTTCCGGCTCGGGGCGGCCTTTATGACCCGCCTGCCCGCGTAATCGCGGTACTCGCTTAAGGAGAGCTGTTGGCCAGTGGCCTCGATGAAGAAGATGGCCTCGTCGGCGATGGTGACCTCCAGCCCTTGGACGCGGATCTTGGGCTTGCCCTTGCGAGCAGGCTTCAGCGGCACCTCTACCGCAACGGTCTCGTCGGCAAGGGTGGCAACGCGCAGCTGGCGCCGCACGAACCCGGGGGCGCTCACGATGAGGGTCACTGCCCCAGCGGGGAGGCCGGTGAACGAGAAAGCCCCGGTTTCATCGGTTCGGATGGGACCTTGCTGGGTGTTGGGGCCCGTGCGCACGCTGACCGAGGCCCCGACGATGGGCGTTCCGGAAGAAGCGTGAACCACGTGACCGGATAGGGCTGCCGTACCATGGGGGGCTTGGCCCACTTGAGCTGGTCCGGTGGGGCGATCCCACTCGTCGAACAGGCGCGTGGCCCCGGTGAAGTCTATGATGCGGAACCAGTACTTGTCGGTGGCTTTGTCAATCCGGCTCCCCCGTCCCACGATCTGCTTGAACAGGACCGGTGAGGAGATGGTCTTCATGAACACGATGTTCCGACAGGAAGGCACATCCACGCCGGTGGTGAGGAGCTCAGCGGTGGTGGCTACCACCGGGGTTTTGCTATCGGACTGCTGGAATCGTTCGAGGGCCCGCCGGCCTTGTTCCCCCTCCTCAGAAACGATGGGCACTGCGTAGTCGGGCACCCCTAGTTCTGCCCCGAGTTCGTCTTGCAGGAGCCGCGCTACAAGCCGGGCATGCTCTATGTCCACGCAGAACACCATGGTCTTCTCCAGGGGGCCGTACCGGCGCATGAGCTTGGCCAGGTGCTGGACCATGGCCCGGGTGCGATCGGGTAGGGTGATCTCCCGCTCGAACTGGGGGGTGGTATACACCCGGCGAGGCTCTATGTCCTCGGGGATAAACACCTCCGCCCCTTGCTCGAAGGCGTCCTCCAGTCGAAGCCCGGCCTTGTCGACGTCGGTGCGCACGCGATGCACCTTGTAGGTCGCTAGGAACCCGTCCTCGATACCTCGCCCAAGGCTGTACTGGTAGGCCGGAGCGCGTTGGGTGCCTTTATCCGGATGCTCCGGATCGATGTATACCTCCGGCTCTTCCTCACAAAAGTAGGCGTAGGTGTCGATGTTGTCGTCGCGTTTTGGCGTGGCGGTCATCCCCAGGTGAATGGCGCTTTGGAAGTGGTCCAGGATCTCCCGCTAGGTGCCAAAGCCTGAACGGTGGCACTCGTCGATGATGACCAGGTCGAAGAAGTCCGATGGAAAGTGTTCAAACAGGCGAACACCTTCTTTGTCCGGGCTCCACAGGGTTTGGTAGATCCCGAAATATATGTCGCGGTTTAGGTTGACCGGATGGCCCTCGATTTTCCACCTGGGGTCGCTCATGCCGTCGGCGAAGGGAGAAAAGGTGTTGTAGGCTTGGTCGCGGAGGACTATCCGGTCGGCCAGGAACAGGACCCGGGCCGGACGGCCGGGATGGCGTCGCTTAAGCCAACCGGACTTGATGAGCTTCCAGACGATCAGGAAGGCCACGAACGTCTTCCCGGTCCCGGTGGCCATGGCAAGAAGCACTCGCCGCTGTCCCCGCATGAGCCGCTTTATCACCTCGCGGATGGCCACTTCTTGGAAATAGAACGGGGTCTTTCCACACAGCCGTTCCGGACAATAGCTGTAGAGAAGGGGATTCTTTCCTCGCTCTGTACCCAGCTGAGAGATGTAAGCCTGCCTCTTCTCACGCCACGCGGCCACGGTGGTATCAAGCCCCGTGTTCTGAACCCAGCGGCGCCAAAGCTCCTCGGGGGTGGGGAACTGTTCCAAGGTGCGCGATGCGTTCACGAAGAAGTCGAATTCCACGAACTCATGGCCGTTTGTGGAGTAGGCGAACGCCAGTCCCAGATCCTGAGCATAGGCCTTGGCCTGCTCCAGGCCGGCGTCAGGAGGGGAGTCTTCGGCCTTGGCCTCGATGACGGCGATCTCAAACCCATCGGTGAGCCGGAGGAGGTAATCCACCCGCCGCGGTTTGCCCCGGCGGATTTGGTCACCTACCAGGATCACGCGGCCCGGGGCGTAGATGTGATCGCGCTGGTAGAAGAACTCCCGGGTGACCTGGCTTCCGGTCCAGCCGGCGGCCCTGAGCTTGGGCTCCACCAGGTTCGCCCGAGTATCGGCCTCGTTCATCACGTATTAGGTTACATCGGAATGGCTTCCGTGGACAAGGATTAAGTTGAGGAGGGATGCGCTGGCTTCTCCTGCAACTCGGGCCGAGGGGGATCACCCCTCTTTGAACTTCTCCTCCAGGGCCCGTTCTACGCAGCGGGGCACGAACTTGGATACGTCTCCCCCGTAGCGCTTCACCTCCTTCACGATGGAGGAGGAGAGGAACGAGTACTCCCCGGCGGTCATGAAGAACACCGTCTCGATGTCCGCATCCAGATCCCGGTTCATAAGCGCCATTTGGAACTCGTAGTCGAAATCAGAGGTCGCCCTAAGGCCCCGCACGATCGCCACCACCCCCAGCCGCTTGGCGCAGTCGATGAGGAGGCCGGAGTAGGTGATCACCGGCACATCCTCGATCCCCACCTCCCGCAACGATTCTTCCACCAGCCGCCGCCGCTCCGCTGCCGAGAACAGCGGAGCCTTGCGGGGGTTCTCCACCACCGCCACCGTGAGCTGGTCGAACACCTTGCGGGCCCGCTTGAGCACATCCAGGTGCCCATTGGTGATGGGATCGAAACTCCCTGGGTAAAGCGCCTTCACCTAGGCCACCTCCACCTGAGCCCGGGCCAGCTTCCGTAGCCGCTCCCCCGACGGGCCCACCAAGGCCAGGACCGCCCGCTCCTCCCGCAGGAAACGCCGCGCCAGGTTTTGCACTTCCTCCGGGGTCACCGCCTGGAGCCGCCGCTCCACCTCGGGAATGGGCAGGATCTCCCGGCCCAAGGCGGCGTTGGTGCCAAGGCGGAACATGCGCCCGGCCGGGTCCTCCAGCCCCAATAGGAAGCTGCCTCGCAGCCGGTCGATGGCCCGGGCCACCTCCGGCGGGTCAGGGGGGTTGGACACGAGGCGGCGGAGCTCTCCCCACACCAGCTCCAGCACCTCCGGCAGCCGCCGCTCCTCGGTGGCCGCGTACACCAGCAGCGCTCCGGCATCGGTGTAGTAGGCGGTGCTGGACAGGACGGTGTACACCAACCCTCGCTCCTCCCGCACCCGCTGGAACAGCCGGGAGCTCACCCCGCCCCCGAGCAGGGTGGACAGGACCTCCAAGGCATAGCGCTCTTCCGCCCCGGCCCCCACGGTGGGGAAGCCAAGCGCCAAGTGCACTTGTTGGATCTCCTTCTCCCCCACCACCAGCCCACATCCCAGCGCCGGCGCCTCCCGCCGGGGCGGCTTTCCGTCAACCCCGGCGGGCCAGATCCTCGCCGCTTCCTCCACCAGCTCTTTCGGCCTTATCCTCCCCGAGGCGGCCAGGATCATGCGGGCGGGCTGGTAATTCTCCTGGAAGAAGCTCCTTACATCATCGGGACTCAAATCGGCTACCGCTTCGGCTGTGCCCAGGATGGGCCGTCCCAAGGGGTGGCCACCCTTCCACAGGTGGGAAAACAGCAGGCGCAGCACCACGTCCTGGGGGTCATCTTCAGCCCCCCGGATCTCCTCCAGGATCACCGCCCGCTCCCGCTCCAGGTCCTGGGGTGACAGCAACGGCTGGGT
Organism: Candidatus Bipolaricaulota bacterium; assembly: GCA_021129895.1. Lineage (GTDB taxonomy): Bacteria > Bipolaricaulota > Bipolaricaulia > Bipolaricaulales > Bipolaricaulaceae > UBA3574. The sequence continues at coordinate 7,438 of JAJOKL010000109.1, forward strand.
GAGCATTTCCCCCAGCACCCCCAAGGCGGTGGGCAGTCCCTCTTCCAGCACCGTGGTGTAGTAGAAGGTGCTTTCCTTGCCGGTGGCCCCGTTGAGGTTCCCCCCCAGGGAATCGATGGCCTGAGCGATCTCCAGGGCGGTCCTTTTGGCGGTGCCCTTGAAGGTCATGTGCTCGAGGAGGTGGGCCAGGCCGCTTTTGCCCCGGGGGTCATCCCGGCTCCCCGCTCGCACCCAGACCCCCAGCGCCACCGAACGGACCTGGTCCATGGGCTCCACCAACACATGCAGGCCGGAGGGCAGGCGCTGGGCGAACAGCCCGGGGTAGAGCTCCTGCATCACTCGGACCCTTTGATGCGCACCGGGCCCTTGGGCACCACCCGCTTGAGCTTGTACCGACCCTGGTCGTCGATCTCCACGATCTCCACCAGCATCTTGTCGCCCTTCTTGGCGACCTTGTGGGGGTCGGTCTTCTCCCCCAGGCGGGTTTTGTGTACCAAGCCGCGCACCCCCGGGGCGATCTCCACGAACACCCCGTAGTCCACCACGTTGGTGACGGTGCCGGGGAGGATGTCACCCACCTTGAGGGTGGGTTTCTCCCGCACCAGCTTCAGGCGTGGCCGTCCGGAGTCGTCGGTGCCGATCACCTCCACGGTGACCTCGTCCCCCAACTTCACGATGTCCTCCACCTTGTCCACGTAGCCGTCGGCCAGGTTGGAGATGTGGATGAGGCCATCGACTCCGGGCTTGAGCTCCACGAATGCCCCGAACGGGACGATCCTCACCACCTGGCACTTGAGGACCTGCCCCACCTCGATCTCCTCGGTGAGCTCCTCCACCATCTTGCGGGCCCGGGCCACCGCCTCGGCGGAGTCCCCGGCGATCTTGATGGTACCGTCGTCTTCGATGTCGATCTGGGTCTCGGTCTCCTCTTGGATCTTGCGGATGGTGCGCCCACCCGGGCCGATCACCAGCCCGATCTTCTCCGGGTTAATGCGGATCACGTCCACGGTAGGGGCATAAGGGGAGATGTGGGGTCTTGGGGCAGGCAGGGCCTGTTCCATCAGGCCCAGGATCTCCAGCCGAGCCTTCCGCGCTTGGGCCAGGGCTTCCCGCATGAGCTCGCGGGAGATCCCCCCGATCTTGACGTCGAGCTGGAAGGCGGTGATGCCCTCCCTGGTCCCGGCCACCTTGAAGTCCATGTCCCCGAAGTGGTCCTCCAGGCCCAGGATGTCGGTGAGGATGATCTGTCTCTCCCCTTCGGCGATGAGTCCCATGGCCACGCCGGCCACCGGCCTGCGCAGGGGCACCCCGGCGTCCATCATGGCCAGGCACCCCGAGCATACCGAGGCCATGGAGGAAGAGCCGTTGGACTCCAGGATCTCCGACACCACCCGGATGATGTACGGGAACTCATCCTCGGGGGGTACCACCGCCGCCAGGGCCCCCTCGGCCAAGTGCCCATGGCCGATCTCCCGGCGGGAGGGCGGCCCCATCCGGCCCGCCTCCCCCACCGAGAACGGGGGGAAGTTGTAGTGCAGCATAAACCGCTTCAACCCCTCTTCCATCATCAGATCGATGATCTGGGCATCCCGGCGGGTGGCCCCCAGGGTGCAGGTGCCCAGGGACTGGGTCTCCCCCCGGGTGAACAGGGCCGACCCGTGTACCCGGGGCAGGATCCCCACCTGGATGGTGATGGGCCGAAGCTCATCCGGCCGGCGGCCGTCCATCCGCTCCCCCAGCTCCAAGATGGACCACCGGGCGAACTGGCGATACACGTCGTCGAACAGCGCCTTAGCCAGGGTCTGGATCCGCTCCCGCTCTTCCTCGGGATAGCGCTCCGCCACCTGGAGGGCGGCCTCCTCGGCCATGGCCTCGGCCAGCCGCTCCCGGGCCTGCTTGTTGGGGGCCGCCTTCAGCTCCGGAAGCCGATCCCAGACCAGCTCCCGCACCCGCTCCCTGACCTCCTGTTCCTCCGGGGAGGGGGGAGCGAGTTCGCGCTTCTCCACTGGGCGCCGGGCCGCGAACCGCTCCTGAAGCTCGATGAGCTCCTGGATCACTCGGTGGGCGGCCTCAATGGCCTCAATCACCACCTCCTCGGGCACCTCCCGCAAGTGCCCCTCCACCATGGTCACGGTGGACTTGGTCCCGGCCACGGTGATGTGCATGTCCCCCTCGTCCAGCACCGCGTCAGGGGGGTTAACCACCACCTGGCCGTCCTTTAACCCCACCTTGACCCCGGCGATGGGGCCCTGGAACGGGGCGGGCGAGATCATCAGTGCCGCCGAGGCGCCGATCATGGCCGCAACCCCCGGCGGGCAATCCCGCTCCGCTGACAGCACCGTGGTCACGATGTGCACCTCTTCTTTGTACCCCTTGGGGAACAGGGGGCGGATGGGCCGATCGATCAGCCTGGCCGACAGGATGGCGGCGTCGGAGGGCTTGCCCTCCCGCTTGAAGAAGCCCCCGGGGATCTTCCCCCCCGCGTAGAACTTCTCCTCGAAATCCACCCTGAGGGGGAAGTAGCCGATGTCCTGGCGCGGCTCCTGTACCACCACCGTGGCCAGCACCTTGGTATCCCCCCAGGTGACGAGCACGGCGCCGTCGGCCTGCCTGGCCATGGCACCGCTCTCCAACTTGAAAGGCTTGCCTGCTAGTTCAGCTTCCTCCACTACATGCATCGTTTACACACCTCGGATGCCCAGCTCGGAAAGGAGCTTGGCGTATCGTTTGGGATCCTCCCGCTTGAGATACCGCAGGAGGCGTCGCCTCTGTCCCACCAGCAGGTACAACCCGCGGCGGGAGTGGAAGTCCTTCTTGTGGGTCTTCAGGTGCTCGGTGAGCCGGGAGATGCGCTCGGTGAGGAGCGCGATCTGCACCTCCGGGGACCCGGTATCCCCCGGGTGCCGAGCGAACTTCTCGATGATTTCCTGCTTCCTCTCTTGGGTAAGCGCCATCTGCCACCTCCAATCGCCCGTCCCCGAGCGGGCGCGCGCCCGAGGGAGGGTTCGTTAGCGGTACTTGCGGGCCCTGGCCCGGCACTCCGTCCGCACCCGGTCCTCATCGATGGTGAGGAGTTCTCCCTCCAGGAGAAGCGGCCTTCCGTCCACAAACACCCCCACCACGTCGGAGGAATGGGCGGCATAAACCAGGTCCGAAAGCGGACTATGGCCAGGCTGGAGGTGCACCGCCTCCAGGGACAGGAGCACCCCATCGGCCCGTTTTCCCTCCTCAATTGTACCCCATTCTTTCAGCCCGCCAAGGGCCTGTGCCCCCCGCCAGGTGGCCAGGGATAGCGCTTGGGGGGCGGGCACCGCTTCCGGATCCTCAGCCCGGAGCTTCCCCAGCAGGGCCGCCCAGCGCAGCTCCTCCAACATGTCCAGATCCCCAGCTGAGCCCGCCCCGTCTGTCCCCAGGGCCACGTTCACCCCCGCGGCGAGGAGCTCGGCCACCGGGGCGATCCCGCAGGCCAGCTTGGCGTTGGATGAGGGACAGTGCACCGCGGTCACCCCATGGGCGGCCAGGATCTCCATGTCTTTCTCCGACAGGTGCACGCAATGGGCGGCCAGCACCGGCACCGCGAACACCCCCAGCCCCTCCAGCCACAGGGCAGGTGATTTTCCGTGTTGGGCCGTGAACCGGTCCACCTCTTCCTTGGTCTCCGCCAGGTGTGTATGGATGGGGATTTTCAGCTCCCGGGCCAGCTTGGCCGCCTGCCGCCATACCTCCGGACCGCAGGTGTAGGGGGCGTGAGGCGACAGGGCGGTGCGAACCCGTCCCTCGGCCTTGCCGTTCCACTCCCGGGCGAACGCCTCCGCCTTCTTGAGTTCTGGGTCCACCCGGTCCGGGGTGGGGGCGATGATCCCATAAGAGAGCAGCGCCCGCAGCCCGGCCTCCTCCACTGCCGCCGCAACCTCCTCCATGAAGAAGTACATGTCGGCGAAGGCGGTGGTGCCCGAGCGGATCATCTCCGCCAACCCCAGCAGGGAGAACCAGTACACGTCCTCCCCGGTCAGCTTCCGCTCCGCAGGCCAGATCTTCTCCTCCAGCCACCTCATCAAGGGGAGATCGTCGGCCAGGCCTCGGAATAGGGTCATGGCGAGATGGGTGTGGGCGTTGACCAGGCCTGGGATGAGGAGCCTGTCCTCCCCTTCGATGACGTGGTCGAATTCCCCTTCCGCCCCGCCGCCCTCGATCACGGCCGCGTACCGACTGGACTCGATGATCACGTCCGCCTTGGGGATTACCCCCTCCTCCGGTTTTCTGATCACCGCCGCTCCACGGATCAGGATGCGCATGTTGTCAGTATAAGCCTTCCCCCTATTTCGTGGCTAACCTGAGCCTGCCCCGCAGCCTCTGAGT
>JAJOKL010000055.1 GCA_021129895.1 Candidatus Bipolaricaulota bacterium
GCGTCATAGTGCTCTTCAGAACGTAACTTTTGATTTCCAACTGTAGAAGATGGGCTAAACACGTACCATCGGATTTATAGGTGTGGGTTTTGAGTCAGGTGGTAGTAGCAGGGTTAGGGGTGGGGGGGTAGCTCCCTGGGTCTGCGGCCCCGATCCCTCCTTCGGCTCCTGCAGGCGAAGGGGACCCTTGAAGTGCACAACCTCGCGGCATTGGGCGGGGCTCCTTGCGAGGCGGCCTCCTTTGGGCCGGCCTTCTCTAGGAGGTTGGCCTTTCAGCCGGGCAAGGAGGGCGTCAGTCGGACTCCCGGACCACGATCCTGGCCTCGATCTCCCCCAGGAGTTCCCCGCCGCTTGCGGCGGACAACACCACGGTCCCCACCTCCCCCGGGGCTGCCGAATCAGGGGGGATCACGGTGAGGAGCACGTCATAGGTGTGAAGCGGACCGGACTCGGCGTCGATGAACACCATGGGCTGGCTGACCGCGGCATACCAGCCGCTCGGGGCACCGGCCACGGACAGCTCGATCGCCCGGGAGACCCCCCCGGGGAGGACACGGCCACGAACCAGGAGACGGACCGGCCAGGAGGGACCTCTGCCCGGAGCCGGTCAACCCTCGCTGGCCGCTCGATCACCTCGAAGGAGGCCTCATGGAGTTCCGAGAAGCTGGCAGGGGTGATCCCTACCGGGTCCCCGAGGGAGATGGTTATGTGCTCCGGCATGCTGAACGTCCGCGGCACAAGCCCGGAGGCCGGCATCCAGTCGGATGATTCGAACTCGACCCAGCCCCATGTGGGAACGTAGACGCTGATCCAAGCGTGAGCGGCGCGGGATTCCTCCCGATCGGCGACGAACCCGGTGACGTACTTCGCCGGGATCCCGGCGGCGCGAAGGAAGGCGAGGGCCAGGTTCGCATAGCAAACACAGTTCCCGATCCCCCTCTCCAACGTGGCCAAAGCATCCACCCGGTACACCGGCTCGCACAGCTCCTTGCCACAGGCATAGCGCACGTTCTCCCTGATGTATCCGAGGATCCTCGCCACCGCCTCGATCTCGGCCCGGGCGCCGGCGACAATACTGGAAGCCACCACTCTTATCTCCCGATCATGGACCTGCACCTGCGCGCTTCCCCCAAGCCACTCGTAGACGGCAAGCGGCAGGCTGCCCCGCGGGATGGGATAGGGATCACCGGACACGATCGGCCCGTAGACCGCATCGGTCCTGACCCTGACGCGCCTGTAGAACCTTACCTCAGAGCCCGGCCGAACCCATCTCACCGTGACGAAGGAGTTCCCTAGGCGATCGGTGGACTCGGCCAGGCTATCCCACGGCTCGCTGGCGGCGAAGTCCTGGGATTGGTTCCTCACCTTGTACCACGGCTGGTCCACCTCGCCGATCCTGGGAACCGTGGCCTCCAGCCGCCCGGGCCCCGGCTCCATGGTCAGGGTATAGGTGTAGTCCGTGACCTGAGATAAGACCCCCTCCAATGCGTAGAGGAACGGCCCCTCCGTCGCCCCACACGCGAGCACCGCTCCAAACAGGACAGCGAGCACCCCGGTCCATCTTGCGGTCAAGCTAAACACCTCCACGGAGTTCAAGGTCGAGCCATAGCCCGCCAAGACCTCCCAGCTTCACCCTGGCCTCCAAAACTTTTTTGCAAATAACGCGAGGCCCGTACGACGGGGGCACCGAGGGGGGCTTCCAAACGTCTGGACCCTTCTTCCTGGCCCACCCCGAACGAGCGGGTCGCCTGGTCAATTGGCCACCACGGTTTGTACCATCCCCCTTGAGCCCATACAAACCCGGACCGCGTACTCCGCCGGCGTCGGATACCCAAGGGCCCTGTGGGTCACCACTGGTTGTTGTCGCCATGGTGAGGTCCTCCAGAAAGTCGTATGTCCACACCCGGGCCTGGTGGGCCACGACCCCCTTCAGCCTGCGGTTCTCAGCCTCAAGATGCTTCAGTTTTCTTAACCGGGCCTTGTCCATGCCCCGGTGCTTTGCCTGCCAGCGGGACACCGTGGCCTCTGCCACCCCGTAGTGGCGGCATGCCTCGGCGACGGGCCTTCCCCGTCCGGTTCGCCCAGGATCCGGATCTTTTCCTCTGTGTACCTGTTCCCCACAGCTACCTCCCTAGCCAAAGGCACCGGATCCTCCCTCTCAAGCTGGCCCAGCCTCCGGGGAGCATGTCTCCAGGGCTTCACTCAGCGGGCCTCGCAGTGAAAATCCTCCAGAGCAGCCGGGAGTTCGCTGAGGGAGCGAATGGTGCGGTCCGGACAGTGGAGGGGCGAGATAGGGATCTGCTCGGCGTAGGGCCCGACCAGCACCCGCACCGCCCGCATCCCAAACAGCTTGGCCGGGAGGACATCGTGATCTAGCCGGTCCCCCACCATGACCGCCTCGGCCGGCGGCACCCCCAGCCCGTCCAGGATGATCCGAAAAAACAGGGGGTCGGGCTTGGCCACCCCCATCTCCTCCGAGACGAGCTGCCACCGGAAAAACCGGAGCACGCCCACCTCCCTGAGGTAGTCCACGATCCGGGCCGGCTGGTTCCCGGCCAGGGCGAGCACGTACCTATCGGCTAGGGCCGCTAGAGCCTCCTTGGCTCCCGGGCGGAGGCGGGGCACATACTCCTCGGTCAGGTGGCGGCGCTGGAAAGTGCGCAGCTCGTCCTTGAGGCGCCGGAACCGTTCCACATCCGGCCGCACCAATTCCCACAGCACTGCAAGTCGCGGGTTGCGCTCGCCCCGCCGGGTGGCGGCCAGGACCCGGTGGGCGAGCTCCTCCCCCGTGATCCCAATTCCCTCCCGGACGAGCAGGTCCACTAAGAACGAATCCCAGGCCGCGTACTCGTGGTCCTCGTCCAGGATCGGCCCCCCCACGTCGATGAGTACGGCTTTGCTCATCATCCTCCCATGTTATCAAAGAGCTTGCCCGCGAGTACTGGGTTCCCCTTTAGGGTAGGCACTCACCAGCAGGTCCTCCCCCAGGCGCTCCACGGCCTCGATCCGAACCCGGAACGCCTGGGAGAGCCGCTCCACTCCCGGCCCCCCCACCCCCGGGATTTCCCGCCCCCCCACGAGCAGGTGGCCGTAGAAGAGGTAGAGTTTGCACACCAGGCCCTGGGAGAGGAACGACCAGGCCACCTCCCCGCCCCCCTCCACCAAGAGCGAGTCGATCCCCTCCTGCCCCAATCGGGCCTGGAGGGCCGGAAGGTCCACCCGCCCCTCCCGGGCGGGAAGCCGCCATACCTCGGCCCCCCTTCCTCTCAGGACGGCTTCCACCTCAGCGGGCATGGCCTCGGTGGTGGCGATCACAGTGTTTCCCTCTTCCTCCAGGAGCCGGGCCGAGGGCGGGGTCCTCCCGCGTGAGTCGAGTACGACCCGCAGGGGCTGGGGCCCCTGAATCTCCCTGACCGTGAGCTGAGGGTCGTCGGCGATCACGGTGTTCACCCCCACCAGCACCGCGGCATGCCGGCGCCGGAGCTCGTGCACCCTCTTCCTCGCCTCCTCCCCGGTGATCCAGCGGGACACCCCGCTCCGGGTGGCGATCTTCCCGTCCAAGGACAGGGCGAGCTTCATGGAAACGAAGGGCCGCTTGGTTTTCACCCACCAGAAAAAGATCTCGTTCAGCCGCTCGGCCTCCTCCCCGAGGACTCCCTCGATCACCTCGATCCCGGCCGCCCGTAGCTTCTCCACCCCCTTCCCGTTCACCAGGGGGTTGGGATCGCGGGTGGCGATGATCACCCGCCGGATCCCGGCGGCGATGATCCGATCGGCGCAGGGTGGGGTCTTCCCCCAGTGGGAGCAGGGCTCCAGGTTCACGTACAGGTCCGCCCCCCGGGCGGCCTCCCCGGCGGCCTCCAGGGCCACCGCCTCGGCGTGGGGGCCGCCGAACCGAGCGTGGTACCCCTCGGCGATCACCTCCCCGTCCTTGACCACCACCGCCCCCACCAGGGGGTTGGGGCGGGTATAGCCCTCGCCCTTTTTCGCGAGGGCCAGGGCCCGCCGCATGAATTTTTCGTGGACTTCCATCAGCAGGCGGCGATCAGGGCCCGGGCGGCGGCGGCAGGATCCCCCTTCCCGTAGATGGCGGAGCCGGCGATGATCACCTCCGCCCCCGCCTCCACCACCTGCCGCACGTTGCCCGCGTTTATCCCCCCGTCCACGGCGATGGTGATCGGGCGGTCCCCGATGAGCCGCCTGAGCTCCCGGATCCTGTCCAGGGCCTCAGGGATGAACTCCTGCCCCCCGAAGCCGGGCTCCACCGACATCACCAGCACCCAATCCACGCGATCGAGATACGGGACGATCTCCTCCAGGGCCGTCCCGGGCCGCAGGGAGATCCCCACCTGGCAACCCAGCTTCCGGACCGTGCGGATCACCTCATCGGGGGGATCGGCGGCCTCCACGTGGAAGGTGATCACGTCCTCCGGGCCCACCTGGAACCGGGGGGCGTAGGTGGCGGGGCGGTCGATCATGAGGTGGATGTCGAAGGGGATGGCGGTATGGCGGCGGAGGGCGTTCACCACCGGGGGGCCGAAGGTGAGGTTGGGGACAAAATGCCCGTCCATGACGTCGAAGTGGAGGTAAGTAGCCGCCCCCTCCACCGCCCGGATCTCCTCGGCCAGGCGGCCGAAGTCGGCCGAGAGCAGGGACGGCGAAAGCTTCATCGCCGGCGGTTGGCGATGAGGAACATGGACAGAAGCTGCATGATGGCCATGGCGGCGGCGGCCACGTAGGTGAGGGCGGCGGCGGTGAGCACCTCTTTAACTGCGCCCAGCTCCTCCCGGGTCACCAGCCCGCTCTGTCCCAGGGCGGCCACCGCCCGGCGGGAGGCGTTGAACTCCACCGGCAACGTGATCAGGGTGAACAGGACAGCGGCGGCGAACAGGATGATCCCCACGTTGAGGAGCGTGTCCGCCCGGAAGATGAGCCCGATGAAGAACAGGGGGAAGGCGAGCTGGGAGCCGAAGCTGGCCACCGGCACCACCGCCGACCTGAGGGCGAGGGGGGCGTACCCCTGCGCGTGCTGGAGTGCGTGCCCCGCCTCGTGGGCGGCCACCCCCACCGCGGCCACCGACACGGAGTTCGGCGCGGAAAGCCGCAGCGTCTTGGAGCGGGGGTCGTAGTGGTCCCCCAAGGGCCTTGTGGTGCCCTCCAGCTTCACCCCGTGAACCCCGGCCCGGGCCAGGATCTCCTCGGCCACCCGGGCAGCGGTGACCCGGCGCTGGGTGGGCACCTGCAGGTACTTGGCGTAGATGGACCGGACCTTGTAGGACGCGTAGATCGCCAGTAGGAGAGCGGGAAGGAGCAGCAACAACGTCTCAGGGTAAAACAGCCAGAACATGGTTCACCTCCTTGCCGTGGCATTATAGCCGGGCGGGGGAGAGGGCCATAGGCCGGATTCTGTTTTAGGGAGCCATCCATCTGTGCGGCCTACCCGGGGGCATCGGGCGGGCCACCCTCAACCGCCCCCCTATTTGGCCTTGCTCCGGCCGGGGTTTGCCGTGCCCGGGAGCCTCGCGGCCCCGGCGGTGGGCTCTTACCCCACCGTTTCACCCTTGCCCGCACCCGGAAACCCGGGCCGCTGGCGGTCTGTTCTCTGTGGCACTTTCCAGGGGTCGCCCCCTCTCGGCTTGCGCCGAGCGGCCTGCCCTGCGGAGTCCGGACCTTCCTCAGGGGTAGATACCCCTGCGGCTCCCCGTCCCTCTCCCCCGCCGCGGCGCCCTCGTATACCTACACCGAGGACACACCGACATTATACCACCCAGCCAGGAGGCCCGCCGGTGCAAGGGGAACCAGCAGCGGGGACACAGGCGCGCCCGCGCCACCCAAACCACCGCCAAGCCCACAAGCCCCCCCAAGACATAGAGCCACACCGGCTCCCCCTCGCCCTCCCCGCTCCCTCCGGAGCCCGCCAGCGCCAGCAGGTCCTCGGCGAGCGAGATCGCGGCCCGGGCCGGCGGCGCCAGATTGGCCCGGGACGCCGCCCGCGCCAAGGCCCGCTCAAACGCGCCTTGAGCGATGGGCACCCCGGCCCCCAGCACCCCGGCCACCTGCCACCTGTCCCCCTCCCGCAGGAACACCACCAGCACATCCCCCGTCCCCAGCTCCCAGGCGGAGAACACCTCGCGGGCATACTCATCTGGGTCCCCGAAGGGATCGTGCCAGCTCGCCAGGTAGAAGAGATCCACCCCCAGGGTGGAAAGCTGGGGGATGAGGCTCTGTAGGGTTTCCCGGTCGGCACGCCCCAACGTCTGGCCGTAGTCGTTGATCTGGCCGATGGCCTGCGGCAGGGGCGGGGATTGGGCCTGGGCGACTAGCGCCAGCCCAAGTACAAGAAGCGCGAGCAGTTCTCGCAGATCACCACCTCCCTCCCCTCCCGCACCCGCTCCATCAGGGGGTCGGAGATCCTGAGGTGACAGCCGCCACAGGCCCCGTTCTCCACCGGGGCCACCGGATCCGGGATCGTCTCGTGTAGCCGCTCGTAGTGCTCCCGCCAGTTCTGGGGGAGGGCGGCCAGGGCCTCCTGGCGGCGGCCGGATAGCTCCTCTGCCTCCGCGGTCAGCTTCTCCTGCCGGGCCCGGATCCTCTCCAGCTCCTCCTCCAATCCCCGGCGGCGCTCCTGGTGCTGCTTTTCCTCCTCCACCAGGCGCTCCGCGTCGGCCTCCACCTCGTCCATCAGCCCCAGCGCCTCCTCCTCCAACTCCTCCAGTCGGGCCCGCAAGAACTCCACCTGCTCCTTCAGGTACTCCATCTCCTTGTAGGGGATGATGTCGTGATCGAGCTTCTTCTGGTAGGCCCGGATGCGGTCATCGGTTTCATCCACCTCCAGGGCCTTGGCGTTGGCCAGGTGGCGTAGCTCCTGATGCCGCTTCTTCCGCTCCTCCCAAGCCTGGTCCTCTGCCTCCAGGCGCGCCAAGAGCCGCGCCTCCTCCGCCCGCAAGTCCGAGAGCATGCCCCGAAGCTTGTGCAGGCTTTGATCTATCTCCCACAGGGCGAGGATCCTCTGCATCACCTCGCTCATCTCTCGGTCACCTCTAGATCGGGGAACTCCTCCCTGAGCAAGGCTGCCACGTGCCCTACGAACGGGTGCTCTGTCTCCCGGTGGCCCAGGGCGACCACCGTCAGCCCTGCCTCCCCGGCCTCCAGGCCATCGTGGTAGCCGATCTCCCCGGTGAGGAAGAGCTGGGCCCCAGCGGTCAGCGCCTCCCGCCACAGGCTCCCCCCTGAGCCGCCGCAGACGGCCACTTTTTTCACCTTCCGGTCCGGATCGCCGTAAAGGATGGGGTCCCTGGCACCAAGCTTCTCCGCGAACCTCTCGATGAGCTCACCGGTAGGGGTGGGCTCAGGGAGCACTCCCACCCGGCCCAGACCGTGGAGTTCGCCGCGGTTGAGCAGGGGGTAGAGGTCGAAGGCCACCTCCTCGTAGGGGTGGGCAGTCCGCATGGCTGCGATCACCTGAGGCAGCCGCTCCCTGGGAGCGATGGTCTCCAGGCGCACTTCAGCCACGCGCTCCTCCCGGCCCGGCTCCCCGATGAACGGCCGGGTGCCCTCCTCGGGGAGGAAGGTGCCGGTGCCGGGTGTCCGGAAGGAGCAATGGCCGTAGCGGCCGATCTTCCCGGCCCCGGCGGAGAACATGGCCTCGGCCACCTGATCCACATGCCCCTCGGGCACGAACACCGCCAGCTTCACCAGCTCCCCCCGGGGGCTCAGGGGGCGCACGTCCCGGAGGCCCAGCAGCCCGGCCAGGCACTCCCCCTGTCCCCCCCGGGCCACGTCATACGGCGTATGTACTGCGTAGCAGGCGGTCCCGGAGGAAAGCAGGGCCCTGAGCTTCTCCCCCAGCGGGGTGGCGGGGTCGATCCGCTCCGGGGGATGGAACAGGAGCGGATGGTGGAGGATCACCAGATCCACCCCCGTAAGCTCGGAAGTCAAGGAGATATCGAAATCCAGGGCCACGATGATCCGCCGGCAGGGGGCGGAAAGGGGGCCCACCTGGAGCCCGGAGTGGTCCCAGGGCTCCGCCAAGCCGGGGGGGAACAGCTGGTCGAGGTAGGTCGTCACGTCGGCTCGACGCATGTCAGGGGAGTGTAGCGGGGGGGCGGGGCGGCCTGCAAGGACGGGGGTAGAATGTGTTGGAGATGCCGAGGAAGACCGGCACTGCGGACCTTCCCCTGCACGGGGGGCGGGCGCCCAGATGGCTGTTTTCCCGCATGGTGGCCCTGGGCCGGGAGGTCCTCTATGCCCTCACCGAGGAATTCGGCACCCTGGAGGTCCTGAGGCGACTGGCGGACCCGTACTGGTTCCAGGCTTTGGGGTGCCTTTTGGGCTTTGACTGGCACTCGAGCGGCCTCACCACCACCACCTGCGGGGCCCTCAAGGAGGCGCTGGGACAAGTGGGGGAAGAACTGGGGCTATATGCGGCCGGGGGGAAGGGGGCCACCTCCCGCCGCACTCCCCAGGAGATCCTGGCCCGGGGGGAGGAGCTTGCGGTGGAGCCGGAGCGGCTCGTCTACGCTTCCCGCATGGCGGCCAAGGTCGACTCCGCCGCCCTGCAGGACGGGTTTCAGATCTACCAGCACGTGTTCTTCTTCGACCGGGCCGGGCACTGGTGCGTGGTGCAGCAGGGGATGCGGGAACAGGATGGAATGGCCCGCCGCTATCACTGGATCTCCGAGGGCCTAAAAAGCTTCGTGGAGGAGCCCCACGCCGGGGTGGTGGGGAGGAGGACGGGGTTGGTACTGAACCTGGTGGCCCAGGAGGCAGCCCCGGCCCGGGGGACGATCCCGGAACTGACTCGGGAGCCCCCGGAGCGATTGGTGGGGGAGCTTTCCCGCCTGAGCCGGCTGCAGCTCCCCCGGCGGCACCGACTCCTCATCTCGGATATCAACCCCGGCCGCCTGCGAGGGGTGCTGCTGCGGGCCTACGAGAGCGAGGCCCGCGATTTCGAGTCACTCCTTGGGGTGCAGGGCTTGGGGGCCAAGGGACTGCGGGCCTTGGCGCTCCTGTCGGAGCTCCTGTACGGGGCGCCGGCCTCGTTCCGCGACCCGGCCCGGTTCTCCTACGCCCACGGGGGGAAGGACGGCACCCCCTATCCGGTGGACCGGGACGCCTACGACCGCACCATCCAGGTATTGCGGCGGGCGGTGCGGCGGGCCCGGCTAGGGCAGCGGGAGGAGCTGGCCGCCCTCCGGCGCCTGGCCACCGCCCTGGGCGCCGAGCCACACGGAGGCTAGCTTATGCCCTCCTTTAACACGCGAGAGATGGTGCCGATGGCCAACGCCACCCGCACGAAGTCAAGCAACGGAGGATCCGCGGGGCAGCCGTCCCGATGAGCCAGAGCCAGTGAAGGACAAGGAGGTGCAGATGCTGAAGGAGATCACTTGGCAGGAGGCGATAAAGCTCGCCTCCCCGTATCCGTATGTGCTGGCGGTGACGACGGACAAGGAGAGGAGGCCCAACGCCATTGGCCTGGGGTGGTGGACCTATGTCTCCTGGGAGCCCCCGATGATCGCCATCGCGGTAGGGCCGGAGCGCTATTCCCACGAATGCCTGGAACACTGCGGCGAGTTCGTCCTCTGCTTTCCCGCCGAGGACCAGTGGAAGGGGGCGTGGCACTGCGGCACCGTCTCCGGTCGCGGCCGGGATAAGCTCGCCGAGGCCGGCCTCAGGACGATCCCCGCCAAGGTGGTAAAGCCCCCGCTCATCGAGGGGGCCACCGTCTGCTACGAGTGCCGGGTGAGGGAGCGGGTGAAGGCCGGGGATCACGAGCTCTTCATCGCCGATGTGGTGGCTATCCACGGCGATCCCGAGAGGCCCAAGCACCTCTACTCCATCGGCTACGAGAAGCTCACCGCTCTCTCCCACGCCGAGGTGGAACCCCTGGGGTGAGCAACCTCGACATCCGGCGCGAGTTCCCCCTCCTGGAGGAGGTGGTCTGGCTCGCCTCCGCCGGGGTGGGGCCCATGCCGCGGCGGGCCCTTGATGCCCTCGCCGCTACCCAGCGGGACCTCTACGAGGGTTTCGACCCTGAAGCATGGAGAGAGGCGGAGAGGACAGAGGAAAAGGTGCGGAGGCTGGTGGCCTCGCTCCTGGGGGTGGACCGGGAGGAGGTCGCCCTGGTCCGCTCCACCACCGAGGGGCTGAACGCCATCGCCGCTGCCCTCCCGTGGGCCCGGGGGGACAACGTGGTAATCACCGATCAGGAGTACCCCGCCAACGCCATCCCCTGGTACCACCAGGCCCGCCGCCACGGGGTCGAGGTTCGAGTCGTGCCCTCCCAGGGGTGGCGGCTTCCGGTGGATGCATTCGCCGAGGCGGTGGACGACCACACCCGGGTTATCGCCGTGAGCCACGTCCAGTTCGCCAGCGGTTTCCGAGTCGACCTCGCCGGCCTGGCGGGACTCGCCCACACTCACGGGGCCCTGCTCGTGGTGGACGCGATCCAGTCGGTGGGGGCGATCCAAGTGCGGCCACGGGACCTGGGGGTGGATGTCCTCGCCTGCGGGGGCTACAAGTGGCTCTGCGGCCCCGAAGGCACGGGGTTCCTCTACGTCCGGAAGGAACTCGCAGAGGGGCTCCTCCCCGCCCAGGTGGGATTTCCCAACATCGCGAGCGGAGAGCACGACGAGCTCTGGGACGCCCTCTGTGGGGGCGGCATGTGGGTGCGGGACTTCTCCGGGTATGCGGGGGGCGCCCGGCGGTTCGACGGCGTGGGGATGAACCCGGCGCTCCTGTCCGCGTTCGCCGCCGCGGTGGAGTACTCCCTCGAGCTGGGCCCGGAGTGGACCGAGGCGCGGGTACTGGAGCTATCGGGGAGCCTGACAAGCGAACTTTCCCAGCGTGGCTACGAAGTGGTGACTCCCAAAGAGCCGGCGGAGCGGGCGGGGATCGTACTGATTCGGGGCCCGTGGGATCTCGCCTCGGCGGAGACCCGGGAAGGGGTGGAGCGGCACTTCCTGGAGCGGGGGCTTAAGGTCCATGTCCGCGCCGGCGGGATCCGCGTCTCGCCCCACTTCTTCAACACCGAGGAGGATCTAGGGCGGTTCCTCTCGGTCCTGGCCCAGATAGGGTGAAGGCGGCCGCTGCTTCCCGGCCGCCTTCTGGTTCCCGTTACCGGAAGATGCGACTGCTCTGGGGCCGCCGCTTGCGGGCGCATTCCCGGCAGTACACCGGCCGGTCGTCCTTCGGCTCGAACGGGAGCTCCTTGATCTCGGCGCCACAGTCCGGGCAGGTGAGATGCAGGTGGCTGACGTCGTACATCTTGCGCTTCTGATAAGGCATGGGACCTCCTTTCCGCGGGGTCCCGCCTCTGGGACAGGGCCTGACGCGATGGTTTTCAGACTATACCCGAACGTCCGGGGTAAGGCGACCCCCGCTTCGGAGCCTGCCCCGGAAAG
>JAJOKL010000071.1 GCA_021129895.1 Candidatus Bipolaricaulota bacterium
GAAACAGGCTTTGACGCGGCCCCAGCCCCTGTGCTAGCATGCCTGCTAAGGAGGTGGCTCGCTGTGTACAGTGCAGTCCGTAGGCTGCTGGCCGTTGGCCTCGGCGTTATAGTGATTGCCGGGCAAGCGCAAGCGGGCGTGCTGCAGGTTGGTATCTCCGGTGAGCCGCGGAACCTGGACCCGGCGCTTTACACCGATATCGCTTCGGCTTGGCTAGTCCAGAACATCTACGATCCGCTTGTGGAGCTTTCGGTGACCGGCGAGCCCCTGCCGGAGTACTCCCTGTGTAAGGCATGGGAGTTCAACGCCGACGCCACCGCCATCACCCTCCACCTCCGCCCCGGGGTCAGGTTCCACGACGGAAGGGAGCTGACTGCGGAGGATGTGGTCTATAATTTCGAATGGATCCTCGATCCCGAGAACGCCTCGCCGGTGAGGAAGGCCCTGGCCCCCGTGGAGGAGGTGGAGGCCCTGGACCCCTATACCGTTAAGGTCACCTTCAGGTATCCGTTTCCCGAGGCGCTCCAGTATTGGTCCCGAGCCCTTATCGGCATCGTGCCCGCGGCTTCCCGGCCCCGCGGAGAAAGCCCGTTGGCGCGGGACCCGATCGGCACCGGGCCATATCGATTCGTGGAGTGGAAGGAGGGGTCCCACATCGTCCTCGAACCATTCGATGATTACTGGATGGAGGGGATTCCCCCAAGGGATGTGAGCCGGGTCAAGTTCGTCTTCTTCGCCGATGAGGCCGCCAAGGTGGCGGCCCTCCTGGCGGGGGCCGTGCACCTGGTCGACTGGGTCTCGCCCCGGGATTACGTGGCCCTGCAGGATGTCCCCGGGATAGAGCTCGCCCGAATCCCGGGGATCCAGCACCAGTACGTGGCGTTGAACCTGGCCTCTCACCCCTTCGGACTAACAGCGGACGAGGTCGGCGATCCGGTGGCCATCGAGCGGGCCTTGATGGCGCGCAAGTTCATGATGTACGCCATCGACCGCGAGGAGATCCGGGACGAGATCTTCTACGGGATGGCCACCATCATGTACGGGCCCTGGTATCCCGATTCGGAATGGTTCTCCCCCCACCTGCGGGGCCGGGTGCTGCACGATCCGGAATTGGCTCGCCAGTACCTGGAGGAGTACTACGCCCTGGGCGGCGCGCGCCCCCTGCGCTTCCGCATCATCGCTACCAACGCCTGGTGGTTCGTGGACGTGGCCACCTTGATCCAGGAGCAGCTCCGCCAGTACGGGGTGGAAGCGGAGGTAATCCCCCTGGAGAAGAGGGCCCTTTTCGCCACCCTCAAAACCCTGGATTGGGAGGCGGCGGTGGAGGACTTCGCCCACGGGATCCCCGCGGTGCTGCGGTGGCTCCGTTTCGGATACTGCAAGGTCCCCAACCACAACCACTGGTACCACGCCGCCGAGGACCTCCCGCCCCAGTACTTCCCCACCCACCCCGGCCACGAGGAGTTCTGCCGCCTGTGGGACGAGGCTTCCTCCGCGCCCGACCCGGAAAACCGAAAAGAGCTGGTGTGGCGAATGCAGGAGATGCTGGTGGAGAACGTGATCCGCATCGACCTCATGATGGTGGACAGCCTCCTCGCCTGGCGCGGTGAGGTCCGCTTCGCGGAAGGGACCGTTCCACTTCTGGGCGCCCTGCACCTCAAAACCGTGGTCGGTTTCGACGGGTAAAGGGGACGGGGAGGGTGAGGGCGTACCTAGCTAAGCGCTTCCTTTTCGGGGTCCTCACCCTCCTCGTCACAAGCCTCCTCATCTTCTCCCTGCTCCGGGTCGTCCCTGGGGGGCCGGTGGATGCTCTGATCGGGGAGGAATGGGATGACCCCGAGCTGAGGGCCCAGCTCCGCCGGGACCTCGGACTCGACCTCCCCTTCCATCGGCAGTACGCCCGCTGGCTCGGGGGGCTTTTCCGGGGGGACCTCGGGGTTTCCCTGGTCCTTTACCGCGGGGAGCCCGTGGGGGGCATCATTCTCGAGCGCTTCGGGGTAACGGCCCAACTGGCCTTTATTTCCTTGACTATCGCCCTTTTGGTGGCCTTCCCCGCGGGAATAGCCGCGGCCCTGTGGAAGGAGAGGCTCCCGGATCACGTGTTCCGGATCGTGGCCTTGGGGGGCATCTCCACGCCCAACTTCTTCCTGGGAATCGCGTTGATCGTCATGTTCGGGGTGGGGCTTCGGCTGAAGTGGGGGGTAGGAGGGTATGTGCCGTTCGGGGAGGATCCGTGGGGGTGGTTTCTTAGGCTTTTGCTTCCCGCCATTGTGCTGGGCACGGACCACGCCGCCACCATCTCCCGGATGCTGCGGGCTTCGATATTGGAGGCGCTCGGGCGGAACCACGTCCTTACCGCCAAGGCCATGGGCCTTCCCCGGAAGGAGTTCTTGATCCAAGACGTACTGCGTACGGCCATGGTCCCGGTGGTGACCGTGATCGGGAACTCCGCGGGGGCGCTCCTGGACGGCGCGGTTATCACGGAGATCCTTTTCCGGCTGCCCGGTCTGGGGAGCCTCCTCGTCCAGGGGGTTTACGCCCGGGATCTTCCCTTGGTCCAATCTGTGGTAATAGTAGCGGTGGGCATAAGGATCGCCGTCAACCTGATCGTCGACCTGAGCTACGCACTCATGGATCCCCGAATCCGATATGGGAGGGGACAGTAGATGGTGCGGGAGATCCACACCACTGAGTACGAGCTCGGGCTGCACCAAACGCTTCTTCAGGAGTTCTGGCATAATTTCAAGAAGAACAAGCTCTCTTTGGTAGGGGGGTTCATCGTACTGTGCTACGCCATCATGGCCATCTTCGCCCCGCTTCTGGCGCCTTACAACCCGGTGGAGCAGTTCGACGCCCCCCCGGGGATGCGGAACCCCATGCCGCCGCTTTCCCGGGACGTGGACGGCCGGCTTTTCCTGCTAGGAACAGATAAATTCGGGCGGGACATCCTGTCCCGAGCCCTCTATGGCACCAGGACCTTGCTGCAACTGGCGGGGGGGTCCATCGCCATCGCCATGTTGCTGGGCGTGGCCATGGGGGCGGTGGCCGGCTACAAGAAGGGCACCTGGGTGGACGAGCTGATCATGCGCACCGTGGACATCATGCTCTCCTTCCCCACTCTGGTCTTGGCCATCGCCCTGGTGGGGGCGTTTGGGATCGGAAGCTTACGGATCGGACCGCTTGTGCTCAGCAACATGGTGAAGATCATGCTGGTGATCGCCATCACCTACTCCCCCCGGTTCGCCCGGGTGATGCGGGCGGTGGTGCTGCAGGAGATGGCGGAGGACTACGTGGCGGCGGCCAAGGTCACCGGGGCCTCAGGCTTCCGCATCCTCACCCGGGAGGTGTTGGTGAACACTATCCCCACCATCATCGTGCAGGGGTCGCTGATGATGGCCACTACCGTCCTCACCAGCGCATCGCTGAGTTTCCTGGGGTTGGGGCTGCAGCCCCCCCGGCCCAGCCTGGGGCTGATGCTCAACGAGGCCCGGGACTACCTGTTCTGGGGGGCGTGTTGTACGTGATCGTCCCCGGAGGGCTGATCACCTTGGGCATCCTGGGGTTCAACCTCCTGGGGGATGGGCTGCGGGACTCCTTGGATCCCAGGCAGGTGCGGAGGGTGAGAAGGTGACCGAGGTGCTCCTGCGGATCGAGGACCTGGTGACCAGGTTCTACACCGAGCTCGGAGTGGTCAAGGCGGTGGACGGAAACTCCCTCCATCTCGGGGAGGGGGAATCCCTGGGGGTGGTGGGGGAGTCCGGCTCCGGGAAGACGGTCACCGCCCTGTCGGTGATGCGCCTCATCGAGAACCCAGGTCGGATCGAGGGAGGGAGGATCCTGTTCCGGGGGGAGGACCTGCTCCAAAAATCCGAGCGCCAGATGCAGAGGATCCGAGGCAAAGACATCACCATGGTGTTCCAGGACTCCCTCTCCTCCCTCAACCCCACCCTCACCATCGGGGAGCAGATCACCCGGGTGCTCCGGTTCCATTTGCGCCTCTCCCGCCGGGAGCGGTGGCGGCGGGCGGTGGAGCTCCTCCGGCAGGTGGGCATCCCCGAGCCCGAACAACGGGTCAAGCACTACCCCCACCAATTCTCCGGGGGAATGCGCCAGCGGGCCCTAATCGCCATGGCCATCTCCTGCAGCCCGCAGCTTCTGATCCTGGACGAGCCCACCACTGCTCTGGACGTCACCATCGAGGCCCAGATATTCGAGCTGGTGGAAGAGCTGAAGCGGGCGTTCCGCATGGGCACCTTCCTCATCACCCATGATCTTTCAGTGGTGGCCACCTTCTGCGACCGGGTGGTGATCATGTACGCGGGGAAGATCGTGGAGGAAGCGCCGGTGACTGCGCTTTACGATCGGCCGTTGCACCCGTACACCAGGGGCTTGCTCGGCTCCATCCCCCCGCTCGAGGGGGGAAAGGCCCGGCTGGACTCCATCCCGGGGGAGGTGCCGGACCTGATCAGCCTGCCCCCGGGGTGCAACTTCAGCCCCCGCTGCAGGCTGGCCGACGAGCGCTGCTGGCGGGAGGAGCCGCCCCTGGAACACCCCGGCCCCGGCCGCCGGGTGGCCTGCTGGAAGGCGGGTGAGACCGGTGGCTGAGGCGTTGCTAGAAGTACGGGGACTGGTGAAGTACTTCCCGGCCGCCGCCGACTGGTTTGCCCAGCTGTTCGACCGGCGGGTGATCCGGGCGGTGGACGGGGTGGACTTCTCCATCTCCCGCGGGGAAACCCTGGGCCTGGTGGGGGAGTCCGGCTCCGGGAAGACCACCACCGGCCGGGTCGTCACCCGTCTCATAGAGCCAACCGCTGGGCAGGTGTTGTTCGACGGCCAGGACCTTGTCCGCCTGCGGGGGAAGGCGCTAAAGGCCGTTCGCAAGAGGATCCAGATGATCTTCCAGGACCCCAGCTCCTCCTTGAACCGCCGCAAGACGGTGGGGCAGATCGTGGCCGAGCCCATCCGCATCCACGGCCTGATCAAAGGACAGGCCCTCCAGGCTCGGCTCGCTGAGGTGGTGGGGCTGGCGGGGCTTTCGCCCAAGTTCCTCAACCGTTACCCCCACGAGCTTTCCGGGGGGCAGCGCCAGCGGGTGGGGATCGCCCGGGCCTTGGCGGTGGAGCCGGAGTTCATCGTCTGCGACGAGCCGGTCACCGCCCTGGACGTGTCCATCCAAGCCCAGATCCTGAACCTCCTCATGGACCTGCAGGAGGAACTTTCCCTTACCTACCTCTTCATCGCCCACGACCTTTCGGTGGTGCGGCACGTGAGCCACCGGGTGGCGGTGATGTACCTGGGGAAAGTGGTTGAACTAGCCGAAGTGGACACGCTTTTCTCCCGGCCCCGGCACCCCTACACCCAGGCCCTCCTGGCGGCGGTGCCCCGGCCGGACCCCCGCGCCGGAAAGCGGCAGGTGCTGCACGGGGAGGTACCCAGCCCCATCGCCCCGCCTCCGGGGTGCCGGTTCCACCCCCGCTGTGGGCGACGGATCGAGGGGGTGTGCGAGGTGGAGGAGCCGCCGCTGGTGGAAGCCGATGGGGGGCAAGTGGCCTGCCATCTCTACGCCAAGGAGGGAAATTGAATCAAAAACTTGCGGAACTGAAGCGAGTGGTGGTGGAGACCATCGATGGGATGAGGGGCCAGCTTGAAGAGCTGGCCCTGCGCATCCACGCCCACCCGGAGACGAAGTTCGAGGAGGAGCGGGCGGCCGGCTGGCTGTGCGAGGCGGCCCAGGCCGCGGGCTTCCAGGTGGAGCGGCCCCTGGCCGGGCTTCCCACCGCCTTCCGGGCCTCTTTTCGGGGCGGGGAGGGGCCTCGAGTGGCGTTCCTGGCTGAGTACGATGCGTTGCCAGAGCTGGGGCACGCCTGCGGCCACAACCTGATCGGGGCCGCCAGCCTGGGGGCCGCCCTGGGGATCGCCTTGGGCCTAAGGGAATTCCCGGGCACGGTGGAGCTGATCGGCACCCCCGGGGAGGAAGGGGGTGGGGGCAAGGTGATCCTGGCCCAGGCCGGGGTGTTCAACGGGCTGGCCGCGGTCATGCTGTTTCACCCCTCCTCGCGCACCATCCTGTGGAAGTACGCGTTGGCCAGAAGGAAGCTCCTCATCGAATTTTTCGGCAAGGCGGCCCATGCCTCCGGCTCCCCGGACAAGGGGATCAACGCCCTGGACGCGGTGCTCCAGACCTTCAACTCCATCAACGCCCTGCGCCAACACCTCCCGGACGATGTGCGCATCCATGGGGTCATCACCGATGGGGGGGCGGCCCCCAACATCGTGCCCGACCACGCGGCGGCATTGTTCTACGTGCGGGCCTTGGACGACGGCTACTGCGACCAGGTGCTGGAGCGGGTGATGGACTGCGCCCGGGGGGCGGCCCTGGCCACCGGGGCAAAGGCGAACCTGGAAGTGCAGGGCGCCTACCGATCCCTGCGTACTAACCTGCCCCTAGCCCAGGCGTTCAAGGAGAATCTGGAGAGCCTGGGGTGGGAGTTCGACCAGGTGGACCCGAAAGAGCGGCTGGGCTCCACCGACATGGGGGACGTGAGCCACGTCGCCCCAGCCATCCATCCTTACCTTGCCATCGGGCCGGCGGAGCTGGCCGGCCATTCCATCGAATTCCGGGAGGCGGCCGCCTCGGAGCAGGGCCTGGCGGCCATGTTGGCCGCGGCCAAGGCCTTGGCCATGACCGCCCTGGACGTGCTGTTCCGCCCGGAGCTGCGCGAGGAGATCCAGGCCGCCTTCACCGGCGGCTGAGCCCTAGGGAGGCGGGATGCCAGAGCTAGTGGTGGGGTTGGTGGCGGCGATTGGGGGGATCGCGATCGCCCTCCAGTCCTTGTTCTCCGGGGTGATCGGAAAACAGGTGGGGGTGCTGGGGGCGGTGTTCATCGTGCACTTCACCGGTCTGATCCTGGCTGGGGCCCTCCTGGCCCTGCGGGGCGGGGGCCTGGCTGGCTGGCGGGGGATCCCCTGGTACGCCCTGTCCGCCGGGTTCATCGGGGTGGTCATCGTGGCCTGCGTGAGCTACGCCGTCCCTCGGTTGGGGCTGGGCAGCACCCTGGTGATCACCATCGCCTCCCAGCTCATCGTGGGCGCGGTTCTGGATCACTTCGGACTCCTGGGGGCCGCCACTCGCCCACTGGATCCTGCCCGGATGGCCGGCATCGGGGTGCTGATCCTGGGCGCGTGGCTGGTGGTCCGATAAGTTCGCTAAAATCTACGCCATGGCCGCAGATCGCTTCCCCCGGGACCGGATGTACTACAAGTTCCGCCTATACGGCTTTCTGAAGAACCTCAGGTTCTTCGACCCGTTCCTGATCCTGTTCCTGAGGGAGATGGGCCTGTCGTTCCTTGAGATCGGATCCCTGTTTTCCATCCGGGAAATCGCCATCAACGTCCTCGAGGTGCCCACCGGGGTGATCGCCGACTCCTTCGGTCGCAGGAAGGCGATGCTCGCTTCCTTCTCCTCCTACATCCTATCCTTCCTCATGTTCTACCTGTTTCCCGGCTTCCTCCCCTATTCCTTGGCCATGCTCCTGTTCGCCTGCGGGGAGACGTTCCGGTCCGGCACCCACAAGGCCATGATCCTCGAGTATTTGCGCCTGAAGGGGATAGAACACCTGAAGGTGGACTACTACGGGCACACCCGGGCCGGTTCCCAGCTCGGTTCCGCGTTCGGGGCCCTGATCGCCGCCGGCCTCGTCCTCTACTCGGGCTCCTACCGGATGCGGTTTTCCGGCCTCACCCGAGCGGTCAACCTGTCTTACCTAGTGGGGCTAGGCATGCTGGCAGGAGCTGGGGTGGCCGCCCAGTTCGAGCTGTACCCGCTGGCGGTGTTGGCCCCGGCGGTGGGGGCGCTGGCCGACCGGCTGGGGGTGGGACTGGCCCTGGTGGCGGGAGCGGGGATGATGCTCACCCCCCTGCTGCAGGTAAGGGAGCGCAGGTGAGGGAGATATTGGATCTGCTTTCCGACCCGCTTCTGTGGGCGGTAGGGCTGCTGGTTGTGGCCGGGGGAGCGGCACTGCGGCGGGCCCGAGCTCTGGGGCTGCTGCTCCTCTGTGGGGGGCTGCTCCTGGGGGCGCTGGGCTCCGGCCCCGGTGCAAGGGCGCTCCTTTCCCCGCTCGAATCGAGATTTCCAGCGCTTCTTTCCTCCCCAGTGCAAGAGGTGAGCTGGATCGTGGTGCTCACCGGCGGGGAAGGGTGGGCGGAGGGGCGGCCCATCACCAGTGACCTGTCTGTCTCCAGTTCCGCCCGCCTGCTGGAGGCGGTGCGGGTATGGCGGATGTTGGGGGAGAGGGCGAAGATCCTGTTCGTGGGCGGGGTGGGCCAGCCGGGCCGGCGGGCCGAGGCGCCGCTGGTGGCCCAGGCGGCGATGGCCATCGGGGTCCCTCCCGAGGCGGTGGACTGGGAGGCCGCCTCTCGCAACACCAGGGAAAACGCCCTGGCCATCCGGGAAAGATTAGGGGCCGCTCGGTTCATCCTGGTCACCTCCGCCTTCCACATGCCCCGGGCGGTGGCCGCCTGTCGAGCTCTGGGCCTCGACCCCATCCCCGCCCCCTGCGGCCACCGGGCCCCGGGTACGCTGACGCCTTACGACTTCGTCCCGGCCAGCGAATACCTGTGGGACTCCTCCCTGGCCGTGCGGGAGTATCTGGCCCTGGTCCTGTACAAACTGCAGGGCTGGATCTAACCCGTCTCATAGGGCTCAAAGACGGTTTGGGTTCTTAGTTTCCAGCGCCCTCCCGGCTGGGGGATATAATTCCCTCGACATGAAAGGCAAGCTGCACAAAGAAAGCACAGTCCCCCTCTATCGCCAGCTCAAGGAGATCCTCAAGGAAGCGATTCGGAGGGGGGAATTCCGCCCCGGGGACCGGCTCCCCACGGAGATGGAATTGTGCGAAACCTTCGGGGTAAGTCGTATAACCGTGCGGCAGGCCTTGAACGAGCTCGCCAACGAGGGGTTCCTGTATCGGCAACAGGGCAGCGGCACGTTCGTGAACGACCGGATCCCCTCAAAGATCGAGACGTTGCGGATCATCGTGCCGGAGGAATCCTGGATCACCCCGTTGAAGAAGGCGGTCAGGATTTACAACCAGGAGAGCTCCAGTAGCTGGCCCCGGGTTCAGCTGGAGGGCGTGATCATGGGGGGGCCGAAATTCCACCCGGAGATCGCCAGCGCTGTAGGCCGGGGACAGGCCCCCGATGCGGCCCTGATCGACTCCGTACGCCTAAGGGAGTTCGTGGACCTGCACTATATCGAGCCCCTGGACGAGGTGGACTCAGAGTGGGTAGCGCGCTACAGGCGGGATCTTTTGCCCTTGTTCGCAAAGAACAACTCCTATCAAGGACACCTGTGGGGAATCCAGATGGACGCCACCGTGGCGGTGCTGTGGTACCGAAAGGACATATTGGAGGCGGAAAGACTAACTCCTCCTAGCACCTAGGAGGAACTGGTAGCCGTTGCCCAGCACCTCCAGGGGGAGGATTGTCAACGCAGGTACAATCTGGGGCCCTACGTTCTGGCCTTCCCCGGGGGCCCGGAGGCTGAGGAGATAACCACCTATATCCTAAGCGCCTTTATTTGGGCGGCTGGGGGCGAGTTGAGCCGGGGGCAACGGGTGGTCCTGGACGAAGGGGCCAAAGACGCCCTTGGCTTCCTTTACGATCTGGTTCACCGCCATCGGGTGGCCTCCCCGACGGTTGGAAGACGGTTCCCTGGCTGTTCGGGGAGGGGAAGGTGGCGATCGCCTTCGGTGGTACCTACGAAAAGTCCCTCATCCAGGAGGTATCAGGTTGGGATGAAGAGGAGTTCAAGAAGCGGGTGGGGTTCCTGCCGGTGCCCGCCGGCCCCCGAGGAAGGCAGGCCACTACCGCAGGGGGCATGGTATATGTGCTGTTCAGGCAATCGAATCATCCGAAGGTGGTTTTAGAAATCCTGAAGATCGCGTCCAACCCTGCTCTGATGGAGGAGTTCTGCCGAAAGACGGGCCGAAAGCCCGCCCTGGTCTCGGTCATGAACACCCTTCATCCTCAAAAGGACTGGTTCATCTATGAGACCAGCAAGCTCCTTGAGCTGGCGCATGTCCGCCCTGCCATCCCCCAATACATCCGGGTGTCCGAGCAGCTCAGGCTGATGCTGGCCAACGTGCTGCTGGAGAAGAAAACCGTGGAACAGGCGCTGGCCCATGCTCAGGCGGTCATCGACGCGCTGACCGGCTGATCCCCGACCGAGCCCTGGACTTCTTCCCCGGCACCCTCGGCGCCTTCAGGGGCAGGGAGACCGGGCACCTGTACGGGATCCCCAAGGACTGGAGCACCTATGTGGTCTACTACAACGTGGAGATGTTCGAGGAGGCGGGCCTCCCCACCCCCAACGAGCTCTTCGGCTATGGCAAGTGGTCGTGGCCGGAGTTCCTGGAGGTGGCCAAGAAGCTCACCAAAGACATCGACGGCGACGGGAAGATCGACGTCTACGGCTTCGCCTACAACTTCCCGGGCCGGTGGAAGCTTCTGCCGCCCGCGTTCGGCGCGGACTGGGTCCCGGCCCCGGACAAGGTCGTAGTGGACACCCCGGAGTTCGCCGAGGCCATCCAGTTCCTGGCGGACATGGCCCTGGTGCACCACGTGATGCCGGGGGTGACCGAGCTCGCCGAGATGTCGGCCCCGGACTGGTTCGCCAACGAAAGAGCGGCCATGTTCATCGTGGGGCGCTGGATGACCATGAAGTTCCAGACGCTGGATTTCGACTGGGACAACGCCCCCGTGCCCTACCACCACAAGATGTACACCTGGGTCGACCTAGTGGCCTACTGCGTGGCCCGGGAATCACAGCATCCGGATGAGGCCTGGGAGTTGGTCAACTTCCTGACCGGCCCTACTGCTCAGGAACTCGTGGCCCAGGTCGGCCACGCGATCCCCATCCGCCGGTCGGTCGCCTACTCTCCCGCCTTCCTGGAGGCCCTGCCCGAGCCGGGGATCAACAACTCCGTCCACCTCATCCCCATCACCACCGCCCCCATCACGGTCTTCGACCAGTGGGGGGAGATCTGGACCGCGATAAACCGGGGGCTGGAGCCCGTCTGGACCGGCGAGAAGACGGCCGCCGAGGTCCTCCCGGGGATCCAGGCCGCGATCGACCGGATCATGGCGGAGGAGTGAGGGGGATGTCCAAGGGGCGGGTCTGACGCGGCCCGCCCCCTTTTTCTTTCGCCATGTTCACGAGACTGGGGCAATACAAGTACCAGCAGTGGTTTTGGGGGTACCTGTTCGTCCTCCCC
>JAJOKL010000124.1:0-3196 GCA_021129895.1 Candidatus Bipolaricaulota bacterium
CGGGCGGATCACGATCTGGCGCCCGATCCAGGTAACCTGCTTACATTCAGCGTGCCTTTTTAAAACTCGCTCTATACAGGCCACCACCTCCGGAGTGCAGCGGTTGGTGCGGACGTACCCCCGCAGGGAACCCGTGCGGGCATCGAGATCGTGGATGTCGCAGCGGCAGCCCGCGGCCGCCAGGGCAGCACACAGTTCCTCCCTGAACTCGTCCAAATTTATCTTGCAATTCGGGTCCGGGGGCATCATGATCGAGATCCAGCCGTTTCCCTTGAGCGAGTCGTAGGCCGCCCCCTCGTCGGGGTTGCGATAGGGCACCGAGCAATCCTGGAAGAACGAGTTGTAGTTCTCCCGGGTGAGCTCCCGACCGTTCACCAGCATCTGGCCCTTCATCACGTACTGGTTTCTTTCGTCGAAGTGAAGGCCCACGATCACCCGCGACACCGTTTGAGTTCCAGGGCAGTCGAGGCCGATCTCGAGAGTTGGGATAGCATGGCAGCAGGAACAGAGTTGGAAGATCCACTTGTTTGGGGCACCTTCCCTCCTGGCGATGGTGATCTCGGTCCCGTTCAGTCCACGGTAGGTGTAAAGCCGGCCACTTTCCACCCCCACGATGGAGTCGTTTTGGAGCACTCACCGCTGGGAAGTCTCGTCACGCGACTCGAAAAGCTCCTGCGTCCAGATCGTCCTCTCCCATACCACCGCCGCGGTGGTGACGTCGATCAGGCTCGAGGTGATGGGCCTACACTCTGGAGAAAGTTCGAGGTAGTAGTCGATGCACCGCTTGGGGCAATCGTCTGCCGTGGGGAGACTGGTGCAATCGCAGTCCGCCGTGGCCACGCCCGTCCCCAGGGCGGCCAAGCCCAGCAGGGCCAAGCCCGCCGCCGCAAGGCGCCCTAAAAATCCCACCCCATCCCTCCCGCTGTGCTCCCGCCTCCCTCCCTTGAACCGACCCCCAGCAGGCACGAGCTGCCCTCGTTTGGGACGCGGCCAGCCAAAATCGGTCCAAAACCACCCTACCCCTTTGCTGACCACCTGGTCAACTTAGACCTAGCTGGGGTTGGCTTCCCGGAGAGGGATAGATTGGAAGCCACTTCCTCTATCGTGTGTTATTTCTTGAGGAGCTCCCGCAGCCCGGGGACCCGGTAACCCTCGGCCAGGGCTCGGGCCACGTCTACGGGGATCCCGGCCCGCACGAGGCCCCGGTAGAAGGCCCGGGTGGCGCGGCGGCGGGCCCACAGGAACCCCAGCCCCGCGCCCCCCAGCCGACCCACCAACCTCCCGATCCCCAGGACGACCCTTAAGGCGGCCAACTGCGCCTCAGTCCTCTTCCTTCTCTTCCCGACGCTTATCCAGCTCTATGTTGCCCAAGCCCTTGGAGCTCAGGACGTCCCGCAGGTTGATCATGTACCCCCGGGCCATGTCCAGGGCCTCTTCTTTGGGGATCCCGGCCTCAACCAGTTTCTTGTAGAACGTGGCCACCGCGTCGGCCATGTTCTCAGCCGCGTCCTTGGCGTAAAGCACGTCCCGCAGCCCCTTGAGCAGGGCCGGGATCCGGTCCGCCACCACGTCCAGGAGCTCCCGTACCTCTTCAGCCTCGTGCCTGTTCTCCTCGCTCACCTTGCACCTCCTTCGGTCTCGAACAGCGGCACCTTCCTCCCCAACACCTCCAGCTCCCCGCTCAAGGGAAGCTTTCCTCCCCGCAGGGAAAGGCCCAGGGAGAGGCCCACCAAGAACGAGCCCAACTCCAGCCTCCCCAGCGGGATCCCCCGGGTGCGGGCCATGACCTTCCCCCAGGTCCCCTCCGGGGCCCCGGGAAGCCCTGCCACCGCCTCGCGGACTTCCCGGGCCAGGCGTACCTCCTGGGCCAGCTCGGCCCGGCAAGCGGCGCATCCGGCCAGATGCCGCATCAACTCCCCCTGCTCCTCCGGCGGCAGCGCCCCGGCGGCCAGCCAGGGAAGGAGCTCGCGGGCCTCGTGGCAGTTCATGTCAGTGCCTCCCTGAGCCTGCGTTTGGCGAAGTACATGCGCGACTTCACCGTCCCCTCCGGCACCCCCAGGATGCGGGCGATCTCCCGGTAGGAAAGCCCCTCGTAGAAGGCCAGCACCACCACCTCCCGCTGATCCGGGGGAAGCCCCTCCAGGGCGGCGAGCACCTTGCCCTCTCGCTCCACGGCCGCGGCGGGGTCCGGCAGGACCAGTGGCTCCTCAGGCTCCCGGGCCCCACGGGCCTCCCGACGTAGGAGGGCGTGGGCCTGGTTCCTGGCGATCCCGAAGATCCAGGTGGAAACCTGGGATCCTCCCCGAAACGAGCCCGCCCCCTGCCAGATGGCCACCATGGTCTCCTGCACAACCTCCTCGGCCAGATGCCGCTGGCGGAGCATGGTGAGGGCATAGCGGAACACCCGGTCCGCGTACCGCTCGTAGAGCTGCCTGAAGGCGGCCTCGTCGCGGGCCGCCACGCGCGGAAGGAGCTCCCGGTCCTCCGCCACCCCACCCCCTTAGCTTCCAACCACATGCGCCAATCGCCTCATCAGCGAGCGCCGGCGGGCCGGCAGGCCCTTGGCCTTGCGAACCACGTCCCTGACCTCTTCGGTCCGCCTTAGGCCCTGCCGCACCAGCTCGTGGTAGTGCATCAGGGCCAGGTCTTCCTCAACTCTACCTGAAAGCTTTTGGTCCATCTCGCCCCCTTCACCGGTAAGTGGCGAAAGGGGGGCGAGGGGTTCAACCCGCGACCAGGGAATGGGGCAGGGCGGGGACGAAGCCGCGCCGGCCACCCATGTCCCGGGCGGCCAAAAGTGCCGACAGCACCGCCTCTTCGGTCACCTCGGCGGCGGCCCGGTAAAGCTGCCCCAGCCCGTGGTCCGGCACGAACTCCACCCGCAGCCGCTTCGCCCCTCGGGGGAGGCGGTAGGCGGTGGAGAAGGCGACCAGGAAATCGCCGGAGCCAGGCGAGGCCGGGGCCCCGGTGCGGGCCAGGCCCAGCGCCCCCCGCCGCGCCAGGCGGGAAAGCTGCTCCGGAAGAAGCGGGGCGTCGGTGGCCAGCACCACGATCACCGACCCCTGCTCCTCCCGCCGGAGGGGTGGGACCCTCGACAGGTCAAGCTTCTTCCCCAAGAACAGAAAATCCTCGCGGCGGCCCATGTTGGGCATGGCGAGCGCCCCCACCGTCCAGTCATCCACCTTTCGAGACGCGG
>JAJOKL010000124.1:3296-11083 GCA_021129895.1 Candidatus Bipolaricaulota bacterium
GTGGCCAGGGTGTTGGTGAGCAGGATCGGGGTCTCCAGGGTGCCCAAGTGAGCTAGTTGCCACAGCCCCACCGCTTTCCCGTGGCCGTGGAGCACGAACAGCCCGGCCGGCAGGGGTTCCGCATAAAGATCGCCGGGCGGGAGGATGGCGGTGACCCCGGTACGCACCGCCGCCTCCCCCTCGCCGCGGATGATGGTGTGGTGGCCCACCCGCACCCCGGGGACGTCGCAGATGGAGCCCTGCTCCCCAGGGGGGAGCTGCCCCAGAGACAGGCCCAAGCTGCGGAATGCGTTCACCGGGTGCGCTAGGGTTTGGGGATGGCCAAATCCTGGGGGCCCCAATCGGAGAGGGCCGCCCCGGGCAGGGATTCCTGGATCAGCTCGTGCAAAATGGCGGCGAACTTCACCTTCTCCCGGCCCCAGTCGGCCAGCGTCTTCCCGGACACCCACGGCTTGTAAAGCGCCCCGGGCCCCACCACACAGGCCGGACCGGGCTCCATCTTGAAGTAGCACGGAGAACAGGTCCTCACCATCTCCGGCCCGTCGTAGAACCGGTTGAATCCGCCGAAGGAATCGGTGAGGTAGATGTGGAGGTCCAGGGGCATCCGCACCGCCTGCCGGATGGACGCTAGCTGGGGCAGGGACAGGTCCCCCAGGGGGTTGAACGTGTTCGCCCCCAGCGTCTCCAGCACCTTGGCCCCGGCGGGGTTGCCGTGCCCGGCGAAGATGGACACCTTGAACACCACGTCCTGGGGCAGGTCACCGGCCTCCCGCATCCGACAAAGGAGCCAAAGCAGGCCCTCGTCCAGCACCAAAAATCCCCGAAAGCCCAGCTCCACTGCCCGGAAGATGTCGGAGATCACGTAGCGAAGCTGGTCCGCGCCCCGGAACCGAAGGCCGGAAAGGGCCCCCTCCGGGGTGACCAGTTGCCGCCCGGTGTCCCAACCGGAGCGCGGCCCCGGGGGGATGATCACCTCCACCTTGGCCTCGGCGGCGATACGGGCGAAGTCCCGGAGCTCGGCCCGATCGAGCAGGGTCGCCCCCATCACCGTGGAGATCATCCGGTGCACCGGAAGTTTTCTCTTTTGGGCCTCGGTCACCACGGCCTCCAGCACCTCCGGCCGCTCCACCCCGGAGATCTCCATGCGGTACTGGGCCCCGTCCGGAAACCGAAGGGTGCTCTCGGGAAGCTCGTAGGCGTCCCGCCCCGGGACCCCGTGTTTCTCCATCAGCCGCTCTACCTCACGTTGGTCCATCTCTCCCCCTTTCTTTCCGTAACGCGTAACGGGTGACACGTGACGAGTTTCGCCAGACCCTTTAGGCCGACGGGCTTTTTACCCGTCACGCGTAACGCGTCACCCGTCACCGAGTAGTTCTTGGAGGCGTTGCCACTCCTCCTTGGGGATACGGTACTCGTGCTCCCGGGCCGGGAACTTTCCGGCCTTCACGTCGGCGATGTACTCCTGAAACGCCTTCAGCATCGCCGAGGCCACGTCCGCGTACACCTTCACGAACTTGGGGGTGAACGCCTCGAACAGTTTGAGGATGTCGTGGACGATGAGGATCTGTCCGTGGCAGGCCGCCCCGGAGCCGATGGACAGGATGGGGACCTTCGCGTTCTTCACGATGATCTCCGCCACCCGGGCCGGGATGGCCTCGAGCAGGATGGAAAACGCCCCCACCTCCTCCAGCACCTTGGCGTCCTCGATGAGCTGCTTGGCGGTCTCGGCGGACCTTCCTTGGGCCTTGAGGCCCCCGATCTGGCTCGCCGCCTGGGGGGTGAGGCCGATGTGGCCCATCACCGGGATCCCGGCCTTGACGATGGCCTCAACGCGCTCGGCCATCCTGGCCCCGCCCTCCAGCTTCACCGCGTCCGCCCCGCCCTCGGCGATGAACCGGCCCGCGTTTTTAATGGCCAGCTCGTTCGAGGGTTGGTAGGACATGTAGGGCATGTCCCCCACGATGAACGCCCGCTTTGCGGCCCGGGACACGGCGGCGGTGATCTCCACCATGAAGTCCATCTTGGCCGGCAGGGTGGTCTCGTGCCCCAGAAGGCACATCACCCCCGAGTCCCCCACCAGGATCATGTCGATTCCGGCCCTGTCCTCCAGGAGCGCCGTGGGGTAGTCGTAGGCGGTGAGGAAGGTGATCCTCTCCCCCCGTTCCACCATGGCGTAGAGGTCCGGGATGGTCACCTTTTTCCGTTCCTCCATCGACCTCCTTTGTCCCCATGGTAGCCGGGAACCGGGAGGTGATGCTAGCTAGCCTTTTCACTTGCCGCCTCAGCCTCAACGAGCGTAAGCTGCCACTGGAATGGAACTGGTGCCGGTGTGGTTTGACTCGTTGGGGGCGAAGTCCATGTGCGTGCTGGTGCGGACGCCGGACCTGGCGCTCCTCATCGACCCCGGGGCGGCCATCATGCAGCCTGGCTACCCCGCCCCGGACGAGCTCAAGCTCTATTACTTGGCCCTGGCCCAGCTGGCGCTCCACCGGGCCGCGGCGGCCGCCACCCACATCGCCATCACCCACTACCACTACGACCACTTCCGCCCGGATATGCCCGGCCTCTACCAGGGGAAGACCCTGTGGGTCAAGGACCCCAACCGCTGGATCAACCGCTCCCAGTGGAACCGGGCCCGGGAGTTTTTCGCCGTGCTGGCCGAGATCGAGGGGTGGACACTCGCTGAGGTGCCCCCCGAAGCTGGGGACTACCCGGATCCAGTGGAATCCCTGCCCCTGGCTGCCCGCACGGAACGGCGAAAGGACCTGCTCAAGAAGTGGAGAAAGCGGTTCACGGGCCTGGTCCGGATATGGGCAAAAGGCCCTTGGATAGACGAGACCTCCTTCGAAGGCCGGGTGACCTATGCCGATGGACGTACCTTCCGGGTGGGGGAGGCCACGGTCCGGTTCACCCACCCCCTGTTCCACGGGGTGGAGTACGCCGGCCCGGGCTGGGTGCTAGGGGTGGTGGTGGAACACGGGAGGAAAAAGCTCCTCTACTCCTCCGATCTCCAGGGGCCCACCATCGAGGACTATGCCGCCTGGATCGTGGAGGAGCGGCCGGACGTGCTGATCCTGGACGGCCCGGCCACTTACCTGCTGGGCCCGTTTCAGTCCAAGGCCAACCTGGAGAGGGCCCTGGCGAACTGCGCCTCGGCGGTGCGGGAGGCACGGGCCAAGTTGACGGTGCTGGATCACCACCTGGTGCGGGAGCCCGCGTTCCGCCAGAAGGCAAAAGGCGCCTTCTCCGCCGGGGCGGTGACCGGGGCTGAGCTCATGGGGCTTCCCCCCCTCACCGACCGATTGGCCCGCTGGAGGACGGAGGGAGAGCTGAACAGGATCTTGGAGCTTGCCGCCTCCCGAACCTTGGACCTGGAGCTCCTGGACCCCTCGGCCTACGCGCTATAGCTCGCCGGGTAAGGCTCCACACCGTGCCCTCGGGGGTGTCGCGCAGTTCCACCCCCAATTCGGCCAGCCGGTCCCGGATCCGGTCCGCCAGGGCGAAGTTCTTCTGCTTCCTGAGTTCCGTCCGGAGCTCGATGAGGAGCCCGATGAGCTCTTCGGTGCGCCCCTCGGCTCGAGGCCGTTCGGCTTGGAACAGCCCCAGGGGCTCGGCCAGCTTCCGCACCAGGGCGGCTGCGGCCCGCACCCCGACCGGGTCGCCACCTCCCTGCCGGAACCGGTGCGCCGCCCCCACCATCTCCTGTAGGGCTCCGATGGCCCCGGCGGTGTCGAAGTCCTCGGAGAGGCGGGCGTGGAACCGCTCCTGCAGGGCGGAGAGCCCGGCGGAGAAGCCCTCCGGGACCTCCCCCTCCTCCGGCAACCCCTCGGCGGTCCACAGAAAGTCATACACCCCTTCCACCGCCCTCTTCGCCTCCCTCAGGGCCTCGTCGGAGAAGTCCAATGGCTTCCGGTAGGCGCGGGTGAGGTAGAAGTAGCGCACCGCCTCGGTGCCATACTCGGCCACCACCTCCCGGGCATAGGCGAAGTTACCCGTGGACTTGGCCATCTTCTCCCCCCGTACGGTGAGCATCCCGTTGTGGAGCCAGATGCGAGCGAAGGTCTCACCCGTTAGGGCCTCGGCCTGGGCGATCTCGTTCTCGTGATGGGGGAAGATGAGGTCGTTGCCGCCAGCGTGGATGTCCAGGGGCACCCCCAGGATGTCCATGGACATCACCACGCACTCCGTGTGCCAGCCGGGCCGCCCCCCCCCCCAGGGGGAAGGCCACTTGGGTTCCCCGGGCTTGGCCGCCTTCCACAGGGCGAAGTCCAGGGGGTCCCGCTTCCGCTCGTCCACCGCGATCCTGGCCCCGGCCTCCAGCTCCTCCAGCACCTTGCCCGAGAGCTTTCCGTATTCGGGGAAGCTGGCCACCGAAAAGTACACATCGCCGTCGGCCACGTAGGCATGCCCTTTTTCGATGAGCTTTTCGATCAGCTCGATCATCTGGGGGACGTACTCGGTGGCCTTAGGGGAGTGGGTGGGGCGATTCACCCCCAGTCTTTCCAGGTCCCGAAAGTACTCCTCGGTGTAGCGGGCGGCGATCTCGCCTGCGGGGACGCCCTCTTCCTGCGCCTTCCTTATGATCTTGTCCTCGATGTCGGTGATGTTTTGGACGTAGATGACCTCCCTTCCCTGGGACTCCAGGTAGCGTCGGAGGGCGTCGAACACGATGAACGGGCGGGCGTTCCCGATGTGGATGAGGTCGTAGACGGTGGGGCCGCAGACGTACATCCTCACGGTATCTCCAGCGAGCTCCTCCAGTCGACGCGATAGCGTACTGTAAAGGCGCAACCCCACCACCTCCTTTTCCCCAAGTGTAGGGCCCACCTCGCTTTCCCACAACAACCCAGCCCCTGGCAGAAGGAAAGTGAACGGGGTACGGACAGGGCAATTCTCCTCTCCCCGCGGTTGTCGGAGAGGAAAGCAGGGCCAGTGCCGTCGCGATTGCCAAACCCGCTTTTAGGGTTGCTACTTTGCTGCCTGAGCCCGGCAAACGGGGTTAGATCTTGAACCTTGGCAAAAGTAAAAGACCCGCCCCCATTTTCACGGCACTAACAAGCCTGTTGCGAAAGCCAAGCTCCTCATGTCAATCGCCTTGCGTCCTGCCCGATGGTGGTTGACCTCACTCGGAGAAGAGCCTGAGAGCAGGCTCCGTTGAACCCAGATCCTCAAAGGATCCGGGTTCAAGGACTTTCTACTCCCCTTTTATGGCCCATTGCCCCTCCTTTTCCTGACGTAGCGTCAAAAGGGGCCATGCAACCTGATCGTTGGTTCCTAAATCCAAACCTCCAAAAGTCCCCTTTAACCCGGTTCATAGAACCGGGCCGGGCGAGAGCCTGCCCCGCTCCTTTGAGGTTTGCGGGGCAGGCTCTAACGAGGTCCGGTATGATGTGGATCGCGATGGAAGAAACTTGGCTCGAAGAGGTGCGCGCGGAACTGCAAAAACTCTCCGCCCGGGGGTTGAGCCTGCTGGTGAGAAAGGGGGGACAGGAACTCTTCTCCTCTCCCAAGGAGGGCCTCAAGCCCCTCCTCGCCGCGATTCAAGCCCTGGGGGAGGAGATGCGGGGAGCCTGGGTCATCGACAAGGTGGTGGGAGGGGCGGCGGCCAAGCTCCTGGTATACGCGGGTGTCGGCGGGGTCATCGCCGCCGTGGCATCGCGCCCCGCGGTGGAGACGCTCCGCGCCGCATGCATCCCCATAGAAGCTCTCGACATCGTGGAACTGATACGGGGGCGATCCGGCGGCCCCTGCCCCTTCGAGGTGTTGGCAGGGGAGATCGAGGATCCCGCGGTCTTCTTCCGCGAGCTCAGCCGCAGGCTAGGGAATGGGGGTGCTCCGAACGGAGAAGATTGTAAAAGCCGTTCGGGACGCTGAACCGAACGCCCGAGGCACGCGGTAAATCGGTGCAAACACTTTCCCCTCGACTCCCCCGGAGCAGAAAGGAACACGATCCGCCACGCCCATGATCGGGTGAGATCCCCCGTGCCCGCGTACATGACGGTGGATCCTCTCGGTACAGGAGACCGAAGGGGAACGGAGGGCACCCGCTCGTCTTCGAATCAGCAACCGGGGCTAGAACTTGAATCTTGGCATCAAAGGCAAAGCCGCGACCACCGCTTTTAGACCGAGGTTAACGGAGAAGCTATGATGACTGGGGAGCAACTCGGACTGCAGGGTGATAGAAAAACTGGGGGGATCCTATGGGGTAAGGAGCTTTGCCAGCTTGGCCAAGAACTCCAAGACTTTGGCCCAGACCGTGTCGAAGCCCATGGTAGCGTTTGGCGGCAGCAAATACGTCAAGTTCCTTTGCCAGTCCGCTTTGAATTCCTCCCGCCAGGCTTTCAGGCGCCCCAAGTCGATGTGGGGAGGGAGGCCTTTCGCCGTCATCTTGATCGGAAGCGCCCTCGCGAGGAAGTCAATGTCTACGGGTGTTCGATCCAAAAGCTGGGCGATGTCATAAAGATCGCGGGCGATCGCGTACCTACGTTGTCCGGCTAGGGCTCGAACCTTCTCCGCCAGCACTTCCGAAAGGGAGTAACAGGGGACCCGGACGCCGCTCAGCAAGTCCTTATCGGAATAGGGATGGATAACCTCTTGCCATGAGGGCGGAAAGACCACCCTTTCGTCCAGCGTGACGTCCAACCGGATGGCCCTCGGATCGCCGGCGCGCCGCAGCGGCCCCCGGTAGTAGATGCGAGCTTGGTAGGTCTCCTTGCCGTACTCGTCTTCTATGACTTCCACCCGGGGAGGGCGGACGCTGAAGTCGATTTGCCAACTCCCCTCCGCCGCGCGAACGAGATCCGAGATCCGCTCCTCCAGGGCCCGGGCGTCCAGGCGGCGGGTGGCTGTAAAGTCCAGGTCCTCGGAGAACCTGTATCCCGGGTAATAGCACTTCCGCAGGCAGGTGCCTCCTTTGAAAAGCCATGCCTTGGCCCACTCCTGTCGGTATAGCGATGCCAGAAAGCAGCCCAGCACGTAATCCAGGTCCACGAGCACGGGGTCGACGCCCCACCCGCCTGCCAAGCGCCGTACCTCGGCCTCACGGATCATGGTGCTATGGCCCGCGGGTCAGGCCGGGCACGTTGATCCGAACGCGCCAGCGGCTCTCGTACCGGCCGCCGGGAGGGCCGCCGGGATCTAGCGGCGCGTATCCGCCGGTCAGACGAGATCGCCACCTCTCAAGTCGGCTCTCCCGGTCAGGCAGATCTAATTTCGGTCCTAGACGTTCTGCCAGGAACCCGAGGCGTTTGTAGATGGCCCCGGAGTTCATCCGCTCGAGGTAATCGTCCACCTTGTCCCAGTCGATCCCTTCCGCGGTTGGGAGCATCGCCATCACCAGGAGGATGCCGCCGCAGAGTTCCGGGTGGTCCAGTGCATCTATCAAGGTCTTCTCCCGGTCGGTGACAGTGAACTCGCCCCTCTCGGTGGTTCGTTTGATGTGGCCGAAGAATTTGTGGGGCTGGACGCGCACGAACCTGTACTGGACCCCCAGCACAACCCGGGCGGACTGCGTCTTCCGCTGGGTGGTTTGGACGAACACCGTACGGGGGACCTGTTCTGTCCAGCCCCAATAGTGGCAGGCCGACCAATAGGCTACGCTGGCCGGCTCGGCGAGGTGGCAGGCAATCACCAGGGCGTCCTCCGACCAGGTGGCCTCCGGCCCCGCCTCAAGGGGGATGATCAGGTACTTACCCTTGCTCAGGCGTTCGATCCACCCCCCTTCCTGGAGGAAATGGAGTACCCGCCAAGTTTTGCTTTTGGGGCGCCCTAACGCCTCGGCGAACTCT
>JAJOKL010000164.1 GCA_021129895.1 Candidatus Bipolaricaulota bacterium
TCCAAAGTAGCCTTCCTAACTGAATCCCTCGAAAAACACTTGTCAAAGTCGGGTCAGACGACCGGGATAACGTGGCGCTGGCGCTGTTGCGGGAGGAGTTCGGGGTGGAGGAGCTCCCCGGGAGGCTCGTGTGCCCAAGTGGTGATTGGTGGCTGACCACCGCCCCCGACCTCCCGCAGGGGGTGCGGGTCCACGCCCTGGGGGTGCGCCTGCTGCGGGCCCAGGCCCGGGGGCTCAAGCCCACCAGCTTCGGGCTGATGCTGCTGGGGGACCGGATCCGAAAACGCCGGGTGGAGCTGACCCGGGAGGAGCTCCTGGCCCTGCTCCACGGCCGCCCCCTGGTGCGGGAGGGCGTCCCCCCCGGTTACGTGGCCTTGTGCCTGGCCGGGGAGGTGCTGGGCTGCGGCCATGTAAAGGGCGGGGTGCTACGGGGGCAGATCCCCCGGGGCCGCAAGCAAGAGCTGCTGACCGCCCTTCAGGCCGAGCTCCGGAGGGGAGTGTAGCCCGCATTACAGATTTGAACGGCACTTCAGTGCTATAATGCCTCCGTAAAGGGCCTAGTCCCCCAAGCCCTCTTCAGATGCCCGCTGGACCCTGGGGGAAAAGGAGAGGAGGCGACGGTGAGAAAGAGCATCGCGCTTTTGCTGGTGCTGGTCTCGGCGGCGGCCTGGGCAGCCCCGGAGGGGATCGTGTTCATCTTGGACGCGTCCAACTCCATGAACCAGAGCTTGGACGCGGTCGAGACCAAGTTCGACTGGGCCAAACAGGCCCTGACCCTGGTGCTGGAGGAGCTGGCGGAGGACGTGCCGTTCGCGGTGGTGGCGTTCGGCCACCGAATCTCTAAGGATTTGGAGGCGGAAAGCTGTCTTGACCTGGAAGTGCTGGTCCCCTACGGGGTGCACCCGGAGCGGGCCCCCATCCTGGCCCAGATCGGCGGGCTGGAGGCGATGGGCAAGACACCGCTGGCGCGGGCACTGACCTTCGCCGCCGGGGTGACAGGGGAGCCGGTGCGATTGGTGCTGCTCACCGACGGCGAGGAGACCTGTGGCGGTGACCCCTTGGCCGTGGCCCGGGAGATCTGCGCCGGAGGCACCACCCTGGACGTGGTGGCCATCGGGATCTCCCCGGAGGTGGCGGCCCTGCTGGGCAGCCTGGCCCGTACCTGTGGTGGACAGCTGGTGGTGACCCAAGACCCCAGCGAGCTTCCGGCCCTGTTCCGTGAGGTGGCCATCCCCACCCCACCCCCGCCGGAGATCCCGGAGCCATACCGCGGCCTGCCTGTGGATCACGTGATCTGGGGCACTGAGGGAGACGATGTGCTCTTGGGCACCCCGGGCAACGACCTCATCCTGGGGCTGGGCGGAAACGACCTCCTGATCGGGCTCGGGGGAGACGATATCCTGGTGGGCGGTCCTGGGAACGACGTTTTGCAGGGAGGAGAGGGCAACGATCGCCTGGAGGGCGGCCTGGGTAACGACCGGTTGCTGGGCGGCCCCGGGGACGACACGTTGCTGGGGGAGGACGGCGACGACTCCCTGGAGGGGGAGGCCGGGGACGATCAGCTATTCGGTGGTCCCTGCAGCGACAACCTGCTGGGCGGTCCCGGCTGCGATAAGCTGGACGGCGGCCCGGGTACCAACTTCATCTACGATGTGGAACAGCCTTGCGCTCCCTGCCCCCCTGCTCCCTGTCCACCGCCTCCGTGCCCGCCCCCTCCCACCGGCTGCCCGGACATGAAGGTGGTGGATGAGGGGAGTCCCATCACCATCCGCGCCCTGTGGCAGGATCCGGACGGTGACCCGGTGAGCGTGAGGTGGGAGATCCTCTCCGGCGGTGGCACCATCGCCGACCCCACCGCTGCCGAGACCACCTACTGCGCCCCCCTGATCAGCGAGTGCGAGGGCCGGCCGGTGGAGCTGCTGGTCACGGTGACCGACGCCTGTGGCGCCTCCGCCCAGGACATCCTATGCCTGTGGGTGAGGAACGTTAACCACCCGCCGGTGGCGGATGCCGGCCCGGACATCACGGTGGAGGAGGGCCAGACCATTCAGCTCACCTGCTCCGTGTCCGACCCGGACGGGGACGAGCTCACCTACTGGTGGGAGATCGAGTGCGATCGCGGGCAGCTATCGGACAAGTACGCCCTGCACCCCTATTTCACCGCCCCCTATACCGACCGCTGTGAGGGCGAAGACATCGTGCTCACGTTGGTGGTGCGGGACGCGTGTGGGGCCGAGGCCCGCGACTCCCTGGTGGTACATGTTCAGAACGTGAACCAGTCCCCGTGGGTGAACGCCGGACCGGACCTGTCGGTCCCGGAGTGCGGTCAGATCATGATCGTGGCCGAGGCCGGTGACCCCGATGGCGAGCCCCTGCGGGTGAGCTGGGAGATCGTGGAGGGGGGTGGGACTCTCAGCGGCACCGACTCCCTGTGCCCGATCTTCACCGCCCCGGAGGTCACTGGCTGCCAGGAGACCATGGTTCGGGTCCGGGTCACCGTGTGGGACCCTTGCGGTGGGGTGGCCTCGGATGAGGTTTGCATCCGGGTGTACAACCTGAACCAGCCCCCCACGGTGCAGGCGGATCCGTAAATCAGGGCTTTTTAGAGGCGAAGGGGCCGCCTTGTTGGCGGCCCCTCCTCTTTTACTCCCGCTGGACCCCGGTGAAGGTGAAGCCCTCGATCATCACCGCCGGGACGATGGCGAAAAACGCCCCGCCACGGGCGAAGACCTCCCTGGCCCTCGAGATGGCCACCACGCTGGAGAACGCCTTGAGCATCGACTCCGTCCAGCGCAGGTTCTTAAGCGCCCGGGTGATCTCCCCGTTCTCGACGAGGAACGTCCCGTAGCGGGTCATCCCCGTCATCAGGGCCCTTTTAGTATCCAGGTACCCGTTCACGTAGTGGAAGTTGGACACGAGGATCCCCCGCTTGCAGGAGGCGATCATCTCCTCCAGGGAGGAATCCCCCGGAGCCAGGCAGATGTTCCAGGGGATCGCCCCCCATGGGGACCCCGGGGGGCCGGCGTGGCCGGTGGGCTCGGCCTTGGCCTTGCGGGCGCTCACCCGGTCGAACACCACCCCCAGGTTCACCCCCCGCTCGATCAGTACCACCTTCCGCTTCGGGAAGCCCTCCAGGTCGAACGGGAGCCCCTGGGCCTCGGGCTCCCAGGCGGAGTCGTAGATGGTGATGTCCTCCCCCATGGACCGCTCCCCGATGGCCCCCGCGAGGAAGCTCTGGCCGGAGAGATACGCCTCCGAGCCGAAGGCGGTGAAGGAGAGCCACATGAAGATCTCGGCGAGGCACGCCGGCTCCAGGATCACGGTGTACTCTCCCGGGGGAAGTTCCATCTGGTCCCGGTCCAGGGCGCAGCGGGAGATGGCCTTCTCCGCTAGAGCCAAAAAGTCGATCCCCTCCACATCGGGGGAGAACGCA
This sequence comes from Candidatus Bipolaricaulota bacterium, assembly GCA_021129895.1. Classification (GTDB taxonomy): domain Bacteria; phylum Bipolaricaulota; class Bipolaricaulia; order Bipolaricaulales; family Bipolaricaulaceae; genus UBA3574. Next base: position 3,434 of record JAJOKL010000164.1, read on the forward strand.
TCGGCCCGGGCCATCCCCTCGTCAGACATGACCACCAGGCCGATCTCCGCCCCGGTCACGGGCTGATACGCCTCCAGCCCCTCGGTGTTGGCCAGCGCCACCTCCCACTCCGATGTGGAAAAGCTCCCAGCTACCTCGAATTTCTTCCGCTCGGCCTTGGCGAAGATCTCGGAGAGGACCTCGGCGCGCTTGTCCGGGCCGAACTTCGGGGTGTTCCCGCAGTAGGTCTCGGTGGGGGTGTACTCCTGGGGACCGAGGAGCCCGGGGAAGTGGGGGTTCTCGGGGAGGCGGCGGGCCATCTCCCGGGCCTTTTTCTCGGCGGCGGCGATGGCCTCGGCCGAGAGCTGGTTGGTGCGGGCCACCCCCACCCGTTTTCCCTCCACCGCCTTCACGTGAATCGTGAGGTCCTCCTCGGCCACGTTCTGGTGGACTTGGGACTTGGTGAAGCGGGTGAGCTCGGACCTCCCGCCCATGAACACGATCTCGGCGGGCCCCTCCGCCCGCTCGAGCGCACCTTTTAAGACCTTCAGGATGTCCTCGCGTCCGATCATTTTCCGCTCCCTACCTTTACCTTTCTGAACCTGGCCGGGGCCGTCCCGTGGCCCACGTGCATCGACTGGGAGGGCTCCCCCTTGCCGCAGTTGGGCAGGCCCCAGATCACCCACTCGCCCTCCCCGCAGATGGCGTCGCATGATCCCCAGAACTCCGGGGTGATCCCGGTGTAGACGGGGTTCTTGAGGAGTCGGACCTTCTTGCCGTCTTTTATCTCCCAGGCGATCTCGCAGCCGAACTGGAAGTTGAGCCGTAGGTCATCGATGGACCAGGATTTGTTCGTCTGCATCAGGATCCCGTGCTTGGTGTCGGCGATGAGCTCCTCCAAGGTGGGGCCATGGGGAGCCGGCTCCAGGTTGATGTTCACCATGCGGATCAAGGGGATGTTGTTCCAGGACTCGGCCCGCATGCAGCCGCCCGAGCGGCGGCCGATCACCGGGGCCGTCTCCCGGGAGGTGAGGTACCCCACCAGGATCCCCTCCTGGATCAGGAAGCTCCGTTGGGCCGGGACCCCCTCGTCGTCGTAGCCAAAAGAGCCGATGGAGCCGGGAATGGTGGCGTCGGCGACGATGTTGACGATCTCGGAGCCGTACTTGTATTTCCCGAGTTTGTCCAATGTCAGGAAGCTCCCCCCGGCGTAGGAGATCTCGGTGCCCAGCACCCGATCCAGCTCGGTGGGGTGGCCACAGGACTCGTGTACTTGCAGCGCCAGTTGATCGCTTGCAAGGATCAGGTCAAGTTCCCCCGCGGGGCAGGGGTCGGCGGAGAGGAGGGCGATGGCCTCCTCCCGGATCCTTTCGGCGTTCTCCACCAGGCCCAGGGCCCGGATGAACTCGTACCCCCGGGCGGCGTAGTTCCCGCCGAAGGAGGTGGGGAAGGAACGGCGCTGCACCTCCCGGCCCTCGGCCGCGGTGGCCTCGATCCCCGCCCCCGCCTCCACGATCTCCTGCTCGACCTCCGCCCCTTCTGTGCTCAAAAAGAGCTTTCGGGTGCGGAAGATCTCCATGGACCCTTCGGCTTTGGCGATCCGCTTGTCCTCCCTGAGGATACGCACGGCGGAGAAGAGGAGCTCGAGCTTTTCGTCCAGGGGCACCGCGAAGGGGTCGATCTCCCAGGGGCTAATGTAGGTGCCGCGTTGGGGAGGGGTATCGTCGAGCTTCACCGGGGTCTTCTGGGTGCGGAAGCTCGCCCTGGCGATCTCCAGGGCCCGCCGGGCCGTCTCTCGGATCGCATCCGGGGAGATCACCCCCGAGGCGGCGAACCCCCAGGAACCCCGGAAAAGCACCCGTATCCCGTAGCCCCGGGTATCGGCCCGGGAGAGCCCGGCCACCTCCTCGTTGCGGATGGTGATCCGCTCCGTCTCCCGCTCCAGGTACCGGGCATCGGCGTAAGTGACCCCATCGGCCTTGCCGAGCTCTGCCAGCGTTTCCTTTAGCCAGTCCTTGATCTCCATCTGCCTCCTCTCTCCAGACTCCCGAACTGAAAAGCCACCTGCACAAGCTGCGAAAGTCTACAATAATTGTAGTTTAGCTGCAAGCTTGACAAGCAAAACCCTGTTTTGTAAACTAGATTAAGTTGATTGAACGCTTTTTGGTTGAAGAACGACGGATCGGCCACGGAGCCACTTCACCCTCTGGGCGCAGGCCCGGAAGGAGAGCGTCGCTTGGGTGGGAATAGCGAAAGAGGGTTTTCCCCAACCCCGGTCACTTGTAACCCCCAAGCCAGCGGATGTAGGGGAGCTTGTCCCGCACCGCATTGTATAACCGCTCGTCGGCCGTCCAAAACTCCGCCTTCACCAGCTCGGCCAAGGCCAGGTAATGGGCGTCATAGGCGGCGGGGCGCTGGAGGCGGGCAGCCAAATCGAAAGCCAGCACCAGGAGCTCAGGGGGATCGAGGAACTCGATGCCCAGGGACAGGGCCTCCTGCAAAGAACGCCGGGCATCCTCCAACGCCATTACCTTCCGCACCACCTTGCGCCACAGGGCCGAGGCTACTTCACACCGAAGCAGTGCTGGGGCGATGACTTCCACCCCCGCTTGCATCCATTCGGCCCAGAGAGCAAGGGCCTCATCGCTTTGGGTCTTGGGGGTCACCAGGGCCACTACGATGCTGGCATCAACGCAGACCGGAGACCTCGGCATCCCGCTCCTCCCGCAGCTGGCGGATGTCTTCTACACAACTGGGAATCTGACCGTACTTTTCTCGCAGTTCCGCCTGGAGCCTTTGCAAGCGCTCGATGGTTTCCAATCGCCGCCTTCGCCGGAGCTCCCGGGCTGTGGCCTCAGCGATCATCCGGGACCGTTCCCCGCTGGGGACCAGCCGTTTCACCTCCTCCCATAGCCAGCGAGGGAACACGAGGGAGATCCTGACAGTATCGCTCATACATACCTTGCACGATCGGGGATGACGCGGGAACGATGCTGAGCCTTTGGTGTTGCTCCTGGGCCAGGCGTCTGGCCTACTCGCGCTAATTAGGTCGGCACCGGATCGAACTCCGCGGGCAGTGCCAGCTCCGGAGGAACCCGGCCACCAACTCCCCAATGGGATTGGCGCCCCGGGCCAGGTAGTGGGCCAGCTGGGCGTGGAGGCACTTCACCCGCAACGGGTTCCTCAGCCCCGCCACCCCGGTCTCCACCGCCTCCCACGCCCCCCGGGCCCGCAGGAATCCTTCCTCCTCAGGGGAGAGCAGGGCCAGTCGCTCCCGCCGGTAGTCCTCGTGGGCCCGGGCGTAGCGGGCGGCGAGCTCCGGGTCCGCCTCCAGGCGCGCCTCCAACCGCTTCACCCAGCCAGCGGATTCCAGCCGGGCCACCTCCTCGACCAGGAACGGGCAGGTGAGCCAAAACAAGGAGGGGAACACCTCGAACTCATCCCCCTCCCGATGCAGGGGGCGATTGACCGTCACCTGGGGGTAACCGAAGGGGCAATCCCGGGCGATGGCCACCACCCCCCGGGCGGGGCGGCCGAGCTGCCAGCTCACCAGCTTCAAATCCTCGGGGGTGGGGGGCCGGTCCATCAGTCCAGGGCCGCTTGGGCCAGGGCCCATTCCCGCAGGGAAAGTCGTTCCGCAGAGTAGGTGCCCAGGGGCCGAAACGCCGCCAGGATCGCTTTGATCCCCTCCTCCAGCTCCACCGGCCGCCCGAGCAAGGTGGACAGGTCCCCCACCGGAGCCGGGCGGGAGGCCACCCCGCTGGGGCGGTAGCCAGGCCGCAGGGCTAGCAGCACCTCCTCCATGGGGATCGTGTCCGGCCACAGGAGCAAGGTCCCGTGGTGGAGCAAGGCCCGGCGGCGGAGCTGGGCCGCCCCGGACACCTTCCTCTCCCTCACATACACCCCCCCGTCCCGGGCCACCGCGGGCAGCCGAAACCGGCGTTCCAGTTCCTCTGCCAACAGGCCCGCCAGCCGGGCCTGGGACTTCCTCACCGAGGTCCAGGGCCCGGTCAGGGGCAAAAACAGCGAGAAATTGAGGTTGCCGGGGTGGTGATACACCGCCCCCCCGCCGCTGGGACGCTTCACCACCGGGATCCGGAGTCGGGCACATGAAGAGAGGTCCGCCTCCTCCTCCGGCCGCTGCCCCCGGCCGATCACCACGCAGCGGGGGTTGCGCCAGATGCGCAGCGTGGGGGGCTCCCGCCCTTCCCCCACCGCTTGCAGGATGGCCTCCTCCAGGGCCAGGTTCTCCTGGGGCGAGCGGTAGGCCAGGTCCAAAAGCACCCTCATCGCAAGGAGGAAAAGACCTGGGCCGCCCGGAACGAGGTGCGCGCCAGGGGGGCGGCCACCACCCCCCGGAACCCCAGCTCCCGCGCCCGCGCCTCCCAGTGTCGGAACTCCTCCGGAGGCACGTATCTGGACACTGGGTGCTGGGCCGGGGTGGGCCTGAGGTACTGGCCCAGCACCACGATGTCCACCCCTGCCGTCCGCAGGTCCAGCAGGGCTTCCTCGATTTCCTCCTCGGCCTCTCCCAGGCCCAACAGCAAGGAGGACTTGGTGACCAGCCCTGGGGCGAGCTCCTTCAGGGTGCGGAGCACCGATAGGGAGAGGTCGTAGCCCGCCCGCGGATCCCGCACCCGTGGGGTGAGGCGGCGCACCGTCTCCAGGTTGTGCCCCACCACCTGGGGGCCGGCCTCCACCACCCGGCTCAGGGCGGCACGGCTGCCGGAGAAGTCGGGGATCAGTGCCTCCACCGCCGCCTCCGGGAGCTCCCGCCTCAAGGCGTGGATGGCCGCGGCGAACTGGCCCGCGCCCCCGTCCGGCAGGTCGTCCCGGTCCACCGAGGTGAGCACGATATAGGAGAGCCCAAGTGTCTTGGCCGCCTTGACCACCCGGGCCGGCTCCTCGGGATCCACCTTGCCCCCCGGCCAGCCGGTGGCCACCGAGCAAAACCGGCAGGCGCGGGTGCAAACTTCCCCCAGCAGCAGGAACGTGGCGGTGCCCGCCCCCCAACAGGTGGGCAGGTTGGGACACCGGGCCGACTGGCACACGGTGTGCAGCCGCTGCCCCCGCAGGATGTCCTCCATTTCCCGTACCCGTTCCGGGGCGTGGGGGGTCACCTCAACCCGCAGCCATCCCGGCTTCAGGTCGCCCATCTCTCCAGCACCCCTCGGTCCAGTGGGGAGATGTGCGCCGAGAACACGTGGGCGAACTCCTCCAGGGCCACCTGGCGGGCCTCCTCCAGGGGGATGGGCCGACCGGCCAGCTCGGCCAGGGAGGCGGCCTCCACCCCGTGCAGGCCGCAGGGCACGATCAGGGAGAACAAGTTGGGCTGCAGGTCCACGTTCAACGCCAGACCATGCATGGTGATCCAACTGCGCACGTGCACCCCCACCGAACCCAGCTTCTTCATGCCCTGCCAGGCGCCGGGGAGGCCGGGGCGGCGATGCGCCTCCACCCCGAACCGGGCCGCGGTGCGCAGCATCACTTCCTCCAGACAGGCCACGTACCGCCGCAGGTCCCGCCCATAGCCCCGCAGGTCGAGGATGGGGTACATGACGAGCTGGCCCGGGCCGTGATAGGTGACGTCCCCGCCCCGCTCCACTTCGATCACCTCCACCTTGAGCCGGGTCAGCACCTGGGGATGGGCGATGACGTGCTGGGGGCTGCCCTGGCGGCCCACGGTGATCACCGGCTCGTGTTCCAGGGACAGGAGAACGTCCGGGATATGCCCCTGGCGGCGGAGCTGGGCCAAGCGCCGCTGGAGGTCCCACACCGGGCGATAAGGTGCCCGGCCCAGGGCGGCGTGGGCGAGCTCCCTCACGGTGTCTCCAGCCGCCCGATGGGGGCCCCCGGACAAGCTTTCTCCCCCTCCTCCGCTAACGTGGCGGCCAATCTCCCGGCGGCCGGGGCCTCGATCACGAACACTGCCTTGTCCGCCTCCACCTCGGCCACCGCCTCCCCGGCCTGGACCTCATCCCCGACCCGCTTCAGCCAGCGGACCAGGGTCACCTCTTCTACATCCCCCAGGAGCGGCACGGTGATGTCCAACGGTCCTCCTTTCGGGCTGTGCCCGCCGGCTCGGGGTGGGTCCGGGGAAGGAGCCGGCTCCTCGTGATAACGGGGGATCACCACCCCGGCCAGGGAATCCAGGTTGGAATAGCTGTCCGAGGCCCGGATCAGCTCCACCGAGGTGGAACTCCGTCCCGGCCCCAGCACGGACACCCTCACCCCTCGCCGGCTGAGGAAGTCCACTAGCGGCACGAAATCCGAGTCCCCGGTGACGATCACCATCTCCCCCACCGCCTGGGCCAGGTTGACCGCCTCCAGCACCAGTTCCACGTCCATGTTGGCCTTCATCCCCCCGTCGGGGTGTTCCCGCACCGGCTTGGTGATCACCCGGAACCCCATGAACGACAGGGCATCGATCAGGCGCATGCGGCGGTCGTCCTCCCGCTTGGAGGGGACGAACGCCAGGAACTTGACCTCCCGGTCCTTCATAGCCCAACTGGGCCTTGAGGTGCTCCTTGAGGGCGTCGTAGCGTACCTCCATGCCTTGCCGCTCGAAGGTCTCCTGCAGGTTTTGTACGTCCACCAAAACTGCTGCTTTGACTTGCATTTTTCTGCCTCCACTCAGTGAGTTGATGGGATTTAATCAGGAGAGGAACCCCTCCCCTGGGCTTTATACCCCAGAGCTTGGGCTCCCGCAAAGCTTTCCCGTCCGCTCAGCGAAGGAGGAAGGCCAGCGCGGCCAAAGCCGGGAGGAGGAAGGAGGGGAGCGGGGCCAGGCGTTCTGAGCGCACCAGACGATATGAAAAGCTGGTCTCGGATAGGGTGACCAGCCCCACCGCCCCGGCTCGGTGCCCCGCCTCCACGATGGGTACCCCGTTTTCCCACACCGGCTCGGAAAGCCAAAGGTGATCGTGCCCCAGGATGAACAGGTCGCACTCCGGGAACGCCCGGGCGATCCGGCGGGCCCGCGAAAGGTGCATGTGCCCCAGGAAGACGAGGAGGTCGTGGGACGGGGCCTGGGAGAGCACCTCCCTGGCCGCTTGGATGGGATCGAGCATCCTAAGGCCCGGCCACAGGGACCAGGGGTACTCCTCCCACAGGAAGCCCAGGATCAACAGCCGCAGCCCGTTCACTTCGAGCAGGAGGTACTTCTCGCTGGGGAGATCCCCGGCGAGGTTGGTGGCCAGCACCGGGAACGGGGCGGCGGCGATGACCTCCCGCAGGGCGGGGCCCAGGTACAGCTCGTGGTTCCCTAGCACCATGGCGGTATAGCCCAGCTCCCCCATTCTCCGGGCCATCTCCCGGGCCTGGGGGAGGCCGGTGAGCCGGTACAGGTCCTCCCAGGTGTCGCCAGCGTCGAGGATCAGGTCGGCTTCGGCGAGGAGGGGGGCGATGGCGGAGAGCCGCTCCAGGGAGACGTGCAGGTCGCCTGTGAACGCGATGGTAAGCTCCCACCCTCCGGCCGAGAGGGACAGGATCAGAACGAGAACGAAAGCCCGACCCACCAATAGAGCTCACCCCCTTTTATCAGCGCAGTGGCCCAGGCCGGGTGAAGTCGGAACCTGTACCCACAGAAGAGCTCGGCCCCCAGGCTGCCATAGACGGAGAGCCAGGGGGCGGGGGT
>JAJOKL010000064.1:0-5646 GCA_021129895.1 Candidatus Bipolaricaulota bacterium
GCCAATTTACCCCTCACTATCATAGTCCCTCAGGCCCCTCTTATTCAACACAGCAGCTTGTAGCTCGGTATCATCCCGTCCGTGAGCCAGATCGCTGGTCTGCTACTCGAAATCTACCGACGACTCCTGCGAGCCTATGGCCCCCAGGGTTGGTGGCCGGCGGACACCCCCTTCGAGGTCATGGTGGGGGCGCTCCTCACCCAGGCCACCGCCTGGCGCAACGTGGAACGGGCCATCGCCCGGCTCAAGGAAGCCGGGGCCCTGTCCCCGAAAGGGATCGCCGCCCTCTCCCAGCGACGGCTTGAGGAACTGATCCGCCCGTCCGGCTTCTTCCGCCAAAAGGCGCGGCGGCTCAAGGCGCTGGTGGAGCTGGTGCTGAACCAGGGCGGGGTGGAGGGCCTGCTCTCGCTTCCCCCGGAGGAGCTGCGGGAAACGCTCCTTTCCGTCCCGGGGATAGGCCCGGAGACCGCCGACTCGATCTTGCTTTACGCCGCAGGTCACCCCGTGTTCGTGGTGGACGCCTACACCATCCGCATCCTGACCCGGCTGGGATTGCTGGGAGGCGAGCCGGCTCGATACGAAGAGGTGCAGGAGCTATTCGAAAAGAACCTCCCGCCCGACCCCCAGCTCTACGCCGAGTACCACGCCCTGTTGGTGCGACACGCAAAAGACCACTGTCGGGCCCGTCCCCGGTGCGGCGGCTGCCCATTGGGGGAACTGTGCCCGGCTTCTGGCCGCGGCGGGTAAACTATCTTCTGGAATCGAAGCCTGCGGCACGGCCGCCGGCATTTCTCAAGGGGGGAAATGAATGCATAGCAAGGCTCTTGTCCTCGTGCTCGTCTCGCTGTTGGTGACCGCCCTGGCCGGGGCCGGGGAATGGGCCCCGCTGGTCCGCCTGGGCCGGGGGGTGGTGAAGGGCATCCAATACGGCCCCACCGGGGAGCTGCTGGTCCTGACCAGCGTGGGCCTGGACCGGTGGGACCGGGTGGGCACCCTGCGCGGCTCCCAGGAGGTTCACACCCCGTTCCCAGCCGTGTTGGCCGCTTCCTCCGGCCTGGTGGCGGTGGGCAGCCGCACCGGCACCGTGGAGGTGTGGGGGGAGGGGGGAGCGCCGCTTTTCTCCGTCCGCGCTCACCTCGGTGAGGTCACCGCCCTGGCTTTCTCTCCGGATGGGGCGGTTCTCGCCGGGGGGACGGCCATCGGGGGGGTGGACCTGTGGAGCGCCGAGGATTGGGCCGCGATCAGGAGCCTAAGTGGGCCTGAATCCGCGGTGGCGGGAGTGGCCTTCTCCCCGGACGGGGGGTTACTCGCGGCGGTGGACAGCGACGCCAAGCTGTGGGCGTGGGTCCCGAGTTCTGGGGGGCTTCGGTTCGAAGTGGAGGCCCATCGGAAGCCCATTTCCCGGGTGGCCTTCTCCCCGGATGGGAAGGTAATCGCCACCTGTTCCATGGACGAGACGGTACGGCTATGGGACGGGGAGAGCGGCGAGCTGCTCGCCACCCTGTGGCGGGAGCAGCCGGTGCTGTTCGACGACATGCTGTTCGCCCTGGCGTTCTCCCCTCGAGCCAGCCTCCTCGCCGCCGGCTCGGAAAACGGCTCCATCATCCTCTGGGATTGGGAGGCCCAGGTCATCGCCCGGGTATTGGAGCGGCACCGGGGGATAGTTCATGCCCTTCAGTTCACGCCTCAGGGGGACCGACTCATCTCCGGAGGGCAGGACGGAAGGCTGCTGGTGTGGGAGGTGGAGCGGGGCCGGGTGAGGGAGACCTTCACTTATGGGGACGCGGAAGTGCGGGATCTTGCCATTTCCCCAGACGGGCGGCTGCTGGCCGCGGGGGGAACGGACGGGGCAGTGCGGATTTGGGATCTTGAGCAGGGGGAGCTGGTGGCGGAACTCACTGCCCACCTGGACGTGGTCCAGGCGGTGACCTTCTCGCCGGACGGGAGGTTCCTCGTCTCGGCCTCCTTCGACGGCACCGTATTGGTGTGGCCGGTCTCCTCCAGTGGAGGGTAACGGGCGGGCTCGGCACCGGCGGCTTCCCGGGCTGCCCTTGCTCCACCGGAGGCCCTGGCAGGGGTAAGGCCAGCCCGCTCCTCCCTAACAGGCAGGGGACATACAATGGGTTGATGGGCGAGGCTGGAGGAGAACGGGACGTACTGGGGCTGTTTCATCCCCTGGTGGCCCAGTGGTTCCGGGGCTCGTTTGGGAAACCCACCCCGGCCCAGGCCCTGGGCTGGCCCCCCATCGCCGCCGGGAAACACACGTTGATCCAGGCCCCCACCGGCTCCGGGAAGACCCTGGCCGCCTTCCTCTACGCCATCGACGAGCTCATCCGCCGCCCTAAGGAGCCGCCCCCAGGGGTCCACACCCTGTACATCTCCCCCTTGAAGGCCCTGGGCTACGACATCGAGCGCAACCTCCGCTTCCCCCTTTCCGGCATCCAGGAGCTTGCCCAAACCCGTTCCGAGAAGATCCCCGAGGTGCGGGTGGGGGTGAGGACCGGGGACACCTCGCAGGCGGAAAGGCAAAAGCTGGTGCGCCGGCCGCCCCACATCCTGATCACCACCCCGGAGTCGCTGCACCTCATGCTCACCTCCCCCCGGGCCCGGGAGACCTTAAGGACGGTGCGCTTCCTGATCGTGGACGAGATCCACGCCCTGGCGCCGAACAAGCGCGGCACCTTCCTGGCGCTATGCCTGGAGCGGCTGGTGGAGCTGGCGGGGGAATACCAGCGGATCGGCCTTTCGGCCACCATCCGCCCCCTCCCGGAGGTGGCCCGCTTCCTGGGGGGTTATCGAGAGCGGGCCTGGACACTGGTCCCCAGGGGTGGAGGTGGTGGACGCTGGGCTCCGCAAGGAGCTGGATATCCAGGTCATCTCCCCGGTCCCGGACATGGCCGCCCTGCCGGAGGGGACCATCTGGCCGGCCATCTATCAAAGGCTCCTTGAGCTCATCCAAGCCCACCGCTCCACCATCGTGTTCGTGAACAACCGCCGGGCGGCGGAGCGGATCACTGAACGAGCTAGCTGGCTAGGAGGTCGCCCAGGTCCACCACGGCTCGGTGGCGAAGGAGCGGCGGCGGGCCCTGGAGGAGGCCCTCAAAGCGGGAAAACTTCCGGCCCTGGTGGCCACCGCCTCCCTGGAGCTGGGGATCGACATGGGCTTGGTGGAGCTGGTGTGTCAGGTGGAGTCCCCTCGGGCGGTGGGGCGGGCCGGGCACCTGTTCCGGGCCACGGCCAAGGGCCGGCTCATCCCCAAGACCAGGGCCGACCTTCTGGAGCTGGCGGCGGTGGCCTGGGGGATGCGGGAGGTGGACCTGGCCCCGGTCAAGGTCCCCAAGAACCCGCTGGACATCCTGGCCCAACAGCTCGTGGCCATGGTGGCCACCGGACCGATCCCGGTCCAAGACGCCCTCCGTATAGTGCGGCGGGCCTATCCCTATCGGGACCTCCCGGCTCGGGTCTCCCGGGAGGTGGTGCGGATGCTGTCCGGGAGGCCGGCCCGGGTGGGGCTCCCCTTGCGGGCCCGCCTCTCCTGGGACCCGGTAAACGATGTCCTGTACCCCCTTCCCGGGACCAAGCACGTGGCCATCACCGGGGGCGGGGCCATCCCCGACACCGGCCAGTTCGGCGTCTACACCACGTCCGGGGACCGGATCGGGGAGCTGGACGAGGAGTTCGTGTACGAGACCCGGGAGGGGGAGGTGATCATGCTCGGCACCTCCCGCTGGCGGATCCAGGAGATCACCCACGACCGGGTGGTGGTGGCCCCGGCGGCCGGGCCGGCCAAGCTCCCGTTCTGGCGGGGGGAGCTGTTCTCCCGGGACGTGGCCCTGGGCCGGCGGGTGGGGGCCCTGGCCAGGGAGATCGAAGGGCGCCTGGAGGACCCGGGGCTCATCGACTGGCTGCGGGAGGAATGCGCCCTGGAGGAGGCGGCCGCGGAGAACCTGGTCCGCTACATCGCCCGGCAACGGGAGCGCTCGGCGGTGCCCACTGACCGGAGGGTCGGGAGGGTCGTGATCGAAGCCTTTCCGGACGAGGCCGGCGGCCTCAGGGTGGCCATCCTCACCCCCTACGGGGGCAGGTTCCACCTGGCCTGGAACTTGGCGCTGCTGGCTGCCTTCCGGCGCCGGCTTTCCCTGGTGCCGGACTCCCTCCACTCCGAAGGGGGGATCCTCCTTCGATTCACCGGGGTCCCGTTCGGAAAAGCCCTGGAGACGATCCGCTCCGTGAACCACAAAAACGTGGAGGAACACCTGCTTTCGGAGATCCTCTCCTCCCCTTTGTTCGGCCTCAGGTTCCGCCAGGACGCGGCCCGGGCCCTGCTCCTCCCCCGCGGCCGCACCGGGAGGCGCACCCCGCTTTGGCTACAGCGGCTCAGGGCCAGGGACCTTTTGGTGGCGGCCAGGGGCGTGGAGGGTTTTCCCATCGTCACCGAGACCCTGCGCGAGATCTTCTCCGACTTCCTGCCCGTGGAGGAGCTGAAGGATTTCCTGCGGCGGCTCCAGACGGGAGAGCTGGAGCTGGTGGCGAAGGCCCTAAAGGCCCCCTCCCCCTTCAGCGCCTCGCTGCTGTTCGAGTTCCAGGCGGAGTACCTCTACCAGTGGGACGAGCCCAAGGCCGCCCCCACCCAGGCCCCCCTCCCCCAGGAGGAGCTGTCCCTCCTTCTGGGCCGGGACCTAGCCGGGGAGATAGACCCGGAGGCGGTGGAGGTTTTGAGAGCTGGGGCGCGGGCCAGGACCGGGGCGGAGCTGGTGGAGCTGGCACGCCGGGCCGGGGACCTCTCCCCCGAGGAGCTGGAGGAGCTGGCCTCCCCCGAGGCCCTGGCCGCCTTGCCGGAGCTCCTCTCCTCCGGGCGCCTGGCCCGCCTGGAGGTTTCGGAGTCGGCCTTGCCCCAGCGGGTCGTGGCCGGAGAGGACCTGCCGCTGTGGCGGCGGGCCCTGGCCGGGGATAGGGAGGCCCAAGCGGAGCTCCTCCGCCGCCACGTCTCTTTCCGGGGACTGGTGCCCCTTTCCGAGCTTGCTTCCCGCTATCCGTTCCTGGAGGAGGCGGTGCGGGCCGCCCTGGCCCCCTTCCTGAAAGTGCGCCTCCACGGGGAGGAATGCGCTACCACCCGCGAGCACCTGGAGGCGTTGCGACGCCTCATCCTGGCCCGTCGGAGGCGCGCCTTCCGGCCCCGCACCCCGGCCGCCTTCCAATGTTTTCTGTTGCGGCACCAGCGCCGGCATCCGGAGGCCAAGGCGGAAGGGGAACAGGGGCTACGGGAAGTCCTCCGCCTCCTGCAAGGGCTTTTTCTTCCTTGGCCGCTGTGGGACCTGGACGTGCTACCGAGCAGGGTGGCCGGCTACCGGCGGGAGTGGCTGTCAGACCTACTCCGGCCCGGGGAGCTGGTCTGGGTGGGCCGCCCCGGCTCAGGCCGGGAGCTCACCGTGGGCTTCGCCTTCCGGGAGGACCTCCCTTGGCTTTTGGCCGCCTATCCCCGGGAGGAGCCAAAACTCCCGCTTTTGGCAGAAAAAGTTCGAAAAATCCTGTCCCGCCGGGGGCCGAGCTTCCCCATCGAGCTCTCCGGGGAGCTGGGGGCCTCCACCCCGGAGGTGGAGCGGGCGCTGTGGGCCCAGGCCCGGGCGGGCCTTGCGGCAAGCGATG
>JAJOKL010000064.1:5746-10886 GCA_021129895.1 Candidatus Bipolaricaulota bacterium
CTCGGCGACCTGCGGGAGGAGCCGGGCTGGGTGATCCTCTCCGCCTGCGATCCGGCCGCCCTCTGGGGGGCGCCGTTCCCCCTGGCGCATCCTTTAGACCCAGGCTGGCGGCTGCGCCGCGCCCCGGGGAATTTCTTGGTGCTGTGCGCTGGCCGACCCCTGTTGGCCGTGGAAGCTTGGGGGGAGAGGCTGGTGGGGCTTTCCGACCTGAGTGGGGAGGAACTGGAGAGGGGGCTTTCGCTGCTTCCCCAGCTCCTCCAGGGGCCACTCCGCCGGCTGCGGGTGCGGACCTGGAACGGCCGGCCGATCCGGGGGAGCGAGATCGAGGGGATACTCGTAAAGCTCGGGTTCTCCCGCGACCCCAACGCCCTGATCCTCTACCGTCGATACTGAGCATAGAATCACAATTGTGTCCGAGTTTAACGAGGTTTCGTTAAAGGGCGAAAAGTCCTTCCGTGGCTCCGCTGTTTCTGGTATGCTGAACCGGCGATGAACGTAGGACAAGAGCGCGATCGGATCGTTTCCGTTTACGCCCGCAGGCTCAAGGCCCTACTCGAAGAGCTGCTCCCGAAAGACCCCAACGAGCCCGCCCTCCGCCTTCGCGTGGAACCGATCCTCGCCGAGTTCTGCGAGAAGGTCGAGGTATCCCAAGAGGTGCGCGACGAGTTCGTGGTGGCCAAGGGGAAGATCGCGGACGCCGTGTTCGACCGCCTCGTCGTCGAGTTCAAGCGCCCGGGCATCCTCTCCCGCACGCGGACCCGGGAAGACGCCATCGCCCAGCTCCGGGATTACCTGGAAGGCTTGACCAAGAAGGAACGGAGGCGGCGCCTGGCCGGGGTGGCCTTCGACGGCGAGAAGCTCCTGTTCATGCGCTTCCGGGGTGGCCGTATCTTGCTTGAGCCTCCTTGCCCAGTCAGTCAGGACACGCTGAAAAAGTTCCTGCACTGGCTGGCCGGCCTCTCTTCCGGGGCCGCCCTCACCGCCGAAAACCTGGCCCACGATTTTTCCGTTGACCAGCCCCGCACACGTGCAGCCATCGGCACGTTGTACGACGCGCTCACCGATTCCCTCCTCGGGAAGCCTGAGGGCATGGTGGCCAAGCTTTTCGAACAATGGCGCCTGTTCTTCTCCGAGGCCATCGACTACAAGGAAGCCTTCGGCGGCCGCAAGCTCGAGCCGCTCAAGAAATGGGTGGCCAAGGCTGGGATCACCGTTGAGATCCCGGAGGAAGCGGAGAGGTTCTTCTTCGCCCTGCACACCTACTTCGCCCTGCTCGTCAAACTCGTTGCCTGGCTAGCGCTGTCGCGGCATCTGGGGCCCAAGGTAGGGGCGCCTTTGTTCAGCACCCTGCTCGACCTTCCTTCCGAAGAGCTGAAGGAAAAGCTCCACCACATGGAAAGGGGCGGCATCTTCCGCGACTTCGGCATAGAAAACCTGTTGGAGGGCGATTTCTTCGTTTGGTATCTATACGATTGGGGTGAGCGGATGGAGGAGGCCATCCGGGGCCTGATCCGGCGGCTCCTCGACTACGACCCCACCACCCTCTCCATCGACCCGGACGAGACCCGGGACCTCCTGAAGAAGCTCTACCACTATCTTTTGCCCCGGGAGGTGCGACACAACCTGGGCGAGTATTACACCCCGGACTGGCTCGCCCAGAGGCTATTGAACCAAGTGGACCAGGAGTTCTTTGGCCCTGTAAAGGAGAGCCTCCGCCCAAAGCTCCGGTCCCTGCGCTGGTTGGATCCAGCCTGCGGCTCCGGCACTTTCCTGGTGCTCCTCATCAAGCGTTACCGGGAACTGGGGGACCGGCTCATGGTGTCCGAGGACGAGCTCCTTTCGGCGATCCTCGCCAATGTGGTGGGCTTCGACATCAACCCCCTGGCGGTGATCACCGCCCGGGTGAACTACCTCCTCGCCCTGGGCGACCTCCTCGAGCACCGCAAGGGGCCGATAACGATCCCCGTGTACCTGGCCGACTCCGTGCTCCTTCCGGAGCTAGGGGAGGACTTGGAGACGAGCGGTCTTTATCAAGTGCGCACCTCGGTGGGTATCTTCAGCGTGCCTCAAGCCGTGTTCGCGGAGGGGCGGTTCGACCGGTTTTGCACCTTGCTTGAGGAATCCGTGCGCTCGGAGGTACCCCCCGACGATTTCGTGGAGCGCGTGGTGGAGAAGCTGGGCCTCTCTGCGGCTGAGCGGAAGGCCGCGGCCGGTCCCCTGCAGGCGCTTTACGAGCAGCTTCTTGAACTCCATCGCGAGGGCCTGGACGGCCTGTGGGCGCGGCTCCTCAAGAACAACTTCGCCCCACTCACCGTGGGCCAATTCGACTACGTGGTAGGCAATCCCCCCTGGGTGAACTGGGAACATCTTCCGGACGGGTATCGGCAGAGCACCTCCCACTTGTGGACGAGATACGCGCTCTTCCCGCACAAAGGCTTTGAAGCGATCTTGGGGAAGGCCAAAGACGACATTTCCATTCTGATGGCTTATGTGGCCATGGACCGGTTCCTAAAGCCGGGAGGGCGGCTGGGGTTTGTGATCACTCAGTCGCTTTTCAAAACCGCTGGGGCCGGGCAGGGATTCCGCCGGTTCCAGCTCGGCGAACAGGGTGCCCCCCTGCGCGTGGTGCATGTCGATGACATGGTGGCACTCAACCCCTTCGAGGGGGCATCCAACCGCACCGCGGTTATGGTGCTGGAGAAGGGGAAACTCAACCGGTACCCGGTGCCCTACACCGTGTGGCGCAAGAAAGGGCGTGCCCGGTTCACCTACGACTCCACCTTGGAAGAGGTAAGGACTGCCACCCACACGCTGGACTTCTTCGCAGAACCTGTAGATCCCGGTGACCCCACCTCCCCTTGGCTCACCGCCAGGAAAGCGGCCCTACGGGCCGTCCGCAAAGTGCTTGGGAAGTCTGACTACACCGCCCATGCTGGCGTTTACACGGGCGGGGCAAACGCGGTGTACTGGATGGAGATCGTGGCCAAGCGGCCGGACGGCCTGGTTGTGGTGCGCAACATCACCAAAGGAGCCAAGCGGAAAGTGCCTGAGGTGATGGAGGTCATCGAACCCGATCTCCTTTATCCCCTGCTCCGCGGCCGGGACGTGAAGCGCTGGCATGCCGAACCCTCGGCGTTCATCCTCCTTACTCACAGGCCAGGCATGCGCTTGAAGGCCATCCCCGAGGAAGAGATGCAACAGGCCTATCCTCGCACCTGGGCCTACCTCAAGCGGTTTGAGTCGATCCTGCGCGAGCGGGCGGCGTTCAAGCGGTATTTCACTCGGAAAGACAAAAGCGGAAAAGTGGTCGAGACCGGCCCCTTCTACTCAATGTTCGACGTCGGTGACTACACCTTCGCCCCCTGGAAGGTGGTATGGCGGCATATCGCATCCGACTTCATTATCGCCGTTACAGGGTGCCAACAGGACAAACTAATTATGCCAAATGAAAAGTTGATGTTGGTTCCATGTGAGACTCCTCAGGAGGCTTTTTTCCTTTGCGGTGTACTGAGTTCGTCTCCCGTAAGGTTCGGAGTACGTGCCTTCTTTGTGGAGACACAGATTGCCCCACATGTAATTGGCCGTTTCAACATCCCTAAATACAACTCGGCCGATCCGGTACATCGTGCGCTGGCCCAGGCCTCCAAAGAGGCCCACGAGGCCGCGGCCAGGGGCGACGAGGCCCGCCTCCACGAGATCGAGGAGCGGGTGGACGCCCTCGCCGCTCAACTCTGGGGCCTCACCGACAAAGAACTCGCCGAAATCCACCGCTCCATCATTGAGCTAGAGGGCAAAGGCTGAAAGGGTTTAGGTGCAGTAGTCTGTTGGGGGGAGGAGGACATCGGATGAAGGAAATCGGCAAATTGGAACGTGTCCCACTCAAGGAAGTTTGGAAGCATGAGGCTTTGGAGTTCACGAAATGGCTCGAGGAGAACATCGACGTTTTGAACGACGTACTCGACATTAACCTCGCGACTGCGGAGCGCGAGCAGTCCGCAGGGTCGTTCTCGGTGGACCTCGTTGCCGAGGACGAGGCTGGTGACCTTGTGGTCATTGAAAATCAACTCGGAAAAAGCGATCACGATCACCTTGGGAAACTCATCACTTACCTCACGGCGCTCGAAGCGAAGACAGCGATTTGGATCGTAACGGACCCTAGACCTGAGCATGTCCGAGCCGTCTCCTGGCTTAACGAATCTTCCGCTGCCTCCTTCTACCTACTTAAAGTTGAAGCTGTTCAGATAGGCGACTCACCTCCTGCCCCGCTTCTCACACAGATTGTAGGCCCCAGTGAGGAGAGCCGTGAGGTGGGAGCCAAAAAGAAGCAGCTTGCCGAGCGGGATGCCCTCCGATACCGCTTTTGGGAACAGCTCCTCGAAAGGGCAAGACAGAGAACGAAGTTGCATGCTGGAATTTCCCCTACCCATCATAGTTGGATCAGTACCGGTGCTGGAAAGACCGGCCTGGCCCTGAACTACGTAGCTCGCCAACATGAGACTTATGTAGAGCTTTACATTGATCGAGGCAAGGACTCGGAAGCGGAGAACGAAGCCATTTTCGAACAACTTCTCAGGCATAGAGAGGCCATCGAATCCGCCTTCGGCGAGGCGCTTGAATGGCAGAGACTAGAGGGGAAACGGGCTTGCCGGATCAAGAAGGCTCTTGAGATAGGCGGCTACCTGGACGAGGAAAAGTGGCCTGAGGTGCACCAAGCGATGATCGACGCCATGGTCCGGTTGGAAAAGGCTTTAAAGCCTTACATTTCGAAGTTGAGAATCTAGTCGGCGTTGTGGAGCAAAACTTGTAGTATTGCTGATTTGGCTTCGGAACATCTTGCCTTTGCGCTCGGCGTGAATTTTATGGCACAGTGTGTCACTTGACTGTTTTATAGTTTGAGACATAATCCTTACCTGTAGGTGCAAGGATCATGCCTAAAACTAACAAAGCTCGGAGAACACTCTACTACGAGTTCGCTCGTGCGTTGGCTCTCTTACCCGACTTTGACAAGTTAAGGCGGGTTTTGGAGGGTTCGATCCCTTAAACACGGGGTTTTCGTCGCCTACCGCCGGGATTTCGCCCCCTTAAGTAGTGTCACAAATAAGACATTTGTCCCCTTCCCTTTCAGCAAATGTCCCGGTAT
>JAJOKL010000035.1 GCA_021129895.1 Candidatus Bipolaricaulota bacterium
GCCCCAGCGGCGAGGTCACCGGAGTGGCCCTGATCCTGGTGGGGCCGGACGGCCAGAACATGATCGGCTACGCGCCCGGGGCCAACGGCCGGGTGGATGAGGAGTACGCCCAGCGCATCCTGCCCTGGCTGCGAGAGGTGGACATGCTGCTCCTGCAGCTCGAAGTGCCGCTTCCACCCCTGGCCCTGATCCTGCGCCGGTTGCCCCCTGAGCGGCCGCTGGTTGTGCTTGACCCGGCCCCGGCCCGGGATCTCTCCTCCCTGCCGCTGGGGCGGGTGGACTACCTCACCCCCAATCGGGAGGAGCTGGGGGTGCTCACTGGGGGGAGGGCCTTGGACCAGGGGGAGCTGGTGCGTGCTGGGCAGGAGCTGCTCTCTACCGGGGTGCGCAATCTGGTGATAAAGGCTGATCGGGACGGGGCGTACCTGGCCGAGTCCGGGGGCGTCACCCGCTTCCCCGCCTACCGGGTGCAGGCGGTGGACACCACCGCCGCCGGAGACGCGTTCAACGCCGCCCTGGCGGTGTCGCTCGCCGAGGGCAAGGGCCCTTACGAGGCCATCGGGTTCGCCAACGCCGCCGCCGCCCTCACTGTGACCCGCAAGGGCGCTGCTTCCTCCCTGCCCACCAAGGCCGAGGTCCAGGACTTCCTGCGCCACCCCTATCGGTATCCGGCCAGGGCCTGAGGGGAACACTTCTGGCCGGGGACACTGGCCCGAACCGCCTATAATCCTGGGGTTATGGACCTTCTCATTCACGGGATCGGGAAGCTGGTCACCCCTTTGGGAGGAGGGCCGGCCGCCGGCCCAGCCCAGGGACGGCTCCGGGTGCTGGAGGACGCCTACGTGCTCATCCAAGGTGGGAGGATCGCGGCGGTGGGCCAGGGCCCCCCTCCCCCGTTCCCCGGCCCGGGGCTGGATGCCAAAGGACGCCTGGTCACCCCAGGGCTGGTGGACCCCCATACCCATGCGGTGTTCGCCGGGACCCGGGTGCAGGAGTTCCTGGCCCGGGCCCGGGGGGAGCGGTACACCGGAGGGGGGATCCTCACCACGGTGGCGGCGGTGCGGGCGGCCTCAGAGGACGAGCTGGTGGCCCTGGCCCGGCCACGCCTCCTGCGCATGCTGCAGGAGGGGATAACCACGGTGGAGATCAAGTCCGGCTACGGGCTCACCCCGGAGGACGAGCTGAAGATGCTGCGGGCGATCCGGCGGCTGGGGGAGGAATTGCCCCTCACCGTCGTGCCCACCTTCCTGGGCGCCCACGCCTTCCCGGCAGGGCTTTCCCGAGAGGAGTACCTGAAAGAGATCTTGGAGGAGATGATCCCCCAGGTGGCCGAGGCGGGGTTGGCCAGGTTCTGCGATGTGTTCTGCGACCGGGGCTTTTACACGGTGGAGGAGGCCCGCCGGGTGTTGGAAGTCGGAAAGGAACACGGGCTTTTGCCCAAGCTGCACGCCGACGAGCTCGCCGGTGTGGGGGCGGCGGAGCTCGCCGGGGAGCTTTCCGCGATCTCCGCGGATCACCTGCTCCACGTATCCCAGGAGGGCATCGAGGCCTTAGCTCGCGCCGGCACGGTGGCGGTGCTCCTCCCCGGCACCGCGTTCGTCCTCGCCGAGCCCTATCCCCCAGCGAGGAGGCTGATCGAGGCCGGGGTGCCGGTGGCGTTGGGCACGGACTTCAATCCCGGCTCCTGCCCCATCTCCTCCCTGCCCCTGGTCATGTCGCTGGCGGTATTGCGGCTGGGGCTGTCCCCGGAGGAGGCGCTGTGCGCCGCCACCTTGAACGCGGCCGCGGCAGTGGGGCTGGCGGGGGAGCTGGGCACCCTGGAGCCGGGGAAGCTGGCGGACCTTGTGATCTGGGACGCCACGGAGCTGGGGGAGCTCCCCTACTTCATCGGGCATCGCCTGGCGTTGGCTGTGATAAAAGCAGGGGAGATCGTATGGCGGAGCTCCGGCTTCTAGCCTACGCCAAGCTGAACCTGTCCCTGCGAGTGGTGGGGCGGAGGGAGGACGGTTACCACCTGCTCCAGACCCTGATGTGCGCCGTGGATTTTTTCGACGAGCTTTCCCTCGCCGAGGCGGAGGGGATCTCGATCTCCACCGAGGGCCTGGCCATCCCCCTGGGGGAGAACCTGGCCTGGCGGGCGGCCCAGCTCCTGGCCCGGCATACAGGTGTCCATAAGGGGGTCCACATCCGGCTGGTGAAGAGGATCCCGGCCGGGGCGGGCCTGGGCGGGGGGAGCTCGGACGCGGCCGCGGTCCTGGCTGGGCTCAACCGGCTTTGGAACTTGGGGCTTTCCACAGGGGAGCTCCAAGAGCTCGGGCTCAAGCTCGGCGCGGACGTGCCGTTCTTCCTCGGGGAAAGCCCGGCCTGGGCGGAGGGGATCGGGGAGCGGCTTTCCCCGGCTCAGGTGGCCCTCCCCGGGGCGTTCCTCATCCTGGTGCCCCCCTTCCCCTGCCCCACCCCGGAGGTGTACCAGCTGTTCGACCAGCTTCGGCTCCCCTCTTCCTGTCCTGTTCGTCCTACCGCCGGACTTCGGTTCGAGAACGACCTGTGGCCGGCGGCCCTGCGGCTGCGGCCCCAGCTTGGGGAGCTGTGGCGGGTCCTGGAGGGGCTGGGCGGCCTGGGGGTGGGGATGAGCGGGGCCGGTTCCGCCCTGTTTTCCGCGTTCCCAGGCCCGGCGGAGGCGCGGGCGGCGGCGGAGCGGCTTTCGGTCCCGGGGACGGTGTTCGTTGCGCGTCCGGTCGGGCGGGGATACAAGTTCCTGGGATGAAGATCGCCATCGACGGGCCGGCCGCCGCGGGGAAGACCACCCTGGCCAGGAGGCTGGCCCAGGAGCTTGGGTACTTGTTCGTCCCCACTGGGGCCATGTACCGGGCGGCGGCCCTGGCGAAGAAACGTGGCCTGGCACCGGACCGGGCCAGGATCGAGGTGCGGGAGGGGGGGCGGATCCTCCTGGAGGGGGAGGATGTGACCGACCTCCTAGGGAGCCCGGACCTGGACGAGCTCTCCTCCCAGGTGGCGGTGGATAGCGCCGTCCGTCGGCATCTGGTGGCGCTGCAGCGGAAGATCGCCGCCGGCCGGCAGGTGGTGATGGAGGGCCGGGACATCGGGACCGTGGTGCTCCCAGACGCGGAGCTGAAGCTCTTCTTGTGGGCGGAGCCCGAGGAACGGGCCAAAAGGAGGGTGGCCGAGCGGGGTGGGGACTTCCAGGAACACCTGGAAGCCATTTTGAAGCGGGACCAACGGGATTCCACCCGAGAGGATTCCCCCTTGCGCCCAGCTGCGGACGCGATCATCCTGGACACCACCCGGCTGTCTCCGGATCAGGTGTTGGCCCAGGCCCTGCGGTTGGTGGAGGAGCGCCGTGCGCAGCTGGCTCGCTGATCGGCTCCGGGATCTCGTGTACGCCCTGCTTGTGATCATCGCCACCCCGGTCATTTGGGCGTTGTTCCGACTGCGGGTCCGGGGGCGGAGGAACCTGCGGGGGGCGGGGATCCTGGTGGCCCGCCACCGCTCCTACTGGGACATCCCGGTGCTGTGCATCGCCGCTGGGCCGGTTCATCGCATCGGTTTTTTGGCCCGGCGAGGGCTCCTCAAGAACCCCCTGTTCGCCCCCCTGGTATGGGGGTTTGCCACGGTGATCGACCGGGATGCCTTCAGCCTGCGTGACTTCCGCAAGGCCCTCCGGGCGGCCAAGCGAACCCGACTTATCGGCATCTTCCCGGAGGGCACCACCCGCCCCGGGGCCAAGCCCAAGCCTGGGGCCATCCGGTTCGCCGAGCTCCTCGGTCGGCCCCTGATCCCGGCCAACCTGGTGCCCCAGGGGCCTTATCCCCCCCGGCCCCCACTCGGCTTCCCCAAGATAGAGGTCCGGTTCGGAACCCCGTTCTCGGTTGAGGAGCTCTCCCAGGGGCTCCCCACCGGGCTCCCCAAGGCGGAACGCTATCGACTCATGGCGGAGCGCCTCATGGAGCGTATCGACTCCGTGTAGGGTTTGCCCCTTCGGAGGCGGGTCCCGCCGATGCCGAGCCCCCCTTTCCTCCCCTGATTGGAGGAGAGGAACAGTTTTTCCCCGGGCTTCCCAGCGGCTGGGCTTGGCCTCCCGGCCCGGCGGTTTGAGGCTTTCTCGCAGGGGGGATAAGATCGGACCAGTTTACCCGCAAGGGGTTCGCGGACATCTAAACAAAGAGGAGCGGGCCCGCAAGGGGAAATCCAACAAGGGGTGGTTCAAAGTGGTGGATCGGATCCGGATGGAGGACGCGCTCGACGCCAGCGACGTCCGCTTGTTCAGCCGCGGGGACACGGTCACCGGCACGGTGGTGGAGGAGACCGAGGGCGAGTACTTGGTGGACATCGGCTACAAATCCGAGGCCCTCCTCCCCAAGGGGGAGCTCTCCCCGCTGCACGACCGGGCGGAGCCAGGGGAAGAGATCGAGGTCATCGTCACCTATATCGATGAGGAAAACGGCACCGTTTTCGTGTCCGAGCGGCAGGCGTTCTTCGCCAAGAAGTATGCGGAGCTGGAGAAGGCGTATCGGTCGGGCGCGCCCGTGGTGGGCAAGGTGGTGGAGGAGGTGAAGGGGGCAGGATACCAGGTCAGCCTCGGTGGCATCCGGGCGTTCTTGCCCGGCTCTCACCTGGGAAAGGGAGTCTCCACCAAGATCGAGCGCCTGAAAGAAAAAGAGCTTGAGTTCAAGATCATCGAGTTTTCCCGCCGGGATCGGAACATCGTCGTCTCCCGCCGCGAGTACCTCAAGGACCTGGAGGAACAGCGGAAGCGGGAGCTATTTGCCTCCCTCACCCCGGGCAAGGTCCTGGAGGGGAAGATAAAGAGCGTGGTGGACTTCGGCATCTTCGTGGACGTGGGCGGCTACGATGGCCTGGTTCACCGCACCGAGATCTGCTGGAAGGACATCCCGGTCCCCCCCCAGGACAAGTACAAGCCCGGGCAGACGGTGCGGGTGATGGTGTTGGAGGCCGATCCCAAGGAGGAGCGCATTTCCCTGTCCATCAAGCGCCTCCGGCCCGATCCCTGGATCGGGATCGCCGATCGCTATCCCCCCGGCACCCGCGTCACCGGCAAGGTGGTGTCGGTGACCGACTTCGGCGCCTTCGTGGAGCTGGAGGAGGACGTGGAGGGGTTGGTGCACGTGTCCGAGCTCTCCTGGGGCTTCCCCAAGCACCCCAAGGAGATCGTGCAGGAGGGGGACGAGGTGGAAGTGGTGGTGCTGGGGGTGGACGAGAAGAAGAAGCGCATCTCCCTGTCCTTGCGCCGCGCCCAACCCGACCCCTGGGAGGACGTGGAACACCGCTACCCCCGCGGCGCCCTGGTGGAGGGCAAGGTCACCAAGATCACCGAGTTCGGCGCCTTCGTGGAGCTGGAGGAGGGCGTGGAGGGGTTGATCCACGTGTCCGAGCTCTCCTGGCAGCGCATCTCCCATCCCAAGGAGCTGATCGAGGAAGGGCAGACCGTGCGGGCCATGGTGATCAAGGTGGACCAGGAGCAGCGCCGCATCAGCCTGTCCTTGAAGGCTCTGGAGCAGGACCCCTGGGACCAGTTCCTGGAACAGTACTCGGTGGGCTCGGTGGTCTCCGGCCCGGTGACCCAGATCAAGGAGTTCGGGGCGTTCGTGCGCATCACCCCGGCGGTGGAGGGGTTGATCCACGTATCGGAGATCTCCGAGGAGCGCATCGGCAGCCCCTCGGAGGTGCTGCGGCTGGGCCAAGAGGTGACCGCCAAGATCATCGGCATCAACGAGGCCAAAAGGCAGGTGCGCCTGTCCATCCGCAAGCTGAACGAGGAAGCGGAGGAGCGGGACCGGGAACGGTTCATGACCCAGGGCCCGGAACGGGAGACGATCACCCTCAGGGAACACCTGAAGGGGCTTTCCCAAGAAGGCTAATCCCCCTCCGGGATCACCACCACCGCCGCCGCTAGCCCGCCGGTGTGGGTCAGGGAGAGGGGATAGTTCCGTCCCTGCCAAGCGATATAGGGCCGGCCATTTCGGATGATCACCTCCAGTTCCCGGAAGGGAACCGGCCGGCCCAAGGCCTTTATGAACGCTTCCTTGGCGGCGAACCTGGCGGCCAGGCGCTGCCAACACAGGGGGGAGCGGGCGCGGAAGGCGTAGTGGAGTTCTCGCGAGGTGAAGAGTCTCCTCAGTGCCTTTTCTCCCCGGCGTTCACCCAGGGCCCGAACGCGTTCCACCTCCACTAAGTCGATTCCCACCTGGACCATGGCACCAATCGCATCCGCTCGGCGGTGATGATGGCCGCCAGCTTATCCACCGCCCGCGCCAGCTCGTCGTTCACCACCAGGTAGTGGAACTGGGGGATGTGGCGCACCTCCTCCCGGGCGATCTCCAGGCGCTCCTCCAGGTCCTTCCGGGACTCGGTGCCCCGGGCCGCGATGCGGCGGCGTAGTTCCTGCCAGCTTGGGGGGATCAGGAACACCAGCACCACCGGATACGGAAGCTTGGCCCGGGCGATGGCCAGCGCCCCCTTTACCTCCATGTTGAGGAGCACGTCCTTCCCCCTCCGGAGCCTGTCCACCACCTCCCGCCGCGGGGTGCCATAGCGGTGTCCCTGATACTCCGTCCACTCCAGGAGCTCCCCGGCGGCCAGCATGCGGTCGAACTCCTCCTCGGACACGAAGTAGTAGTCGCGGCCGTGCACCTCCTCCGGGCGGCGGGGGCGGGTGGTGGCCGATACCGAGAAGACGAGCCGCTCATCCCGGCGCAGTAGCTCGGAGATGACCGAGGATTTGCCGGCTCCGGAGGGGCCGGTGACCACGAACGCGATCCCCCGTTCCCCCTGCACCCCCCATCCCTGCGGCAAAAACTCCCTCACCATCTTCCACCACCAAACCCGGTCCAGCGGAAGTCTG
The DNA here is from genome assembly GCA_021129895.1 of Candidatus Bipolaricaulota bacterium. Classification (GTDB taxonomy): domain Bacteria; phylum Bipolaricaulota; class Bipolaricaulia; order Bipolaricaulales; family Bipolaricaulaceae; genus UBA3574. The sequence goes on from JAJOKL010000035.1 coordinate 6,884, forward strand.
GAGTGGGGTCACCACTAACACACGAAGGCGCAAAAGTAGACTGAGCCGTCGGTCCACTGGATGAAGGGGAACTTTTTGCCTTCCAGGGTGAGTTAGTGCCTTGGTGTTTTCGTGGTGAGGGTCTAGTTTTCATTCCACGTTGCGGGCCTGTTCCCGGATCCGGTCGGCACAGAGCCGGATGGCTAGCGCCGTCTGCCCCAAAGGCACGGACCGGGCCTTGGCCGCCAGGGTGCTCGCCTCCCGCCCCAGCTCCTGAGCCAGGAACTCGAGTTCCCTTCCCACCGGCCCGTCCTGAGCGAGTAGCTCCCGCAAGCGCGCCAGGTGGGCCTCCAGGCGATCCAGCTCCTCGGTCACGTCCGCCCGCTCCGCCCACAGAGCCAGCTCCTGTTCCAGCCGCCCCGGCTCCAGGGGGATTTCAAGCTGGGAGAGGCGGGCCCGCAGTCGGGCCTCGACTTGGGACAGGGCTTGGGGGGCCTCCTCCCGCGCCCTTTTCATCAACTCCCCTAGGGTCTCCGCCTCCCGGGTCAGGGCCTCCCGTAGCCGGGCCCCCTCCGCCTCCCGCGCCTGGGTGAGCTGGGCCAGGGCTTCCTCTAGGGCCCGCTCCAGCGCCGGCCACATGTCCTCCTCCTCCGGAGGCAGCTCCTGAAACGCCCCCAGCTCTAAAAGATGGGAGAGCCCGATCTCCTCTGTGATCCCGAGCTCCGCCTTGAGCTCCTCGAGCTCGGCGGCCAGGCGGCGGGCGGCGGCCATGACCAGCCGCCGGGGTCGCACCTCCCCGGCCAGCTCCCAGCGCACGGTGAGCTCCAGCGACCCGCGGGAGAAGGCCTCCCGCAGCCGCGCCTCACACCGCTGGGCCAGGGCGGGGAGCTCCACAAGGCCCCGCACCCGCACTTCCAAGTAGCGGTGGTTCACCGAGCGGAGGTCCGCCTGGACCGAGTAGCCGGCCTCCTGGGCCTGCCCGCGGCCGAACCCGGTCATGCTACGCAACCGCCTCCACCTCCCGGAACATCACGGCGGCGTAGCCCACCACCTGGTCCAGCATCCCCACCACCTCCCCGGAGGTGCGGTAGGCCAAAAGCTCCGCCCCCAGGAGCCCCAGCGCCCGGGCGGCGGAAAGCAGGACCCCCGTTGCCCCCACCCCGCAGATGGAGATGCGGTACTTGACCACCGCCTCCAGAAAGCCCTCCAGGTCCAGATTGAGGATATAGGCCAGCGCCCGGCGGTCCTTCTCCCGGGCCACCTGGTCCGGTTCGTAGTGGGTGAAGTCGGTGGAGGCGATCAGCGCCACCGGGGCCCGGTCCACCACCCGGGCCACCGCCTGCCCTACCTTGTGGCAGAACTCCTGGGAGAGCTCCCGCACCACCGCTGGGACGATGGGGATGGGGCCGAACAGGTACCGCAGGAACGGGAGCTGCACTTCCACCGAATGCTCTTCCAGGAAGGGGATATCGCTCCTTTCGGCCCCGGTGGCGGCGGCCAAGGCCTGGGTGAGCTCCTCGTGGACTGGCAAGGGACCCAGCGGGGTGGCCCACTCCCCCGGCCCGGCGAAAGTGATGGGGCCGCCCAGGCCGGTGTGGTTGGTGCCCAGGATAATGGCTGCCTGGGGCCGACCCAGGTTCCACAGGGCCCGGTAGCCCACCCCGGCCACCGGCCCGGAGTACCGGTAGCCGGCATGGGGCAGGATCAGCCCCACCGGGGTGGCCAGGGGCCCTGGCTCCGGGCCCAGCTCCTCCCTTGTCGTCCCCAGGCAGGCCTCCAGTTCCCGGATCAGCCGTCCGGGATGGGCGGGGTAGAACGTACCGGCTGCCACAGGGGTCCTTGTCGCCATTACCCCTGCATTGTAGGGGACCCGCCCCTCCCCACCAAGCCGTGATCCCCTGGTCACGTGTGTCCGGGGTGCTTGTAGGTAGGACGGGGGAGAGGTAAACTAGTGGAGCGCCACCGCTCGGGGGCTTGAACCCCTGGCGGGGGAGTCGTATACTACGCGCGGAACGCGCGAGTCATTCCCGGTCTTTGAAAAGTGAATAGGGCGTCTGCTACGCAAGTATGGTAAGGGCGGACGGTGGATCCCTCGGCAGCCGGAGGCGAGGAAGGGCGTGGCCAGCTGCGATAAGCCTCGGGGAGCCGCTGAGCAGGCTATGATCCGGGGATTCCCGAATGGGGCAACCCACCGTGCCGTTGAGGCGCGGTATCCGTCGCCGAACACATAAGCGGCGGAGGCGAACCCCGCGAAGGGAAACATCCCAGTAGCGGGAGGAGGAGAAATCAACACCCGTCTCCTTCGGGAGGCGGGCGCGTCCCCCAAAAGGGGGCGTGGAGATTCCCCTAGTAGCGGCGAGCGAACGGGGAACAGCCCAAACCTCACGGGCGAGATAGCCCGCAGGCGTTGCCCGTGGGGGGTTGTGGGACGATGGTGGGGGCCGCTGCGGAGGCCCCGGGGAGTTACCAAGGTCTTCTCTAGCCGAACGGCCAGCAAAGTCACTGGAAAGGGCGACCGGAGAGGGTGAAAGTCCCGTAGGCGAAAGGGAAGGCCCTCCCTGGCCATCGTTCCCGAGTAGCGTCGGACACGTGGAATCCGGCGCGAAGCTGGGGGGACCACCCTCCAAGGCTAAATACTCCCGGCTGACCGATAGTGCACCAGTACCGTGAGGGAAAGGTGAAAAGAACCCCGGGAGGGGAGTGAAATAGAACGTGAAACCGTCCGCCTACAGTGCAGTGGGAGCCCTGCTCGCCTTGGCCTTCGGGCCCTGGCGAGGGGGTGACCGCGTGCCTTTTGCAGTATGAGCCGGCGAGTTACGCTCCGTGGCGAGGTTAAGCCCCTTTGGGGCGGAGCCGTAGCGAAAGCGAGTCCGAACAAGGCGACTAGTCACGGGGCGTAGACCCGAAGCCAGGTGATCTACCCATGGGCAGGGTGAAGTGCGTTTAACCGCGCACGGAGGCCCGAACCCGTTGGCCGTGCAACGCCATGGGATGACCTGTGGGTAGCGGTGAAATGCCAATCGCACCTGGTGATATCTGGCTCTCCCCGAAATGGCTCTAGGGTCAGCCTCACGTGATAGGCGGCCGGGGGTAGAGCACTGGCTGGGGAAGGGGGGAAACTCCCGACTCCAATCAAACTCCGAATACCGGCCTGCCGTTTCGTGGGAGTGAGACTGCGGGTGATAACGTCCGTAGTCGAGAGGGAAACAACCCAGACCGCCAGCTAAGGCCCCCAAATCCAGGCTGAGTGGGAAAGGCGGTGTGGTTGCTGAAACAGCTGGGAGGTTGGCTTAGAAGCAGCCATCCTTTAAAGAGTGCGTAATAGCTCACCAGTCTAGCGACCGCGCGCCGAAAATGTAACGGGGCTAAGCCTGGTGCCGAAGCTGCGGGGCGTCCGCCCTAAGGCGGGCGTCGGTAGGGGAGCGTTCCCAGCGGGGCGAAGCCGCGTCGTGAGGCGCGGTGGACTGCTGGGAAGTGAGAATGCCGGCATGAGTAGCGCAAGACGGGTGAGAATCCCGTCCACCGAATGCCCAAGGTTTCCTGGGGAAGGCTGATCCACCCAGGGTTAGGCGGCCCTAAGCCGAACCCGAAAGGGGTAGGCGATGGACAGCCGGTTAATATTCCGGCCCCTCCGGACCTGCGCTACGAGCGAAGGGGGGACGCCGCGCGAGCCCCTCCGCAGGCTCACGGCTATGCCTGTCCAAGCACCGAGTCAGAGGGGGTAGGCAAATCCGCCCCCTCGCAACCGCCCTGTCCTCGCCCTTCGGGGTGGGGGCGGGACGGCCAGGCGAGGTGTGATGGCGAGCCCCGTAAAGGGGCGAAGGGAGGCGGCTTGAGCGGCCGAGAAAAGCCTCTAG
>JAJOKL010000060.1 GCA_021129895.1 Candidatus Bipolaricaulota bacterium
CGTAGAGCCGCCCGAGGGCGATCCCAGCCGCCAGCTGCAGTTCCGGTATCAGCTCGCGGGCCGCCCACCGCTCCAGCTGCGCTACATCCAGGGCCGTCCCTGTGACCATCAGTCCAATCACCGTGGCCACTAGCACCAAAGCCTCCCTCTTCACGGTACCTCCTTTCCCAACATCGCCACCTGCTGCCCAATCGTTTCGTTCTCCACATCACCTCCCCCCGCGAGTATCATAGCAGAGTATACTATGAGGGAGGAGACGTGTCAAGAAGAGGCACCTCTCTATTGCTGGGCTTGGCCCTAGGGGTGGGGATTGCCCTTGCAGTGGGGGTGGGTTTGCTGTACCTGTTGCCCCAGAGCTTGGGGCGGACCTTGCCCACAAAGCGAATGCCCGGGGACCGCATCGTCCTCCATCTTCTCCCCCAATCGCCGCTGGTAGAGAGCATGGAAGAAATCCTAGTGGGCTTGGAACAGACTTTGGCCTCCCTGGCACAGGAGAGTGGATTGGGGATGGAATGCTTGCCTCCCAAGCTCAACGTATTTGTGCACCTCGACCATTCGGCTCTGCTGGAACTGGCCAACCGCAGGGAAGCACCGGACATGCCAGTAGTGCTGGCCCCGGTGGACCTGATATGGGGCGAGGATCCCCGGGGTACGTTCATCCAGGTGCTGGGGGATTACTGTGGGGGGGCAAATCGCTCGCGGCTGCTTAGGCATGGATTGGTTCTCGCCTTGACCTCACCGGACCCCCCTCATCTGGCTGCCGCTGCTCTCCCAGCGCCGTTTCGCCTGACTTTGGAGGAATTACTGGTGTGGGAGGAACGGGGTCGGTTTCCCCCTACCCGGTATGAGGCGCTTAACTCCCCTCACACCCGGCCCGGGGTAGGGGGAGTGAGGGAGCTCAGACCACTGGACCCAGATTTAGCTGCCCTGGCCCACTCATTTGTGGCCTTCTTGCTGGAGGAATGGGGACTGCGCCAGGTGATGCAGCTCTGGCGTCCAGGAAAGCTGGCAAATAATCTAGAGCTGGTGCTGGGATTGGATGTAGCGGAGCTGGGTCAACGTTGGGCTCAACGCTTGACCGCCATCGCCCAAACCGATGCCCCTTTGCTAGTGGCCCAGGGCCGGCTGCGGGTCGGGGCCTTGGAGGAAGCCCTGGCCTTACTGGCGCCCCTCCCCGAGCCGCAAGCCGTTCGGGCACGGGCCCGAGCTTGGTTCTTATTGGGAGACCGGGCGGCCAGCGCCCGGGAACTGGCCGCGCTTGAGGAGCCGGGTGAGGTTGGCTACTGGTTGGAGGCCACGCGAGGGTGGCAGGCCCAGCGGGTGGACGGAGTGGTGGCCCATGTGGCCCCAGAATTCCCCTCGGAGCCAAGGGAATTGGCCGTCCAGGCAGCCCAGCTACTTGAAGAGATGAAGATCAGGCTGGGGATTTCTGTTCAGTTGCCACCCACAATTGTGCTGTTTTGCGGCCCCCAGGTCGTGCCCCCGGACCTGCGATCGGGACGGGTGACGGTGCCCAGCCCCCGAGAGTTGCGGTGGGCCCTAGCCGAATTGGTGTGCTACCATCTGTGGAAAGACCGTTCTTGGTCCCAGATATTAGTGCGAGGACTGGTGCGGTACCTGGCTGAACCTCAACAGGACTACTCTGCCCTGCTGATCCGGGAGGCACAGCGGTTCGGAGGGGTCCCCCTACGTCTTTTGGATTTCAGCAATTACCCTGGGGAAATGGTGGAGCCCTTGGCAGCCGGATTGGTGGAATACCTGCTGGAGGAATTTGAACCCCAGCTTTTGCTGGAGGTATGGATGTTGACCTCCCCCTTGGGGGGGAGGAAGTCCCTGGACACCGCCCTCAAGGAGGTCTACGGGTTTTGCAGGAACGAACTTGAGGAAATCTTGGAGGATCTCCCCCCGCCCTGAGCCCGTCGGCCAACAGGGTTACACTTTCGCTTTCGGCAGTGCAGGGCATGTAAGTATGATCTCATAATCCCGCCTAAGTTCTCCGAATTTTTACTAGCCATCTGGGGGATGCGCTTTGCGTTCGCCATGTTCAACCCAGCCGAGGTTGTCACAGGGGGGGTACCATCCGAGACTTGTATCACGCGCTTGAACTTCTGGCCCGGGCCAGGATTTACCTTGCGCCTCCGGAAAGCGGTGGAGCCTAACTACAGGGGTTTGGCGGCGGGGCAGATGTCCCGGTAGGCGCAGGGGCGGCAGGCGCCGAAAGAAGGCCGCGGGGAAAAATCCCGGGCCCGGATCCCCCTCTCCGCCTCCCGGATCGCCTCCGCCGCCCGCCCCAGCATCCGGTCCGTGGGCCTGGCCCGGCCCACCACCACCCCCGCCGAGCCCAGGAACCGCAGCTGCACCTCTCGGGGGCGGACCCCGAACAGTCGCTCGTAGGCCAGGGCGTAGATGGCGAGCTGCAGCGACTCCCGCGTGCGGCGGCCGGCGGCGTCGCCCGTCACCTGGCTCGTCTTGTAGTCGATGATCACCGCCCCGTGCCCCTCTCGGTCCACCCGGTCCCAGTAGCCCACCACCTTGGCCGTCCCTTCCGCGAAGGCGAAGTACTTCTCCACGAACGCCACCGAGGCGTCGCTTCCCTCCTCGAACTCGTAAACGGCGCGCAGGGCCTGTTCCCCTTGGGCGAGCATCTCCGCCTCCTGCTGGGCGGACAGAAAACCCTCGCTGCGCCAGGCGTCCCGGAACACCCGCAGCACGTCGGAGAGGGGCAGGGTCCGCCCCTGGAGCCTAGCCATGTGGTAGGCCTGGATGGCCCGGTGCACGGCGTGGCCGTAGATCACGGTGGGATGGAGACGGATCGGGACCCGCAGCACGTGGATGTACCGGTACTTCAGGGGGCAGGTGAGCCAGTCGTCCACCTGCTGGTAGGACAGGGTCAGGGGGGCATCGGGTTCAATGGTCGGCTCGGCCAGGGGGGGCTCTTTTCCGGCCCGGGCGATCCTGAGGAGGGCCGGGGCCCCCGGCCCCTCGGGGGCCACCCCCGCTGGACCCAGCGCCTCCAGGACGAACCGGGACACCTTGGCCGCCCTTTTCCTGGGCGGCTCCCCGGGAGGCCGGTAGTCGGAGGCGGAAAGGAGAAAGAGGTACCGCTTGGCCCGGGTCATCCCCACGTAGAAGAGGCGCCTCTGCTCCTCCAGGTGCGCCACGTCCCGGGGCAAGGAGGGCTCCCGCAGCTCCTCCGGGAGGTCAAAGGCCGGCCGCCTGGGCCGCCCGGGGAAGAAGTCCTCGGAAAGCCCCGTCAGAAACACCGCCTCGAACTCCAGGCCCTTGGCCTGGTGGAAGGTCATCACCTGCAGGGCGTCCGTGCCCGGCTCCGCCTCCCCCACCAGGGGGGACCAGCCCAGGGCCCGCAGCTGCTCCACGTAGCGTACGAACCAAGGCACGCGGTCATGCCTGGCCACTTCCTGAAACCGGCGCACCACGTGCTCGAAGAAGTCGGCGATGTTCTCCAGGGCCCGGCCCGCCCCGGGCTCGTCCGAGTGGGCCAGGGCCTCCAGGTACCTGGTCCGCTCCATGAGGAAGGCATAAAGCACCCGGCCGGTGGGATTCCCCCTGGCCAGGGCCTCGCAGTGGACGAGGTCAGCCAGGGCCCGCTTGCCCGCTTCCTGCCCCTCCGCAGAGAGGCCCCCCGCTTCCAGGGCCGCCGCCAGCACCTCCCGCAATGGCCGGTGCCCCCGCTGGGCGCGGGCGGTGAGGAGGGCCAGGTCCTCCCCGGGCAGGCGGTAGATGGGCGAACCCAAAAGGTGATACAGGGCCTGATCGTCCCTGGGGTCGGCCACGCACTTCAGGAAGGAGAGGACCAGCTTGATCTCCTCCTGGTCGAACAGGCCCGCCCCGAACCTGCCCGCCAGCACCCACGGCACCCCGGCCTCGGACAGGGCCTTGAGGTAGGGATCCGGCCGATACCGGTTGCGGTAAAGCACCGCCATCTCCCGGTAAGGGACGCCGGCTTTCGCCAGCTCCCGCACCTTCTGGGCCAGGAACTCCGCCTCCTCCACCACGGTGGGGAAGTGGTGGTGGCTGGGGGCGGGGCCGGACCCTTTGGCCGCATGCAGGTCCTTCTCGATCCGGTGGGGGATCTCCCCCCGCTGGGACAGCGCCTCCAGGCGATGGGCGTTGTGCCTGATCAGCCTGAGGGAGGCGGACAGGATCTGGGAGGTGGAGCGGTAGTTCTCCTTGAGCACGATCACCCTGGCCTCGGGGAATGCCTTGAGGAAGGAAAGCAGGTTGTCCCAGGGCACCCCCCGAAACCCGTAGATGGCCTGGTCGTCGTCCCCCACCACGGTGACGTTGCGGTGCCCGGAGAGGAGCTCCACTAGCTTGAGCTCGGCTTTGCTCGTGTCCTGGAACTCGTCCGCCAGGACGAACGGGAACCGACGGTGGTACTCAGAAAGAAGCCCCGGCCGCTCCGAGAGTAGCCTGACCGCCCGCAGCACCAGGTCCCCGAAGTCCACCATCCCCTCGGCCTGGAGGAGCTCCTGGTAGGCGGCGTAGATCTCCCCCAGCTCCTGGTGGAGGTCGAGCTCGTCCTGGGGGAGCGTGCCCGCCTCCCAAGCCCGTTCCACCCAACCCAGGTAATCCTCAGGTGAAAAACCCTCGTCCTTGGCCCGGTGGATGAGGGAAAGGAGCGGCGCCAGGAACCTGAGCGGCTGGCGCAGGGCCTTGGGCTTTAAAGTCTTCAGGGGGAGCTCCCACAGGTGATCGAGCAAAAACACCCGCTGGTCCCACTCGTCCAGGATCTTGAAGTCCGGGGGCAGGCCGGCCAGGGGCGCGTTCTCCCTCAGGATCCGTTCACAAACTGAGTGGTAGGTGGCCACCCAGGCGTCCAGGGCGGCGTAGCCCACCCAGTCGAACGCCCGGTCCAGCATCTCCTCGGCCGCCTGATGGGAGAAGGTGAACACCAGAAGCTGGCTGGGGCGCTGGACGAGGCCCTCGGCGATGAGGTAAGCGATGCGGCGAGTGATGACGGTGGTCTTGCCAGTGCCCACGCCGGCAAGGACGAGGAGCGGCCCCTCCCGGTGGGTGACCGCCTCCAGCTGCTCCGGGTTCAGGCCTGAAAGGACGTCTCTCATCGCAGGTAGTGTACGCCAAGCCCGGGGCCCGCGCCGGCGGGGGGCTCCAGGAAAGCTACGGGCGGTGGAGGAGAAATCGGTCCGTATGTGACTGGCATTACAGACAAACCGGGGGCCGCCGGCTATACTTTAGCGGTGGTTACCACCCCCTCATCCGGTGCACCACCGGCTTGGGCGACCGTTCCCCCCACGGTCGCCCAAACCTTTTGCCTCAGCCTATGGCCTGAAGCAAAAGGCCCAACGCGAGCACCAGGAGCGGGTAAAGGATCATCACCCCCAGGGCCCAGCCCCCGGGGGTTCCCCGGTCCTTCCTCATCAAGGGGCCGACGTTCTCCCAGCCCCAGCGGTGGACCACCAGCCCGGCCTGCCAGGGATCCAGCCGCCGGAGGGCCTGACGCAGCTTAAAGGGGGAGCGGCGCCCGGCCCACAGGAACCAGATGACCCCCCACCCCAGCGTCAAGGCGGCGTAGGTCGCCGCTAGTGCATGGGCAGGGCCCGAGCGGCCACTATCTCCCCCAGCGGCAGCCCTTGAGTCACCCCGCCTACCAAGTACTGAAAACCCTCCACCGCCTCGAACCCCGCCCCCAAGAAGGCCAGGGTCAGCATCCCCTCCGCCGGCCCCACCCACGCCTCCCCGGCCAGCCGCCGCAGCAGCACCAGTCCCAGGGTCAACTTCACCCCTTCCTCCAGGCCCCCGGCGGTGAGGAACGCCCCCAACACCCCCTCCCCGGGCCAGCCCCCCGCTCGCCGCGCCAGCAGCACCAACAGCGTCCCGGACATGCCGAGCAGGAACCCCAACGCCAGGTCCTGGGTGGGGGGCCAGGGATGAAGCCGCCGCAACGCGACAAGCAGGGGAAGCAGCATCCCCACCGCTATGTAAGCGGCCCGCACGTACTCGCCCATGGCCCTTGGCCTCAGAAGCGGCCCAGCAAGAAGCGCATGTAGAAGAAGTAGATGGGGAGAGCGGCGAGCAGGCCATCGATCCGATCCAGGATCCCCCCGTGCCCAGGGAGCAGTCGCCCGGCGTCCTTCACCCCTGCCGCGCGCTTCAACAGCGACTCGAACAGATCACCCAGCTGCACGAACGCCCCCACCCCCACCCCTAGGGCCAGCATGTGCGGCAACTGCCTGGAAAAATCCTCCCAGAAGGGGGGGCAGACCAACGCCCCCAAGGCAGCGACGGCCAACCCCCCCGCCACCCCTTCCCAGGTCTTGGCCAGCGAAATCCGAGGCAGCAATTGATGGCGGCCGATGAGGCTGCCCACGAAATAGGCTCCGACGTCGTACCCCCACACGATGAGGAAGAACTGCACCAGATACCAGAAGCCACCCCGATACAGGAGGTAGATGAAGCTCAGCAGACCCGGGATGTAGAGGAACCCGAATATCCCGGCCAGGGATGCGAAGAACCCCTCCCGGGGGCCTCGGCGGAAGAAGCTGTACACCACGATCAGATATGCCACCCCCCAGCCCACCACCAGCGCGTAGCGGCCGTCCCACAGCCCGGCCAACATGAGGTACGCCGGGATGGCCCCCAGGAACAGCTCCCGGGGCAAGGGGACCTCCAGGCGGCCCACCAGGTACAGGTACTCCCACCCTGCGATCAGCCCCACCGCGGACAACAACACCCCCACCAGCCAGTCTTGGCCGAATTGCTCAGCGGACCAGAACACCCCCAGCACCGCGGGGATGGCCACCACCGCGGTCAGCAGCCGATACCCCAATGTCTTGGGGTTCATGGCACCACCCGCCCGAAGTTCCTGGTCCGGCCTTGGAAATCGCGGATCGCCTCCAGGAAGGCCCGCTCGTCGAAGTCCGGCCACAGAATGGGGGTGAAGTAAAGCTCGGCGTAGGCCGCCTCCCACAGGAAGAAGTTGGAGAGCCTGAGGTGCCCCCCGGTACGGATGATGAGGTCAGGCTCCGGGAGCTCCCCGCTGGGGAGGAGTCGGCGGAAGGACTCTTCCTCCAGCTTGTCCGGGGAGATGCCCTGGGACAGGGCCCGGCGGACCCCCTCCAGGATGGCCCACCGCCCCCCGAAGTTGAGGGCCACCGTGAGGTGCAAGGCGTCGTTACCCACCGTGGCCGCCACCGCTTCCTCAATGGCCGCCCGCAGCCGGGCCGGCAGGGGCCGTGGATCCCCGAGCAGCCTGAGCCGCACCCCGGCTTCCGCCAGCTCCCTCAGCTTCTCCCGGATGAACCCCTCCAGAAGCCGAAACAGGAACTCGATCTCCTCCCGAGGGCGGCTCCAGTTCTCGGTGGAGAAGGCAAACAGGGTGATGTAGGGGACAAGCCTTTCCTTCCCCAGAAAGCGGATCAACCTCTCAGCGGCCAGCGCCCCCTGGCGGTGTCCTTCGGCGCGGGCAAGCCCCTTCCGCTTGGCCCAACGTCCGTTGCCGTCCATGATCAGGGCCACATGCCGAGGGAGCGGACGGGCTCGCACCTCATCAAGCAGCTTGTCTAACGACACCCCGGGCCTCCTCTAGCGCGGGGAGAGGACCACACACCACCAGCAGGTCCTCCTCCCCCAACCCCCTCGCCGCCCTTTGCACCGTCTCCCCCAATCCGCCCCCTAGCTCCCAACGGGTGCCCAACCGTGCCGCCTGCGGGAGCAGTTTGTCCCGCCGCACCCCGAACACCAACGTCCGACGTCCCCGAGGGCGAGGCAGTCTGTCCAGCGACTCCAGGAGGGCCTGTGCTCCGGCGGGGTTTTGGGCCCCGTCCAGCACGACGTACGGCCGGTGGGAAACCACCTCAAACCGCCCCGGGCAGTGGGCGGAGGCCAATCCCTCCCGGATTGCCTCCTTGGCAAGCGGCATCCCTCCAACTAACTCCGCCAGCGTCCCCAGCGCCAAGGCCAAATTCGCCCGCTGGTACGCCCCCAGGAAACGGGGCTCAAACACCCCTAGACCCAACGGGTCGGTGCGGGAACGCCACACCGCCCGCTGCCAGCTGAGCTCCACCGGCTCCAGTTCCTCAGGGTCCAGCAGCACCAACGCTGCCCCCACTTCACGGCACTGCTGGGCAAAGGCGGCCAGCACTTGGGATTTCCGCTCGGTGGTGAGGAGCGGCACCCCCGATCTCGCCAACCCCGCCTGCTCCCAGGCCGCCTGGCCCGGGCCCAAGGGGGAAGCGGGCGTCCGGGGAGGTATAGGCCCCTACCCGCATCCCGGCGGCAGCGAACACCGCCTCCAGCAGGGCCACCACTGACCCCTTGCCGTTGGTCCCCCCCACCTGGATCACGGGGAACCGGGCCTCGGGATGCCCCAACCGCGAGAGAAGCGCCCGCACCCGTGCCGGGTCGGCGCGTCCTCTGCTGAGCCGGGCTGAAAGTGGGCTCCCCTCTCCCACAGTCACCCCTCCAAGTGCCGCATCAATCTGGCCCTGCGGGCCCGCAATTCGCGCGCCTCCCCCTCGGCCTTGGCCACCATCTCGGCCGGGGCCCGGTTGCGGAACCCGGGGTTGGAAAGCCGTGCTTCCAGCTTCCCCAGCTCCCCCTCCACCTTCTCCAGCGCCCGCCGCAGCCTGGCCCGGGCGGAGTCCCAGTCCACCACCCCGGCCAACGGGAGATACAGGGTGAGGGGACCGACCATCCCCTTGGCCACGCCCTCCGGCGGGGAGTAGTCCTCTTCGTAGCGGAGGGAGGAGAGCCGGGCCAGCCGGCAGGCGGCGGTGGAAAGGCCGTCAAGGAGCGCTTGGGCGGCCTCGCGGTCCCCAGAGAGAACAGCCTCCAGCTCCGCCTTGGCCGGCATCCCCAGCTCGGCTCGGATGGCCCGCACCTCCACCACCAGCTCCCGGAACAGATCGAACAACCGCTCTGCCACGGGGTCGATCCTGGCCGGGTCAGCCTTGGGGAACTCGGCCCGGGCGATAGTGTCCTCCTTCCCCAGATGTCTCCACAGCTCCTCGGTAATGAACGGCATGTAGGGGTGCATGAGCCGCAGGAGCTCGTCCAGCACCCCCCGCAGCACAAGTTGGGCGGTGCGGCGGGCCTCCCCGTCCCCTGACAGGCGCACCTTTGCCACCTCTAGGTACCAGTCGCAGAGCTCGTCCCAGGTGAAGTGGTACAGGGCATCGGCCACCAGGTGGAAGTTGTAGCGCTCGAGCTCCCCCCGTACTCGGTCTATCGTGCGGGCCAGGCGGGACAGGATCCAGCGATCCTCCCAGGCCAGCTTTCTTTCCTCCAGTGTCAGGCCATCCGGCAGGTCTTCTACGTTCTGCAGGATGAACCGGGCCATGTTCCAGATCTTGTTCAGGAAGTTGCGGGACTCGTCGAGCTGAGCCCAGGAGAGGCGCCAGGCCCGGCCCTTGGAGGATGCATGGGACAGGGTAAACCGGAGGGCGTCCATGCCATGCGTCTCCTTGACCTCCATGGGGTCGATGATGTTGCCCCGGGACTTGCTCATCTTCTGGCCTTTCTCGTCCACGATCAGGGGGGTGATGTAAACCTCGCGGAAGGGCACCTCCCCCATGAACTTCAGGCCCATCATCACCATGCGGGCTACCCAGAAGAACAGGATATCGAAGCCGGTGATGAGGAGGGAGGTGGGGTAAAAGCGCCACAGATCCTCGGTCTCCTCCGGCCAGCCCATCACCGAGAACGGCCACAGGGACGAGGAGAACCAGGTATCCAGCACGTCCTCGTCCTGGCGGAGTTCTACTTCCTCCCCGTAGTGGGCGCGGGCCTTGGCCCGGGCCTCCTCCTCGTCCATGGCGGCGAACGCCTGCCCGTCCGGGCCGTACCACACCGGGATGCGGTGCCCCCACCAAAGCTGTCGGGAGATGCACCAATCGCGGATATTCTCCAACCACTCGTAGTAAAGCTTTGTCCACCGTTCCGGGATGAACCTGATCTTCCCTGACTTCACGGCTTCGATGGCCGGTTCAGCCAGGGGGCGCATCTTCACGAACCACTGCGTCGAGATCAGGGGCTCCACCGCGGTGTTGCAGCGGTAGCAGTGCCCCACCGCGTGGCGGTAGGGTTCGATCTTCTCCAACAACCCCTCCTCCTTCAGGCGCCTGACGATCTCCTCCCGGGCGACGTAGCGGTCCAGGCCGGCGAACGGCCCGCCGTTTTCGTTGATGGTGCCGTCCCCGCTGAGGATGTTCACCGCCGGAAGGCCCTCCCGCTTTCCGATCTCGAAGTCCACCGGATCGTGCCCCGGGGTGATCTTGAGCACCCCGGTGCCGAACTCCGGGTCCACCTCCTCGGCGGCCACGATGGGAAGTTTCCTCCCAATGAGGGGCAGGATGGCCGTCTTCCCGATCAGGGGTTTGTACCGGTCGTCGTGGGGGTTCACCGCCACCCCGGTGTCCCCGAGCATGGTCTCCGGCCGGGTGGTGGCGATGGTCACGTATCCTCCGTCCTCCAGGGGATAGCGCACGTAATAGAGGTG
>JAJOKL010000135.1 GCA_021129895.1 Candidatus Bipolaricaulota bacterium
AGCCTTGCCCTACAGAGAAGTCCCCAGCCGGAGGCCCCCAACGCTAAACACGTACCCCCAATCCATTGGTTGCGCCAGAGCCGGTTTTTAGACTCATAAATACTCGGCGAGGCCGGTGAGCTGTCCGGTTCGGGGAACCAGGTATAATGTCCAAGATGAGCAGCTTACGGGAAAAGCTGGATACCATTCTGCGTCAAGGGGCACGCGAGGCCCAAGTGGAGCTCTATCACTGGGAGCTGTCCGGAGCCGGGCCGCGGGCCCGACTGCTTGTTTACATCGATACCCCCACCGGGGTGACCCTGAAGGACTGCGAGCGGACCAGCCGGGCAATTGAAGCCCTGCTTGAGGCACAAGATCCCATCGCAACTCCCTACGTGCTTGAGGTGTCTTCCCCCGGAATAGAACGTAGGCTGTGGGAACGGTGGCACTTCGAGCGGGCGGTGGGGAAGAAGGTGAAACTGTTCCTCAAGCCGGCCCGGGGGAGGAAGAACGTGCTGGTGGGGAAATTGGCTGAGGTGACCCAGGACAAGGTGATAGTGGACCATCAGGGGCAGCGGTTGGAGGCGGACTTCTCCGAGATCACTCGGGCTCAGGTGGTGTACGAACCGGGGACGGAGGGCAAATGAACATCGACTTCCTGGAAGCGCTGGAGGAGATGGCCCGGGAGCGGGGGATCGACCGAGAGGCGGCTTACGAGGCCATGGAGACGGGCATAGCCGCCGGCTGGCAGGCCGAGTTCGGGGGGGACGAACCCCCCGAGGTCCACATCGACCGCCGCTCTGGCGACATCTACGTGAACGGAAAGCCGTTCAACCTGTCCAGCCTGGGCCGGATCGCCACTCGCAAGGCGGAGAACGTGTTCCGTCAGGAGATCCTGCGCCGCCGCCGGGAGGCCCTATATGACATGTACTCCGCCCGCATCGGGGAGATCATCAACGGCTCCGTGCACCGGTTCGAGGGCCGCAACGTGTGGATCAACCTGGGGGAGGTGGAGGCACTGCTCCCCGAGGAGGAGCGCATCCCCGGCGAAAGGTACATCACCGGCCGCAGGCTGAGAGCCTACCTGTATCAGGTGGAGAAGACGCAAGGGGATCCCCGGATCTACGTGTCCAGGGCTCACCCTCAGTTCGTGGCCAAGCTCCTGGAATTGGAGGTCCCGGAGATCGAGCAGGGGCTATTGGAGATCGTGAAGGCGGCGCGGGTCCCCGGGGTGCGCACCAAGGTGCTGCTCCGGGCCCTGGACCCGAGGATAGATCCGGTGGGCACCTGCGTGGGAGCAGGGGGGGTGCGCATCCGGGCGGTGAGCCGCGAGCTGGCCGGCGAAAAGGTGGACATCATCCGCTGGAGCGAGGACGTCCGGGACGTGATCAAAGGGAGCCTCGCCCCGGCCAGCGTGCTCGATGTCGAACTGGACCAGGAGGAGAAAAAGACCATCGTCACTGTACCCGCAAGCGAGATGTCCTTGGCCATCGGCCGCGATGGCCACAACGCGGAGCTCGCGGCCAAGATCACCGGCTATGACATCGAAATCCGGGCCCCAGCCGGGGAAGAGTCCTCCTAAAACCGGACTCTTCCGCTCCCGAATCCTGGACGGGATCGTCTACCTCTCCCGCCGCCAGGCGGTGGTGGTGGTGGCCGTCACCGCAGTGCTGGTGGGCTTCAGCCTCTATTACATCCGAGACATCCCCATTCGTAGCTCTTACCTGGACCTCCTCCCCCGCCAGGACCCCCTGATCGAAAAATATCGGGCCAAGGAGGAGGAACTCACCGCCACCGATTACGCCGCCATCCTCCTTTCCCTCACCGCCCCCCCGGAGGACGCTGAAGAGGGCAAGGCTCGCCTGCGGGCAGCGGCCGACCGGTTGATCACCATCCTGTTGCGTTCCCCGGAGATAACCAGAGCTTCTTACCGAATCGGCGAGGAGATCACCTATCCAGAGGAATTGCTCCTGTTCCAAAAGCTCACTCCCGAGGACCTGACCGCGCTCCAGGAGAGCGCCGAGGAAACCATGGCTGTGCTGTCCCAGCTCCCCCCGCCGGAGGTCCAACGCCTGCCAGCATTGACCGGGTTCGATCCTGCCCAGCTCCAACTGGCCGACACCGACCAGCTCCTGTCCCAGGTGGAGGAGTTAGTGGCACTCGGGGAAGCGGGCCTGGATGTGCTGGGGGTGCTGCCCCAGCTGCAAGGCCCCCTGCACCGAGCGGCGGAGGTCATCCGCCGGGTGGAGGGGGCTCCCGCACGCGGCACCACCCCCGCAGGCACCGAGCTCTTCTCCCAAGACGGCACCAAACTGGTGTTGCAGGTGTGGCCGGCCCAACCGGTCTACACCGGCCTCACCTACTGCCAAGAGATCCATCGCCTCCTCACCGAAGCCGTCTCCCAAGCGGAACTTCCCGACCTGGGCGTGGAAGCGGCGATCACCGGGCCGTACACCATGGTCACCGAGACCAACGCGGTGATCCGCGATGACATGAACTTCACCACCTGGATCTCTTCCGCCGGGGTGCTGGTGCTCCTTTCCCTCACCTTCGCCAGTCTGTCCCTCACCCTGGTGGCCCTGTTTCCGCTATTGGTATCGGCGCTGTTCACCATCGCCTGGGCGAAGCTGGCGGTAGGGGGGTTCAACCTGGTCACTACCTTCCTCCCGGCCCTGGTGTTGGGGCTCGGGATCGACTTCTCCATCCATCTCCTCGCCCGGTACGTGGAGGAGAGGCAGGCGGGCCGGTCGGTGGGAGGTGCCCTGGCGGTGGCCATGCGGCGCAAAGGGGAGGGTTCCTTGGCGGCGGCCCTGACCACCGCCGCCGTGTTCCTAGCCCTGCTGGTGTCGCGCTCCCGGGCCCTGGAGGAGATGGGGGTGATCATGACCATGGGGATCGTGGTTGCCTTCCTGGCCGCTATGCTGCTCACCCCCAGCTTGATCGTGCTTGGATATGTGGCCCTGCGGCGACGGTTCCGAGAGTGGATCCCGTTTCGGAGGGAATCGCTGGCCCGGGGCTATCGGAACTTGCTGCCTCAACGGAGGGCGGTGGTGACCATCACCATCGGACTCACCCTGGCCCTGTTCTATCAGGTGAGCCAGATAGAGTTCCGGTTCGCCAGCAAACAGCTCGCGCCCCGCACACATGCGGCAGAGGTGGCCCAGGAGATCCTGCGCGAGCTCCCCGGAGAAGTGACCTTCGGCGATCAGTTCGTGTTCTTCGTGAAGGACCCTGCCCAGCTGGGAACGCTGGAGGAGGCGCTGGCGGAAAATCCGCTGGTCACCGGAATCGACTCCCTGCGCCAGCTTCTGCCCCAGGAACTCTTGCGGGGGAAGGCTTCTCTCCAGGACGTCCCCATCCAGGAGATGGTCTCCGCTCTGGAAGGACTGGAAGCAGCCCTTTCGCGCTGGGACGAGCTTCGTAGGGACCTGGCCCAATTGGCCCCCGCTTTGTCTTCTTTGGAGTTCGTCTCCCTTTTGGCCGGGGACGCGGAAACAGCGACCCGCATCAGTGGGCTCCTGCCCCGGCTGGCGGAGCTGCACCGGGAAATGGGCGACATCGACGCTCCGGCCCTTCTGGAACTGGCGAGGCAGCTGGTCGCCGACGCCAAGGTGATCCAGGAGTTCCTGGGGCGGCTAGCGGCTTTGCCGGACGAGCCGGGGCTGCTGCGGGCACTGGTGGAGGTGCTCCCCGAACAGCTGAAGGAGGTTTACTATTCGCCTACCTCCCAGGCCTTCCTGCTGCGGGCCCAGATGTCCCCCCGGCTTTACGAGGGGGATAACCTGGAGGCCTTCGTGCAGTGGGCCCAGGGATTGGGAGTGGAATTCTATGGGGTCCCGGAGGTGCAGGCCCGGCTTGAGGCCTACATGAAGCGGGACTTCGCCTGGTCCACCGGGGTGGCGGTGTTTCTCATCGGCCTCCTGGTGTGGAGAAGTTTCGGCCGGTGGCGGGAGGCGGCGTTGGCCATCTCCCCCCTGGTGATCGGATACCTGTGGATGCTAGCCGGGATGAGGCTTATGGGTATCGCGTTCAACTTCACCAACATCGTCATTTCCCCCCTCCTCATCGGCATCGGGGTGGACAGCGCCATCCACATCCTGCACCGGATCGAAGAGGAACGCCGAGCGGGTCATAAACATCCTCATGCCCAGGGGGCAGCGGCCACCTTGGTCCCGATCCTGTCCACTTCCCTTACCACCATGCTGGTGTTCGGGACCCTGATCGCCGCCCGCACCCCCGGCCTCAGGCAGTTGGGCATCTCAGCCCTGCTGGGCCTGGGGTTCACCCTGCTCGCCAGCCTGCTGTTTTTGCCCTGCGCCGCGGCCTGGCTTGATGAAACACGCCAGGGCGACTAAATTGACGCCGGCCAATTCCAAACCGGCCCGAGGGTGGTGACATGACATGGTCGGGACCTTACAGACGGCACTGATAGCCTTCGTAGCCCTCCTCCTGGGCCTGGCGGGGGGTCTCCTCATCGCCAACGTCAGGGCCAAGATCGTGGGCAAGCGTGCCCAAGCCTTGATCGAGGAGGCCCGCGAGGAAGCCGAGCGGATCAGAAAAGAGAGGCTCCTCGCAGCTCAAGCGGAGATCCAAGAGCTCCGGGAACGAGAGGAACAGCGCCTCAAACGCAAAGAAGCCGAGCTCGCCCAGATGGAGGAGCAGATCCTCCAAAAGGAAGCACGCCTGGGCAAGAAGAGCAACTACCTGGAGATGATCGAGGACTCGCTCCGCAAGGACGAGGCCGAGCTGCAGCGCCTGTTGGAGATGGGGCAGAAGCTCCTCAGCGAGGAGCGGGCATTGCTGGAGCGCCTGGCCGGGCTTACCCAGGAGGAAGCGAAGGAATACCTGCTCAAGTTGGTGGAGGCGGAGTCGGAGCGCTACTTCGCCCGCAAGATAGCGGAGGTTGAGCGCCGGACCAAGCAGGAGGCGGAGCGTCGGGCCCGCCGCATCCTGGCCACAGCCGTGCAACGCTACGCCGTGGAGTTCGCGGAGGAGGCCACGGTGACCGCGGTGCCCCTCCCCTCGGACGACTTCAAGGGCCGCATCATCGGCAGAGAAGGCCGAAACATCCGCACCTTCGAGGCGCTGACCGGGGTGGAGGTGCTGGTGGACGACACTCCGGACGTGGTGGTGTTGTCCTCCTTCCACCCCATCCGCAGGGAGATCGCCCGCCTGGCGTTGGAGCGACTCATCGAGGACGGCCGCATCCACCCCGCCCACATCGAGGAGAAGGTGCGCAAGGCCAAGGAACGAGTCGAGGAGCTGATCCGGGAGCACGGGGAGCGGGCGGCGTTCGAGGCGGGGGTGGATCTCCCACCGGAGCTGATCCTGCTTCTGGGAAAACTCCACTTCCGCACCAGCTATGGGCAGAACCAGCTCAAGCACTCCCTGGAGGTGAGCTTTCTGGCCCGCCTTCTGGCTGAGGAGATCGGCATCGATCCTCGGCCGGCCCAGCGGGCCGGGCTCCTCCATGACATCGGCAAGGCTGTGGACCACGATGTGGAGGGCCCACACGCCCTGATCGGGGCGGACCTGGCCCGCCGGTACGGGGAGCCGTGGCCCATCGTGAACGCCATCGCCGCCCATCACGAGAACGTGGAGCCGGCCACGGTGACCGCGGTGTTGATCCAGGCAGCCGACGCGCTGTCCGCCGCCCGGCCCGGGGCCCGTCAGGAGACCTACGAGCGGTACATCCAACGCCTGGAGGAGCTGGAGAAGTTGGCCGAGGCCTACCCTCAGGTGAAGGAGGCCTACGCCATCCAGGCCGGGCGGGAGGTGCGGGTGATCGTGAGGCCTGAAAAGACCACAGATGACATGGCCGCAAAACTGGCGTATGATATTGCCCGCAAGATAGAAGAGCAGACCCAATATCCAGGGGAGATCAAGGTAACCGTGATCCGCCAGATCCAGTACGTGGAGACGGCGAGGTAAGGAGGGGAGGATGAACACGCTGAAGATCGCATCCACATCGAACGCCAGCGCTGCTGCCGGTGCAGTGGCGAACACCATCCGCGAGGAGGGCATCGCCGAACTGCAGGCCATTGGCCCCAAGGCGGTGAACCAGGCAGTCAAGTGCATCGCCATCGCCCGTGGCTATGTAGCCCCCAGCGGCCTGGACCTGTTCTTCGTGCCCTCGTTCGTGGACGCGGAGATCGGAGGCGAGACCAAGACGGCCCTCAGGTTCACGGTCAGGTCCCGCACCCCGGTGACCAGCCTACGCCCGCGCACGCGCAAGGGAGGGGCGTCCGCTGAAGAGTGGCAGAACATCTAGCCCCTGGGCCACCGCCTTCCATACCCTGGCCTTGGTGGGACAGCTCGGGTTTACCGTGGCAGGCGGGATGGTGGTGGGCTATGGGGCGGGTTACGGGATCGATCTCTTGGCCGGCACCCAAGGGTGGCGGATTGTCGGGTTGTTTTTCGGGCTCGCCGGTGGGCTGCTGGCAGCCACCCGGACCCTGAAACGGGTGGCCTGGAACGGAAAGGGAGGTGACTCCCACACATGAACCGGTTCTTTTTGAAATACCAGAAGGCGATCATCTGGACGGTCGTAGTCGGATTCCTGCTGGGAGGGATTGGCCTGTTCACCTTCCAGCGCTTCTCCCCGCCCCCCCGGGGCAGCGCCGAGGAGACGGTGCTGGTGGTGGAAGGGAGCAAGTTCACCCGCCAGGACCTGGCGAATGCCTACGAGAACCTGATCAACTACTACATCCAGCTCTATCAAGCCTTCGGCCAGGACTTCACCCAGCAGCTTGAGGGCACGGCCGGCCGGTTCAACCGCCAGGCCTATCTAGCTTCCGCTACCGAGGGGTTGATCCGCCAGACCCTGCTCCGCAAGGAAGCCCGCCGGCTGCGGGTCTCCGTCCCCCGGGCTGTGCTAGACCAGGCGGTGGAGAGCCGCTACCAGCAGACGCTGGAGCAGTTCGGCGGGGACGAGGATGCCCTGAGAAGCTACCTGGAAAGCCTGGGGGTGACCCTTGAGGAGTACCGCCGCAACCTGCGGCTTTTGGCAGAGCTCCGAGAAACAGAGGAAGCCCTGCGCAGGCGGGTGGTAGGACCGATCGAGCCCACGGAGGAGGAGCTCCTCACCTATTACCAGGAACACCAGGACCGCTATCAGACCCAGCCGGAACGGATCCGGGTGGCCTACATCAAGGTATCCGATGCAGCCCTGGCGGACGAACTGGTGGCCCAGGCCCAAGCCCCGGACGTGGACTTCATCGCCTTGGCTCAAGAGTACTCGGAGGACGAGCAAGTGGAGCTGGACTGGTTCTCCCGGGGAGACTCGGGGCTCCCGTCCGCGGTGGAGGACGTGGCCTTCGACCTCACTCTCGGAGAAGTGCGGTTGGTGGAGGCAGGCGGGGCTTACTACATCGTAAAGCTCTTGGACCATCAACCCCCGGTGGTGCCCCCCTTGGAGGAGATCCGAGACCAAGTGGAAGAGGATTACATCCAGGATGAGGATGCTCGCCGCTGGAACGAGTGGTATGACGGCGTACGCAACTCCGCCGATGTGGAGGTGCGCGATCCCCTGGTGCGGGCGTTCCTCCTTTACCAGCAGGGCGACGTGGAAGGGGCACTGGAGGCCCTCCTCACTGCCCGGGAGAAGGGTGAGATCACCGACCTCTACCTGGACTACTACATCGGACGCATGTACGAACGGCTGTATGCCGAGCTGGAAGCCAAACAGGAGCTAAGCGAGGAGGAGGCCCGCCTGGCCGAGCTTCAGGCTCAGCAGGAGGAGTACCGGAAGCAAGCCCTGGAGTATTACCTTTCGTTCGCCGACACCGGCGAGGGGGATGAGCAGTTCTTCAATCGAGTGATCGCCTTGGATCCGCAGAACCCCCAGATTCACCTCCGCCTGGCCGAGCTTTACAAGGAACGGGGGGATTACGTACAGGCGGACCGCCATTACCAACAGGCGCTGGAAGGTAATCCGGAGTTCGTGGCCGCTTATCTGGGGCAAGGGGACGTGGCCATGGCCATGAAGCTTTACGCCCGGGCCATCGAGCGCTATAGGCGGGCCCTGGAGCTTCAGCCCGGCAGTCGCACCATCGGGCTACGGCTGGCCGGGGCTTATGTGCGGGATCAGCAATACGAACAGGCCCGCCCGCTACTGGAAGGAATATTGGCGGAGGACCCGGACAACGCCACCGCCCTGGTGCTGTTGGGGGATCTGCTCCTGGGGGAGGGGGAGCCCGAGGCAGCCGTGGAGCAGTACGAGCTCGCCCTGCGGCGCAACCCCACCTCCGAGGTCCAGCTCAAGCTGGCGCGGGCCCTGCTGGCAGCGGGCCGTTATGACGACGCCAAACGGGAATTCCAGGATTTGGTCCGGCGCTTCCCCTACCGGGGGGAGGCCTACGAGGGCCTAGGGGACGTGTACCGCGAGCTAGGGGATACCGATCGCGCCTTGGAACTGTACCAAGACGCGCTGCGGCGCACCTACGATGTGGCCGAAAAGGAAACCATCGCCGAGAAGATCGTGGAGCTGGCCCCGGATGATCTGGGCGCCAGATTCAGGCTGGCCGAATACTACCGGGATCAGTACAAGTACGACGCCGCCATCCGCCAGTATCAGGAGATCCTGGCCCGGGACCCGGAGAACGTGGACGCCCTGATCGGCCTCGGGGACTGTTATGTCCCCAAAATCCAATATGACACGGCCCTTCAGTATTACTTCCGCGCGCTGGAGCGGCTGGACAACCCGGCCCGGCGGCTGGTGGTGCTGGACAGGATCGTGGCCT
Organism: Candidatus Bipolaricaulota bacterium; assembly: GCA_021129895.1. Lineage (GTDB taxonomy): Bacteria > Bipolaricaulota > Bipolaricaulia > Bipolaricaulales > Bipolaricaulaceae > UBA3574. The sequence continues at coordinate 8,721 of JAJOKL010000135.1, forward strand.
GTGAGGAGCGACGGGCGGGGCCGCTAGGGGAGCTCACCGAGGTAGCACTGGAAGCGTTGTGGCAGCGGGCCCAAATCCAGCGGGAGCGGGGGGAGCTCGACCAAGCCAAGGCGGACCTGCAGCGGATCTACGACGCGGATCCCGAGTTCCGAGCCGAGGAGCTGGTGCCGCTCCTTCTGGAGCTGGGGGGAGAAGTGCAGACCCCACCCGCCACCGAGTCCCCGCCGGGGTGATGGGAAGGATCGGGGAAGCGGTGGAGGCCCTGGCCCGGGTGATGGCCCGGCTGCGGGGGCCGGATGGCTGCCCCTGGGATCGGGCTCAGACCCACACCACCTTGGTTCCCTATCTTCTGGAGGAGGCATACGAGGTGGCAGCGGCGCTGGAGAGCGGCGCCCCGGACAGGATCAAGGACGAGCTGGGGGATCTCCTCCTCCAGGTGCTCCTCCATGCCCAGATAGAGGCCGAGGCCGGCCGATTCGATTTGGCGGATGTGGCCGAGTCCTTGCGGGAGAAGCTGGTGCACCGCCACCCCCACGTGTTCGGGGAGGCCAATGCCGATACCCCGGCTGAAGTCAGGGAACGGTGGGAAGAGCTGAAGCGCCGGGAGGGGAAGGGGCAGGCCCTGGCCCGGCCGGCCCTGCTTGCCGCCCGCAAATACGTGGAAAGCCGAGGAGAGGGAGCCTTAGCTCATCCGTATCTCGCGCCTCCGGACCGACTGCCGGATGACCCCCAGAAAGAAGTGGGGAAGCTCCTTCTGGCGGTGTGCAGTCTGGCCCATGCTTGGGGGGTGGAGCCGGAGCTCGCCCTGCGCCGCCATCTGCAGGAGCTGGAGGACTAGTCATGGATCTCTCGCGACCTTCGGCATTCCGACCGCCCCAGGATGCGGAAGTCATCTGGGTGGAGACCACCGATAAGGCCCTCCACTTCCTGGACGGGATCCTGATGGCCACCGATGGTCTGGCCAACGTAAGGCGGGAATACCGGGAGGAGGGGGGCCGCAAGCTGTTCAAGGTGTATGTGGCCCCGGGGGCGGTGGAAGAGGTGTTGCGTCTGCTTGAGAGGGCCCGCCGCTTCGCTCCGGTGGGTGAAGTGCGCCTGGGAGGATGAACCCATTTCGGCCCCGGGCCCGCGCCCGCTCGGTTCACGAACTCGACTACGCGGCCCTGTGGGAGAGGGGGATCCGAGCGCTTCTGTTCGACCTCGATAACACCCTGGGCCTGTGGCGGGCTGGCCCCCCGGATGTCCGAACAGCCGAGCTCCTGCGACGGCTTTCCGCAGCCGGGTTCAAGCTAGCCGTGATCTCAAACGGCAGACTTTCCCAACGCCCGGAGGTGCTGGACTTCTTTCGTGAGTTGGGGATCCCGGTGATCTGGCCCGCTCGCAAGCCCCTCCCGGCTGGATTCCGACGTGCGCTCAAGGTACTGGAAACGGGGCCACATGAGACGGCTGTGATCGGTGATCAGATCCTGACCGATGTCCTAGGGGGAAACCTGATGGGCCTGTACACGATACTGGTGCCGCCCTTGAGCCCCAACGAATCGCGGTTCACCAAGTTCAATCGCTTCTTGGAGCGGTGGCTGCGCTAGCCTCCGGCGAAGGCGGGCCCGAGGAGCAGCACCGTAAAGGCCAGGTCGGCAACTACGAACCCTGCTCTCAAGCCCTTGGGCTCACTTTAGCCTAGGGTCCATCACATCCCGTAGGCTGTCGCCCAAGATGTT
>JAJOKL010000030.1 GCA_021129895.1 Candidatus Bipolaricaulota bacterium
AACCTCCAAAAGCTCCTTTAACCCGGTTCATGGAACCGGGTTAAACGAGAGCCTGTTGCACTCCTCTGAAGTTTGTGCAACAGGCGCTCATGACCTCCTCCGGGACCTGGGCCAGGCGCCCCAGGATCAACAGGTTGTAGGTTTTTGGAGCTAGCTCCCGCCTCGTTTCAATCAGCAGGGCCTTGAGGGCCTTCTCCGCCGCCTGATGGGAGAGGAACGCGGCCACGTAATAAGTCCCTTGCTCGAACATCGTCCGGGCCGCAGCAAGATCGTGCCGCCCCTGCTCCCACCAGCTAGCCGCCTCTTCCCTCATCATCCCCCCTTGTAGCGCGCCAGCCGGTCCTTGAGCTCCTGGATGGGCCGCACCGGGGTGGGGTCCACCCGATTGAGCAAGGCCAGATACACGCTCACCCAGTCGCCCAAGTAGAGGAGGGAGAAGAGCTGACTGAACTCATCCTCGCCCTCGGCCTCCACCTCCAGGTAAGCGAGGCCCCGCCGGGCCAGCACCTCCCGCAGGATCTCGATGCGGGCGGCCACCCGGGGATGGTCGGAGTCGGTGCGCAGGAACACCACCTGGGAAGTAGGAAGCACTCGCTCGGTGAGCTCGTAGCCCACGATCTCATTATGACAAAGCTCCGGGAGCTCGGCCCAAAACGCTGGCTGCTTGGCGTTTTCGTTGATCTGAGTTTTCCAGCGGAACGCCACCGGCGCGGTGTTCCCGTGGACCCCGCAAATCAAGGGCACCCGGCCGTGCAACGCCCGGGCCAGCTCCTGGGCCCGGTTCCCGGCGGCCGCAGGTGCCAACTTGCGGGACAGGGCTTCCAGGACCTCCAGCACAGGCTCCAAGTCGGCGTTAAAGGTCCCCAGGCGGCGGAAGGCCGAAAGCAGGGTGAACAGCAGGTACCCCAGGGCCGCCCGGGGCTGGTGACCCCCGGGGATCCCGATCCAGGGGACGCCCCTCTCCTCAGCGAGCTCGCGGAGCTTTCCACCGGAGGAGATAGCCAGGGCGCGGGGGGTCTTCGAGAGGCCGTCACGGAACGCGGACAGGGTCTCCTCGGTGTTCCCCGAGTAGCTCACCGCCAAAAGCAGCGTCTCCTCCCCGATGAACTCCGGGACCCGGTAACCCCGGCAGGGGATGACCTCCAGCGGCAGGAGCCGGGCCAGGAGGTCCCCGGTGATCCCGGAGCCCCCCATCCCCACGCACAGCACGCGCGAAAAGCCGGATAGTTTATCCAGGGGGAGCTCGGCCGCCTTCCCCAAGGCCAGGGCCTCCCGGCACTGGGCCGGGAATTTCTTCACTTCCTCCAGCATGCCGGAGGGATCGAGTTGGTATAGCTCCTTCCAATCAGGCGGGGTCTTCCTGGCCCGCCGCGCCAGGGCACGCACCTCCTGGGTGCGCGCAAGGTCCGCCACCAGCAGCGCCTCCGGGGTGTCCACGATGGCCAGGCCCGACACCCCCAGGGTGGCCACCGGCTTCCCCGGCAAGCCCCAGACCAAGGTACGGCCGGTGTCCTCCGCCAGGTGCTCCCCTTGGGCTGCCAACCCTCGCTCGTCCTTGGGCAGGACCTCCCACACCCCCTGCCAATCCCCCAAGTCGTGCCAATCGAAGCTCGCGGGGATCACCGCCACCCGTTCGGCCCGCTCCATCACCCCGTAGTCGATGGAGATCTCTTCTACCTGGTCCCATACCTCCCTCAGGGTTCCCTCCCACGCTGCGCTGCCCCATAGGGGGCGGAGCCTTTGCAGGGCGGCGGAGAGCCGAGGCAGGAAGCGGTCTATCTCCTCCAGGATCCGAGCCGCCCGCCACAGGAAGATCCCGGCGTTCCAGTAGTAGCCCCCTTCGCTCAAGAACCCCTCGGCGGTGGCCCCGTCTGGCTTTTCCGTGAACCTACGCACCCGGAACGCCCGCTGGGGGAATTCGGGGAGCGGCTCCCCCCGTTGGATGTAGCCGTAGCCGGTGGCCGGATAGGTGGGCTCGATCCCCAGGGTGACCAGGTACCCCGCCCGGGCCGCCTCCACCCCGAGGGAGAGCGTGTTTCGGAACTCCTCCTCATCGCCGATCAGGTGGTCAGCCGGGAGGACCATCATGATCGCCTCCGGGTCCTGGAGAGCCAGCACCAATGCGGCGAGGCCGATCGCCGGGGCGGTGTTCCTCCCCTGGGGCTCGGTGAGCACCTGCTCCGGGGGTAGCCCCAGCAGTACCCGAATGGGCTCCGCCAGCCGTCGCTCGGCGATCACGTACATCCGCGCCCGACCCGTCAAAGGCACGACCCGGTCGTAGGTGGCCTGGATCAAGGTCTTCCCCTCGGCCAGAGGGAGGAAGGGCTTGGGCCGGGCCGGTGTGGACGCCGGCCACAGCCGCTCCCCCTTGCCCCCGGCCATGATCACCGCGTATACGCTCACCTTCCCTCCCTTTTTGTCCGCTTGGGGCAGGCAGCACCCCGGCCAAGAACCGGCTCAGGCCTGCCGGCTTCTCCGTTGCTCCCTCCAACCATATCCGATCGCCCGCATCGGCGTATTGGTGAACTTCTGAATCCCTTAATCCTACGAAAAACAGCAGGGGTGTTCGAGGAAGGCAAAGGTTGAGCCAGGGCTCTATAGGCCCAGGTACTCGCGCTGGCCTGGGGTGAGGGAGTCGATCTCCACCCCCCGGCTGCGCAAAAACAGCCGCGCCACCCGCTCGTCCACCTCCTCGGGCACCGGGTACACGCCCGGGGAAAGCCCCCGCCCCTCCCGGGCCAGCCAGGCCAGGGACAGCGCCTGGAGCGCGAACGAGAGGTCCATGATCTCCACCGGATGGCCATCCCCGGCCACCAGGTTCACCAACCTCCCCTCGGCCAGGAGATACACCCGCCTCTCCCCCGGCAATAAAAACTCCTCCACGTTCTCCCGGACCCGCCGTCCTTGGGCCCGCTCCCTGAGGGCGCGCACGTCTATCTCCACGTCGAAGTGGCCGGCGTTGGCTAGCACCAACCCGTCCTTGGCCGAAAGCAGGTGCTCCCAGCGGACCACGTCCCGGCAGCCGGTGGCGGTGATCAGGAAGTCGGCGCCCCGGATGGCCTCGGCCAGGTGGGCCACGGAGAACCCGTCCATCATGGCCTCCGCCGCCCGCACCGGGTCCACCTCGCACACGGTGACCCGCGCCCCCAGGCCATGGGCCCGCAGGGCGATCCCCCGGCCACACCAGCCGTAACCCGCCACCACCACCCGCTTTCCGGCCACCAGCAGGTTGGTGGCCCGCATGATGGCATCCCAGGTGGACTGGCCGGTGCCGTAGCGGTTGTCGAAAAGGTGCTTCATGCGGGCGTCGTTCACCGCCAGGGCCGGCCAGCGCAGCTTCCCCTCCCGGCTCAGCCCCCTGAGCCTTAACACCCCGGTGGTGGTCTCCTCGCAGATCCCGATCAAGGACTCTCCAAGTTGGGCGCACTCCCCGTGCAACAGCGCCGTGAGGTCCCCCCCGTCGTCCAGCACCAGCTGGGGCTTGATCTCCAACACCCGCGTCAGGTGTTCCCGGTACTCCGCCGCGCTCGCCCCCCGGCGGGCGTGGACCCGAAGGCCGGCCGCGGCCAGGGCCGCTGCCACGTCGTCCTGGGTAGACAGGGGGTTGGAGCCGGTGACCGAAACTGCGGCCCCGGCCTCCTGCAAAGTGAGGGCAAGGCAGGCGGTCTTGGCCTCAAGGTGGATGCTGATCGCCACCCGCAGGCCGGCCAGGACCTCGCTTTCCCTGAGCTCCCGGCCTACCTCCGCCAGGACCGGCATGTGGGCCCGGGCCCAGGCGATTTTTTCCTGACCTCGCGCTACCAAATCCGTCATAGCCCTATCATAACCGCACCGCCCGCAGGGCGCGGGCGATCCCCACCAGCAAAAGCACCATCCCCACCCCTTGCAGGAGGCCGATCCCCTCCCCGAACACGAGGTAGGCCCACAGGGCCGCCCCCACCGGCTCCCCCAGGATGGCCACCGCCACCGCCGAGGCGGGCAGGCTCCGCAGGGCACGGTTGAAGCTGGTGTGCCCCAAAAGCTGCGGCCCCAGGGCGAGGAGGCCTATCCACAGCCAATCTCCTCGCATCGGCAGCTTTTCGCCAGACAACAGAGCCTGCCCCGCAAACCTCAAAGGGGCGGGGCAGGCTCTCGTCCGGCCCGGTTCTGCAAACCGGGTTAAAGGAGCTTTTGGAGATTTGGGATTGAGAACCGGCGATCGGGTTGCAGGGTCTGCCTTGACCTGCGCCAAAAAGAGGGGCAATGGGCCATAAAGGGGAAATAGAAAGAAGTTCCTTGAACCCGGATCCTCAAAGGATCCGGGTTCAACGGAGCCTGTTGCGAGGCTTTCCTCGGCGTCAGGTCCACCACCATCCGGCAGGGCGCAGGGCGATTGACCTGAGGAGCTTGGTTTTCGCAACAGGCTCAAGAGCACCGCCGCGGTGCCATAGGCGACGGCCACGTAGGGGAGGAGCTCCCCATGTCGGCGCATCCTCCGCCCCACCAACAGATACCCGGAGGCCATGACCGCCCCCACCAGCGCCAGGAAATCGCCCCACAGGGCGCTTCCCCCCAGGGCGAAATCCCCCCACCCGATCAGGACCCCGCCCAGGGTGGAAAGGCCGATCCCCTGCCACAGCGCCCGGGAGGGGGCCTCCCCCAGGGCGAGGGAGAACAGCCCCACAAACACCGGGTTGGTGGTCACCAGCACCACCGAGCTGGCCACGGTGGTGTGGCGGAGGGACTCGATCCAGGTCGCGAAGTGGAGCGCCAGGAACGCCCCCGAGAGGCCCGAGAGGAGGGAGAGGAGAAATCCATGTCTGGAAAGCCCCCGTCCTTTGGCCAGCGACCAGGGGATGAGGGCCGCTGAGGCCAGGGTCAGGCGCCAGGCAGCCACCACCAGCGAGGGGGAACGGGTGAGCCGGATGAGGATGGCGCTGAAGGAAACGGCCACCACCCCCAGGAGCAGGAGCAGCCGGGGCTTACCGTTCACGCTATCTGTCGAGGCCCAGAAGCCTGCGTAGTTCCGGCAGGGAGCCTTCCACGGCTTGGTAGCCGGCCTCGATCCCCCGGCCGATGTCGGCATAGGTGGGGGGGCGGTCGCCGAAATCCGGCTCCAGCAGGATATCCGGGGCAGTTACCTGCGCCTCCAGCTCGGCCACCCTCTTTTGGAAGATGGTGGCCATCTGGAACAACACCGAGATCACGTTGGGGCGGACCAGTTTCTTCTCCTGCGGGTGCACCAGCACGTCCACTGCCAGCACCACCTCCGCCCCCAAGGCGCGGGCGGTCTCCACCGGCAGGGGATCAACCAGCCCGCCGTCCACCAGCAGCCGCTCCCCCCACTGGGCGGGGACGAATAGCCCGGGCACCGACACCGAAGCCCGGATGGCCTCCACCAGCGGCCCTTCGGTGATGGCCACCCCTTCCCCGGTGTGGAGGTCGGTGGCCACGGCGGCGAAGCGGATGGGCAGGCCTTCGATGCGCCGCTCCCTCACCAGCGGGGACAACACCCGCTTCACCTCCTCCCCGGAGGACCAGCCCCGCCAGGGGAAGGTGGGGAGGAGCCCCTTGGCCATGGCGGTGAACCCCATATCCCGCCACAGGCTGGCGATCTTGGCGAGGGGGATTCCGGCGGCATAGAGCCCTCCCACCTGGGCCCCCACGCTGGCCCCGGCGATGGCGTAGATGGGGATCCCGTGATCGGAAAGCGCCTGGAGGACCCCGATGTGGGCCACCCCCCTGGGCCCACCCGAGCTGAGCGCCAGCCCCAGCCGCCTCACAGGGAAACGAAGGCGGGTAGCCCCCTACCCGCCCCATGCGGCTCACTCCTTGCTGATTGCCCCCACCGGGCACTGGTCAACGACCTCGTCCACACAGGGCAGGGACTCGTCCGCCCCGGACTTGGCATGGGCGTAACCGTCGTCCCCCATCTCGAACACGTCCGGGCACACCAGGGCACACAGCCCACACCCCGTGCACAGATCCAGATCAACCTTGATCGCCATGGCACCTCCTTGGGTACGGGATTTGCCGAACTATAGCATGAAAGCTCCCCGGACGGCAACCCTTGCCAGTTTTCTTGCCGCGGCCTATAGTGTCATCTAACCAAAGACCCGGAGGTGGTAGGATGAGGGGAGCACTTCTGATCTTGGCACTGGCCGCCGTCTCCTTGGTGGGATGGGCCCAGACGGCGGAGGAGCTGATAGCCCAAGCCGACGCCATCTTCCAGGAGCTCTGGACCAGCGAGTACACCCCCGAGACCCACGCTGCCCTGCAAGCCCGGCTGGAAGAGGCGATCGCGCTCTACGAGCAAGCACTCGCCTTGGATGGGGACAACGTACACGTGCTGGTCATGCTGGCCAGGTGCTATTACACGCTGGCGGACATGTTCCTCACCGAGGACGGGGACAAGAAGGCGGCCTACATCCAAGGCCAGGGATACGGGGAGCGGGCCCTGCGGGCTGACCCCACCTTCGTTCAAATCGAGGACGACCAGGGGTTCATAGAAGCAGTGCGAGCCTGTGAGAACCTGGAAGCCCTCTACTGGACCTATGCCAACTGGGCCCGGAAGGCCGAGTACGACAAGGTGGGGGCCTTACTGCGAGGGGACGCGCCCAAGCTGGAAGCGCTGATCATGCGGGCGGCGGAGCTCGACGACATGTACCTGTGTGCCGGCCCGCTGCGGGCCCTGGGCGCCTTCTGGGGGGGACTGCCTCGGCTCCCGTTCGGGACCTACCGGCTGAACCTGGAGCGGGCCCACAACTACCTCTCCCAGGCCGTGGGGAGGTGCCCCGAGCACCTGGAAAACCTGCGGTTCATGATCGAGTTCTACCTCGACCACATAGGCGACGAGGAGCAGATCCAATCCCTGCTCCAGCAGATCCTGGAGGCCCCGCTTGGAGATTACCCCCTGTACAACTCCAGGACCAAGCTGTGGGCGCGTGCTAGGCTAGAAGACTAGCCGGAACGCTTGAGCCGGCCCGTCCGCTTGGCGTACCGCTCGGCCTGGGAGAAGGCCCACGTCCCAAACAGGATCATGCCCACGCCCCCCAGGGCGAGGTACAGAAGCGGGCGGGCCAGCTGGTCCAGGCCTACCCCCTCCAGGATCGCCCCCCGCATCCCCTGGATCACGTAGGTGGCAGGGGACATCCGGGCCAGAACCTGCATCCAGGCCGGCAGCACCTCCACCGGGTAGTACACCCCGGACACCAATAGGAGCAGCGCCGCCAATACATTGGTCATCTGCACCCCCCGTTCGGGGAACAGGAGCGGCATCACCCCGGCCAAGATCCCGAACCCCACGAAGGAAACGCTTCCCACCGCCAGCCACAGCCCCGCGGCCGGCAGGTTCGCCCCCACCAAGGGGATATCGAAGAAGGCCGAGGCCGCGGCCAGGATCAGCAGCGTTCGGGCGATCCCATAGATGACCGCAAATAGGCTGGTCCCCACAAGATGTGTGAGCCGCAGGCTGGGGGCCATGAACGTGTATTCGATGGTCCCCTCCCACCGCTCCCAGGCCACCATCTCCGAGATCACATAGAAGATCTGGGAAAGATACGCCCAAACGAGCGTGCCCACCAAGAGGTACAGGGTGAGGGCCCGCCCGTCCACCGCCGCCCCGGCCAGCCGCTCGGTGCCCAGGCCGATGTAGGCCACGGCCAGGGAGCTGGTGAGGGAATAGGCGAACCATACCAGCTCCCAACCCCAGTAGCGCTTGGTCAGGTGAAGGTTGCGGGCCACGAACCCCCAGGTGGCCACCAGCTCCCGCCGGAGGGGCCTGGTGAAGAGCTCAGCCCTCATCGTCCCACTCCTTCCCGGTGAGGGCGAAGAACACGTCCTCCATGCTCACCGGCTGCCCATCGGTGCGTATCTGCTCCTTGAGCTCGCGGGGAGAGCCTTCGGCCACCAGCCGCCCCTCGTCCAGGATGGCCACCCGGTCGCACAGCCGGTCCGCCTCCTCCATGTCGTGGGTGGTGAGGAGCACGGTGGTCCCCTCTTCGTCCCTCAGACCTCGGATCAGTTCCTGTACTTCCCGCTTGGAGCGGGGATCGAGGCCGGTGGTGGGCTCGTCCAGGAGGAGCACCGGCGGCGGGATGAGCAGCGCTCGGGCCACCGCCACCTTCTGCTGCTGGCCCCGGGACAGCTGCTCCATGGGTCGTACCTGCTTATCTTCGGGGATCCCCAGCTCGGCGAGGAGCCCCCGGGCCCGCCGGATCACCTTCCGGCCCGGCACCCCATAGAGCCGCGCCCCGTAGAGCAGGTTCTCCAGTGGGGACAGCTTCTTGAAAAAGGCCGCCTCGGTGGACACCCGGTGGATGACCTCCCGCACCCGGCGGGCCTGGCGCACCACGTCGTAGCCCAGCACCTGAGCCCGACCGGCGTCGGGGAGGAGCAGGGTGGCCAGGATCCTCACCAACGTGGACTTGCCCGAGCCGTTCGGCCCCAGGATCCCGTAGATCTCCCCTGCCCGCACGGCGAACCCTACCCCACACAAGGCCTGCACCCTCTTGCCCTTCCCTTTACGAAAGCTTTTGGTCAGGGATTCACAGGAAAGCGCATACATGCTTTTCTCCTTGACAAAACTTCGCTTGTTGGGACGAAGCGTCCCGCTGGACAGAACCGACGCGGCGGGCAGATTAACGGCGCATAACCCTCAACCTCAGGGGATAGGTTACTGCTGGAAGGCCAGGGACGCAACACCCGGTCGGGGTTTCGCTGAATGGGCGGCCTGGGGGCTGGCCCTTGGGGCGAGACCGGGTATGATCCCGCTCGGGATGAGAGTAAAGGTGAACCTGTATTTTCCGTTCCGGCGCGAACTTCCCCCGGGTGATATCGTGCTGGAGCTGCCCGAGGGGGCGAATGCCGGGGACGCAGTGGCCGCGCTGGTGGACAGGTTCCCGCTGTTGCGGGACAAGCTATACGATTCCCGGGGGAGCCTGAAACGGCTGGTTTCGGCCCTGGTGAACGGGACTTCGGTCCAATTCCTGCAGGGGTTTTCCACCCCCCTTTCCGACGGGGACGAACTCACCCTGCTTCCCCCGGTGGGCGGGGGCTAACAGGCCTTCCCAAATCCCTCCGGGGCTCCCAGCCCCACCAGCAAGGTCCCTATCCGACCCCGCGGCATGAGGTCCTCGTGGAGGAGCAAAGCGAGGTGGAGACAGGAGTCAGGCCATCAGTGGGGCTTCATCCACAGAGCCTGCCCCCGCAAACCTCACAGGAGCGGGGCGGGCTCTCGCCCGGCCCGGTTCCATGCCCCGGGTTAAAGGAGTTTTGGGAGGTTTGGGATTGGGAACCGGCGATCGGGTTGCAGGGCCTGTCTTGACGCTGCGCCAGGAATAGGAGGGTGCAGAGCGATTGCCATGAGGAGCCTGGCTTTCCGGGGCAGGCTCACAGGCGAATGGGCCCGCAACGCTTTCTTACACCCGGTTCTGCGGACCGGGCCGGGATCACTCCGCAAGGACGGCCTCGATCCCATGGCGAGCGCGGGTGAGCGCTTGTTCTGGGGAAAGCCGCTGAGTGAGGGTGTTTTCCACCATAAGCCTGAACTGAATGGAGATTTTGGAGTAATAAGGACACGAGGGGCGGGGGCGGGCCCGGGCCAGGATCCACTTCGCCTCCCGTTGAAACCAGTGCTTGTCCGTGTTCAGCTTCTTGGCCACCGAAGTCCGACTGGGAACGCGACCGGTGCGGAGGCAAAAGCTCTCCACCAACTTCGGGGAAGCCACTAGCTTCAACACCTCGGCGGCTAGCTCCGGATGCCCGCTCTGCCGCAACACGGTGAACACCATCCCCCCCAGCACGCTCGCCCCTTCCCCGTTCTGCCCCGGGATCATCCCCATCCCCACCTTGGCCTGAAACTCCCGGTTACTCCACTTGCCCATGGATTGCAGCGGCCGTTTTTCGTAGGTCCCGCCGAACGCAATCGCTACTTCTCCCCGGGAGAAGAGCCTCCGGGGCTCGTCCCAGGAGAAGGCCACCACCTGGGGGGAGGCCAGGCCCTCCTCGTGCAGCAGGTGCTCCAGATCCCCTAAGACCGCGGCTGTACCAGTCCCCAGGCCGGGCCGGGTTCCCACCACCAGGTCCTCCCCCACGGCCCACACCAAGGGCAGGAGCTGATAGGTGGTGGTCTCCCCGCCACGCATCCCCCCGCAAAAGGCGATCGGATATTGGCTTATCCCCATCCTCCTCCAAGCCCGCTTGAGCCGCCGCCCGGCCTCCAGAAGGTCTTCCCAGCATTCCAACCTCTTCATTCCCACCTTGGCTAAAAGATCCCGGCGGTACCAGACGACCGAGGCGCTCGCCTCCGTCTGCACCCCGTAAAGGTGCCCATCGGCGTGGTGGTTTCCTTGGAGGATCCCCAGGAGGAGATCGGTTTCGAACTCCTCGGCCCACTGGGGGGCCG
>JAJOKL010000085.1 GCA_021129895.1 Candidatus Bipolaricaulota bacterium
CACCTGCTCTTCCGTCACGTCCTTGGGGCCCACCTCGATCCGAAGGGGCACCCCCCGCAGCTCCCACTCGTTGAACTTCCAGCCGGCGGTGTACTCGTCCCGGTCGTCCACCTTCCACCGCACCGCCTGGCCCAGGAGCCCGGTGACCCGGTCCACGAAGGACAGCACCTGGGCCCGCTCCTCTTGGTCCTTGTAGATGGGCACCACGATGGCCTGGATCGGGGCCAGCCGGGGGGGCAGGATCAGCCCCTGGTCGTCCCCGTGTACCATCACGATCGCCCCCACCAGGCGGGTGCTCACCCCCCAGGAGGTAGTCCAGCAGTACTGGAGCTGGTTGTTTTTGTCCAAATACCGGATCTCGAACGCCCGGGCGAAGTTCTGCCCCAAGAAGTGGGAGGTCCCCATCTGCAGGGCCTTTTTGTCGCCCATCATCCCCTCGATGGTGTAGCTGGTGACCGCGCCGGGGAACTTCTCCGATTCGGACTTCCGCCCCTTGATCACCGGGATGGCGGCCTCGGTCTCGGCGAAGTCGGCGTATACGTCCAGCATCCGCAGTGCTTCCGCCTCCGCCTCCTCGGCGGTGGCGTGAGCAGTGTGCCCCTCCTGCCACAGGAACTCGGTGGTGCGCAAAAACAGCCGCGGCCGCATCTCCCAGCGCACCACGTTCGCCCATTGGTTGATGAGGAGGGGGAGGTCCCGGTAGGAGCTGATCCACTTGGAGTACAGGTGGCCGATGATGGTCTCCGAGGTGGGGCGCACCACCAGTGGCTCCTCCAGCTCCTCCCCCCCTCCGTGGGTCACCACCGCCAGCTGCGGAGAAAAACCCTCGATGTGTTCCGACTCCTTCCGGATGAAGGAGTACGGGATGAACAGCGGGAAGTAGGCGTTCTGGTGCCCGGTTTCCTTGAACCGTCGGTCCAGGGCGGCCTGGATGTTCTCCCACAGGGCATAGCCGTAGGGGCGGATGACCATGCACCCCCGGACCGGGGTGTAATCGGCGAGCTCGGCCCGCCGGACGATCTCGTTGTACCACTGGGCGAAGTCCTCGCTGCGTGGCGTTACCGCGTCTGCCATCTGGTTAGTACCTCCTTTTCCCGCTGTTTACCCGGCAATGTTACCGCCTTTTTCCGGCTTCCCCAGGCCCGGCTCACCCGCCTATCGGGTACCGCCGCGGGGCCGGGGAGACGGAGAGGAGCTCCCCTCGGAAGCTGAACGGCCTCCACCACAAGATCACCCGTTACGGGAACCGGGCTGAGGTTCAAGCTATTCCGGGAGCGGTTGGGGCTTGACCGGCCCTCTCATCCCCGGGGCCAGGTCGAACCGGTACCTCTTTCCCTGGTACTGGACCGAAAACCTGAGCCGGCGCCAGTGGACGGGGAGCCGTGGCCGGGCCACCGGCCCCTCCGGGGTCAACTCGAGCCCGGCGAACCCGAATACAACCGCCTGCCAGAGCCCCCCAGCCGAGGCGGCGTGGATCCCGTCGGCCGTGTTCCCCCGCAGGTCCACCAGGTCCACCAGGGCCGCCCTCATGAAATGTCGGTAGGCCGCCTCCAGCTCCCCCAGCTCGCAGGCCAGGGCGGCGTGGATGGCCGGCCCCAAGGAGGAGCCGAACTCGTGGTCGGTGCGGGGCTCGTAATAGTCCCAATTGGCCCGCACCGTCCGCTCGTCGTACCGGTCCCGCAAAAGGAAGAGGAGCATCAGCACATCCGGTTGCTTCAACACCTGGGTCTTCTGGACCCCATCCCGGCCCAAGATCGCCTGCAGCGACCGGGTGCGGGGAGAAAGCCCCTCTAGATCTACCTCCTCCAGGGAGAAGAAGCCCTGGAACTGCTCGATGAGGCCTGAGGCCGCATCCTGGGGGATGTACAGATGCTGGGCGATCTCTCCCCAACGGGCACGCTCATCCCCGTTTGTGCCCAACCTTTCTTCCAGTTCCTTCGCCTTTTGAGGCCAGCGCTCCAGCAGCCATTCCCAAACCTCCAGGGCGGCTTCGATGTTCCAGCGGGCCATGGCGTTGGTGAACGCGTTGTTGTCCACCCGCTCGTGGTACTCGTCCGGCCCCATCACCCCCCGGATCTCGTAGCGGCCCCCGGGGCCGGGTTCGGCGAGGCTGGCCCAGAAGGCGGCGGTGGAGAGGAGGATCTCGGCCCCGTAGTCCCGCATAAAGGCGTCGTCCCCGGTGGCCCGCCAGTACCCCCACACCGCGTAGGCCACGTCCGCTGAGATGTGCTGCTCCAGCTCCCCACACAGGATGGGGATGGGGTCGCCGGTCTCGGAGGGCACCCAGCGGGGGGTGACCTCCCGGCCGTCGTCCGCCGACTCCCAGGCGTAACGGGCCCCGGCGCGGCCTCCCCGGCGGGCGTTCTCCCGCGCCCCGGGCAGGGTATGGAACCGGTAAAGCAGGAGGTTCCTGGCCACCTCGGGCAGGGTGAAGGCGAAGAAGGGGAGCATGAACACGTCCGTGTCCCAGAACACGTGCCCCCGGTAGCCGAACCCGGATAGGGCCTTGGCCGGGATGCTGGCCCGGTCGGTGTGGTAAGGGGCGGCGATGAGCAGGTGATATAGGTTGAACCGGACCGCCCGCTGGACGAGCTCGTCCCCCTCGATCTCCACGTCGCACCGCTCCCAGAGGTCCTGCCAGGCAATCCGGTGCTCGGCCAGGATGCTGGCCAATCCCTTCTCCTCGGCTTCCTGCAGCCGCTCCCGGGAGGCGGGAAGGGGCTCGGGCGCCTCCAGGGAAGTGGCGTAGGAGACGGTTTTGGCCACCAGGAGCGTCTCCCCGGGGGAGAGCCGGGCGGAGAGGGAAAGCCCCGGGAAGGGGCCGGGCCAAGTTTCTACCTCGACCCGTTCCTCTGGTACCCCGTAGATCTGGACTCCCAGGGAGATCGCGAGGTCGATCCGAGACCTCCGGGTGCGCAGGAGCAGGTACACATCCCTATCACCGGCCCCGCCTGACCGGACTTCCCAATGGTTCAAGGTGACTTCCGGGACCGGGGGGAGCCCGGGGGTGGTGGGGGCCCCGTCCAGCGGGAGCCGCAGCCGCACCGTACACGGGTCTTCTAAAGCGGTCACCGCGTAGACCTGCACGCATAGCTGGGGCTCGGCCAGGGAGGCGAGCCGCATGGTCTGGATCTCCACCTCGTGGCCGCGGGGCGTCCTCCACCGCACCCGGCGGCGGAGGACCCCGTCCCGCAGGTCCAGGTGACGGGCTTCCGATTCCACCTCGCCGGAGCCGGGGGAAAAGCGTTCACCGGCCACCGCCAGCTCGACCCTGGTCCAATCCGGGCAGTTGGCGAGCTCCGTGAAGTAGATGGGGACTGGATCGTAGACCCGATGGATCAAGGTGGCCCGGGTCTCCCCGGGGTGGCTTTCCTCGTAGGTGCCCCGGGTGGAGAGGTACCCGTTCCCCACCGCAAACACGGTCTCCACGGCCTGAGGGGAGAGTTTGTCCCCTTCTTCGATCAGCCAGGTGGAGGCCCGTTGGGCTGCCTCGGCCAGGGCTTGGAGCAGCCCCTGCAAGGTGAGGCCGGCGAGTCCGGGCAGGACGAGGTCGGGACGCGTTCCGGAAAACAGGCACTCTTCCCCCACCGCGATACTACGCATCCCCGCTAGCTCCGCTGCCAGGATGCCGGCCGGGGCGTCCTCGATGACCAGGCACTGGGAGGGGGGAACCGCTAGCTCCCTGGCCGCATATAGAAAAGGGTCCGGGGCGGGCTTGCTCCTGGCCCCGGAGTGGCCGTCCACCAGGGCATCGAACTCCTCAAGGATCCCCAGGCGGGAAAGGACCGTCCTCCCGTTGCGGGACACCGTGGCCACCGCGACCTTGATCCCGTTCCCCTTGAGGTCGGCCAAGAAATCCGCCACCCCCGGCAGCAGGTCCTCCGGGCCCAGACTTTGGATCAGCTCCCGGTAGTAGGCGTCCTTGCGGTCGGCGAGCTCCTGGGCCCGCTGCTGATACTTGGGCCAGGCGTCCCCCAGCACGAGCTTCAGGGCCTCCATCCTGGAGATCCCTCGCACCCTGTCCTTGAGGTCTGGGGGGCAGGTGATCCCGAGCTCCTCCCCCAGGCGCCTCCAGGCCAGGTAGTGATGCTGAGCGGTATCGACGACCACCCCGTCCAAGTCGAAGATCACAGCCCTGATCTTCAATTTTCCCTCCTGGCTGTAACCGGTCTCTAAAAAGCTTATAATGTGACCCCGTGAAAAGCAAACTCACCATCCAGGAGATCGCCCGGCTGGCCGGGGTTTCCAAGGCCACCGTGTCCCGGGTGCTGAACGGCCGCCCTGGGGTCAGTCCCCAAACCCGCCGCAAGGTGGAGGAGGTGATCAGTCGCTACTCCTACACCCCGAACTTGGTGGCCCGGGGGCTGAGCCTGAAGAAAACCGGGAGCATCGGGCTAGTCGTGGCCCATACCGCCGAGAGGCTCTCCTCGCACCTGTTCTTCATTGAGTTCCTGCGGGGGATAAACGAGGTCCTCGACGAGCGGGGGTTCAGGCTGGTCCTGGCCACGGCGGAGTCCGAGGACCGGTACGAAAGCTCCGCTCGGGCCTTGGCCCAAGGGGGGGTGGTGGATGGGACAGTGGTGCTGGGGGTAAGGCGGAACGACAAACGCCTCCGGCATTTTCTGGCTGCAGGCATCCCCCTGGTCACTGTGGGGCGCCCCATCGGCTTCCCCAAGGTGGACTACGTGGACGTGGACAACGTGGGGGGCGCCCGCATGGCCACCGAGTACCTGCTGAGGCTCGGCCACAAGGAGATCCTGTTCATCAATGGCCCCCGGGGGCACACGGCCTCCCTGGCCCGGGAAAAGGGATACCGTCAAGCGTTCAAGCCCTTCGGGTTGGAGCCGGATGAAGCCCTGATCGTCTGTGGCGATTTCTCCTTCGAGAGCGGCTATGAGGCGGTGCGAGAGCGCCTGGCCCGGGGGTGGGCCCCCGACGCCGTGTTCGCGGCCAGCGACCTGGCGGCCATGGGGGCGATCACCGCGTTCAAGGAGGCGGGGATCCAGGTGGGAAAGGCGGTCTCGGTCATCGGCTTCGATGACATCCCCTATGCCCACTTCTTCGATCCCCCCCTCACCACGGTGCGCCAGCCGATCTATGAAATGGGGAGGGAGGCGGGCCTGCTGCTCCTGTTGCGGCTGGAGGGGGCGGGGGGGGAGGAGAGGCTGTACCGGGTATTCCCCACCCAGCTGGTGGTACGTGAGAGCACGGTTTGACCCGGGGTGGGGGCGGGGCTATAATGTTTTGAAACCGGTTACAAGCATTGGGGAAGCGGCCACAATGTCGCCTTGGAAACGCAGATCTAGCCAGGGGAGGTGGTGTCCAGGAGAAAAACCGCAGCGATCAGTGGCCTGCATTTAAGCTAAAACAGGAGGTAAGCATGCGGAAGTTTCTCGTGGTGTTTTGTTTGATCGCGGTGGCCGCCCTGGGATTCGCCCAGGAGACGGTTACTATCAGGTTGGCGGGTTATTCCGCCGATACCCCTCTCATGCAGGACGTCCTGGCTCGGTTCGTGAACGGCGTGATCCCCGGGGTGCAGGTGGTATGGGAACCCATCACCGAGGACTACCTGGCCTTCGTGTTGCGGACCCTGTCCGCCGGGACCGCGCCGGACATCCTGTACATCGACCTCTATTGGGCCAAGACCGTGGTGGAGACGGGGTTGATCCAGCCCCTGGACGATTTCATCGCCGCCTCCCCCATCATCAGCCGGGAGGACCTCATCCCGGTTTTGGCCGACGCGTTCACGTTCGATGGGAAGCTGTACGCCATCTCCAAGGACTTCAACAGCCTGGTGGTCTTCTACAACAAGGACATGTTCGATGCCATGGGGGTGCCGTATCCCAATGCCGATGACACTTGGGCCACGTTCCTGGACAAGATCGCCCGGGTGAGCAACCCGCCCGACTGGTACGGGGCTTCCATCAACCCGGATGCAGCCCGGTTCCTCCCGTTCGCGTTTGCCGCTGGGATGCCCTTCCTCAAGGAGGACGGGACCGCCCCGTTTGACCTTCCCGCAGCCAAGATGGGCGCCGACTGGTACACCGCCTTCAACCGGGCCGGGATCGCCGCCACCTCAGCGGACATCGGGGTAGGCTGGTCCGGGGCGGCGTTCATCGCCGAGAAGGCGGCGGTGTGCTTCGAGGGCGGCTGGCTTATCCCGCCCATCCGCAACGAGAACCCCACCCTGAACTTCGGGGCCACCTACCTTCCCAGCGTGTGGCAGGGCGGCCCGCGGGGCAACTACCTGTTCACCGTGGGTTACGGCATGCCGGTGAACCCACCCTCCGGCCGGCCGGACCTGGTGTTCAAGGTCATCGAGACCCTGACCAGCCCGGAGATCCAGACCTACATCCTGGAGTCCGGGCACGCCATCCCCTCCCGGCAGGCCCTGCTCGACAGCCCCTTCTTCCAGCAGCAAGACCCGTTCGCCCTGGCCACCAAGACCGTGTTCGAGGCCACAGGCCTCCCGGGGACGGTGCCGTTCTCGTTCGGTGACGTGGGCGGCGGCAACTACATGGGCGCGGTCAACGAGGCCCTCACCCTGATCATGCAGGGGGAGGCCACGGTGGAAGAGGCCATGAACGCGGCCGCCGACAACCTCGACCAGAAGATAGGTCAGTAAGCGAGTTCAGGTCGGGGGAGGCTTGCCTCCCCCGACCTTCTTCCTTTGCTATAGTGTGGGGGGATGAAAAGGAAAGGCGATGGGGTGGCGGCTTTTTTATTCCTGCTCCCCCTCCTCTTCACCCTTACCATCGCCTTCCTGTATGCCTTCGTGAGGACGGTCTACTTCAGTTTTACTGATTACAACCTATTTAAGATCACCGAGTTCGTGGGGCTGAGGAATTACCTGTCCCTGTTCAAAGAGCAGTTCTTCGTGTTGGGGCTCATCCATAGCCTGGTGTACGCGGGGATCGTCACCGCCAGCCAGACGTTCCTGGCACTGCTATTGGCCATCGTGGCCAACCAGAAGATCCGCGGCCTCACCTTCTTCCGGGCCGCCTACTATGTCCCCTCCATCGCCTCCAGCGTGGCCATCACCACCATCTTCATCTGGCTGGTGAACCGGCGGGGGACGGTGAACTGGCTGCTGGAGCTCTTGGTCCAGTATTGGCCCCTGATAGTGGCCGCATTGGGGATCACCGCCCTGGCGCAGGCCTTGCAGGTCGTGTGGGAACGCCGGCATGGCCTTCCCGTCCGGGCACTGGATCCGGTGCTGCTGGGGATCAGCTTTCTTGTGGGATCGGTGGCAGCAGTGATACTGGGCCGGACGGGGCTCATCCAGCCAAATTCCGGGGTGGAGGTGGCCATCCCCTGGCTCACCACCCGCAAGACCTTCTTGGGCATTCCCCTGCCCCTGCTGTCCATCATGATGCTCAACATCTGGACCACGACCCCCACCATGATGATCCTGTTTTTGGCCGGCCTGCAGGATATCCCGCGGGAGCTCTACGAGGTGGCGGACATCGATGGCGCCTCCCCCTGGCAGAAGCTCCGGTTCGTGACGGTGCCCGCGCTGCGGCCGGTGATGTTCCTGGTCATCACCCTGGGGTTGATCGGGACCATCCAGATGTTCGACCAGGCGGCCATCACCGCCGGGATCGCCCCCTTGGAGTCGGTGATCACGCTGGCCTACTACGTGTACTGGGCGGTGTTCGGCGCGGGCACCCTGCCCAAGGTGGGGATGGCCTCGGCCGCGGCTCTGGTGCTGGCCGCCCTGACCCTGGCGGTGGTGTTGCTCCAGCGGAAGCTCGGGTTCTCCGAGAAGGGGTGGTACTCATGAGCCGTAGGCCTAAATCCCCCGGAGAACTGAGCGTTGTCTACTACCGGGGCCGGGCCTATCAGGTGGACGCCCGCTGGCTGGCCCGGCGGCGCCGAGTCCGCCGGGCGGTAGTGTACCTGACCCTAACCGCCTTAGCTGTGGTGATGATCGTGTCCCTTCTCTACGCGTTCATCTCCTCGTTCCGCAACGACCCCCTGTCCTGGCCCCCCACCCTGGCCAGCCCCAAGCTGTGGCCACCGAACTGGGTGGCCGCCTGGCGGCTTGGGCTCCAGGGAGGTGGCAATGGTTGGACCGGAGGCTGGGCCCCGGGGAGGAGGCTGGAGCTTTCCGTAGTGTTTTCCCTACCTAGAGACGCCCCCTACCCTCCCCTCCCCCGGGTGCAGCTCCTGGCCCCTCCCTACGAATCGGGTGCCCCCAACCCCGCCCCGGATACAGGAGTGGAGGTGGTTTTCTTAGCGGAACGCGTGAACGGGGAAGCCAAAGAACTTGCTTACGAGATTATCTTCACCCACAGGGGCAGCATCAGGTATCCCCTCCTTCCCCTGGCGGTGATCGGGCCCCGGGGCGGCCGGTTCGTGCGGGCCACCCTGGCCCCGGACACGGTCAGCACCCGCATCAGCGGGGTGTACCTGACCTGGAAGAACGTGGTCCCCGGGGTCATCCGCTACATCTTCGACCACTACGTGCGGGCCTGGACCACCTACAAGGGGCAGGGGGGGAGGAATCTGTTCCCCAGATGGATACTGAACTCCTTCCTGGTGGCGGTCCTCCGGGTGGTGCTCACCGTGATCTTCACCACCATGGCCGGCTACGCCCTAGCCCGGTTGCGGTTCCCCGGGCGCAACCTCCTGTTCTTCTTCATCATCTACACCATGATGGTCCCAGGGCAGGTGACCTACATCTCCAACTACCTGGTGGTGCGGGACGGGGTGTTCGGACTGTCCCGGCTGTTCGGGCTCAAGACGTTCCTGAACACGTTCTGGGCCCTGTTCTTGCCGGGATTGGTCTCCACCACCGCTACCTTCATGATGAAGCAGTTCATGGAGTCCATCCCCCGGGAGATCGAGGAGGCGGCCAGGATCGACGGGGCGAACACCTTCCAGATTTACACCCGGGTCATCCTGCCCCTGTCCCTCCCGGCCATCGCCGCCGTGTCCATCCTCACCTTCCAGGGCTCCTGGAACGAGTTCTTCTGGCCCATGGTGGTGCTTACCGAGGCGGAGAAGTACACCCTGCCGGTGGGGCTCAACTTCTTCCTCCACTATTACACCTCGGTCACCGGGAGCGTGTGGAACGTGATCCTGGCCGGGACGGTGATGAGCATCCTCCCGGTTCTGATCATCTACATCCTGTTCCAGCGCTACTTCGTGGAGGGGTTTCATCTGAGCGGGATAAAACAGTGACCGATAGGGGGTGCGCTTTGCCTAGGACGCTGGCGGCAGCTTGTTTGATCTTCGCGCTTGCGGTTTCGGGGGCGGCGGAGGGGGACTGGCCTCCGGGACCGTTTCTGAAGTTCCCCGGGAACCCGATCTTGACCCCTCAAGGCGAAGGGTTCGAGTCGGCGGCCACCTTCAACCCGGCGGTGATCCTGGTGGACGGTACGTTCTATATGCTGTACCGGGCTGAGGATAGCTTCGGCGTGTCCCGGATCGGGCTGGCCACGAGCACGGACGGCATCCATTTCTCACGCCGACCCGAGCCGGTGCTCTCTCCGACCGAGCCCTACGAGATCTGGGGAGGGTGCGAGGATCCACGGGTGGTTAAGATCGACGGCCTTTACTACCTCACATACACCGCCTACGACGGCACTGGGCCAAGCTGTGTCTCGCCACCTCCGCAGATCTGGTGCATTGGGAGAAGCACGGTCCCATCATCCCCTGGCCTTGGAGCAAGGCCGGGGCCATCCTGCCCGAGCGGATCGGGGGCGAGTACATCATGTACTTCGGCGACTCTTCCATCTGGATCGCCCGCTCCCGGGATCTCCTCCACTGGGAGGTACTGCCGGAGCCGGTCCTGCGCCCCCGGCCCGGCAATTCGACAGCCGGGGCATCGAGCCAGGTCCACCGCCGATCCTGACCGAGCAGGGGATACTCCTCGTCTACAACGGCTGGGATGCGGACATCACCTATCGGGTGGGGGCGGTGCTCTTCGCCCGGGATGACCCCACCCGAGTCATCACCAGGACCGAGGTCCCGCTCCTGGAGCCGTCCGAGGACTGGGAGCTCCGGGGCCGGGTCCCGCGGGTGGTGTTCGCCTCAGCACTGGTGGTCAACGATGGGCACTGGTACCTCTACTACGGCGGAGCAGACCGCTGCGTGGGCCTGGCCCTCTTCTCAACGGAGTAGAACGCCTCGCTTTGCCCCCCAATAGAGGGCTCGGCTAAGGGATGAGGTCGGTATCCTCCTCCAGGCGGGCACAGGCGTGGGCGATGAGCTTGGCCGCGTTCGCCAGGTCCGACAGGGCCACGACCTCGCAGGGGGAGTGCATGTAGCGGTTGGGGATCGAGACGAGAGCC
>JAJOKL010000051.1 GCA_021129895.1 Candidatus Bipolaricaulota bacterium
TTCGAAGGACCGGCTACCTTCGACCGGTATATGGGGCTCAAGTTCTTCTTGGAGGACCTGTTGGGACGGCGGGTGGATCTGGTGACCAAGAGGGCCCTCAAAACGCGTCTGCGGCCTTATGTTGAGCGGGAGGCCATTTATGTCACGTGATCCACGCCTCTATCTTGAGGACATCCGCGAAAGCTGCGAGAAAATCTTCAGGTATGCGAAGGATATGGACTTCGATCGCTTTATCGCGGACGAGAAGACCATCGATGCCGTTATCCGCAATCTGACCATTATCGGCGAGGCGGCGAAGAACGTACCGGATGAGATCCGCAAGCGCTATCCGGAGGTAAACTGGCGTGCCATTGCAGGTTTGTGGAATGTCGTGGTTCATGAATATTTCGGAGTAGATGACGAAATCCTTTGGGATGTGGTGAGGAACAAAATACCTGAATTGCTGAGCCACGTGGATCATATTTTGAAAACGGAGTTTCCGGAAAATGGTCCTGGGCAGTGAGCGGGGTAGTGTGCAGAGACCGCTGATCCGCTACGCGGAGGAAGTGGGCTGGGAGTATTTGCCGCCCGAAGAGGCTCTGCGGCTGCGGCGGGGCGAGACGGGGGTTGTACTCCACGAGGTCCTGGTCCACCAGCTCCAGCGGCTAAATCCCGGAGTGGTCGATCTCGAAAGTGCCGAGGAGCTCGTGCGCCGCCTCACCACGGTCCGACCCTCCATCGAGGGAAACCTGGCCGCGTGGGAATACCTCGCCGGGCTGAAGACGGTGTACGTAGAGGCGGAACGGCGGGAACGCAATGTCCGCTTCCTGGACCCCTCTTGTGTGGAGGCCAACGTCTTCCACGTGACCGAGGAGTTCACTTTCACCAACGGCACCCATACCATCCGGCCGGACGTGGTGTTCCTCATCAACGGGATCCCGGTGGTGGTCGTGGAGACCAAAGCCGCCACGCGCCCCGAGGGGATCGCCGAGGCCCTGGACCAATTACGGCGCTACCACCGGGAAGGGCCGGAGCTCATGGCCCTCGTCCAACTCCACGCCGTCACCCACCTCATCCGGTTCTACTACGCCCCCACCTGGAACCTCTCCCCCAAGGCGCTCTTTAACTGGAAGGACGAGCAGGCCGGGGACTTCGAGACCCTGGTGAAGGCGTTCTTCGCCCCGCGGCGCCTCCTGCGGGTGCTCACGGAGTACATCCTGTTCGTGCGCAAGGACGGGGAACTCTCCAAGGTGGTGCTCCGGCCTCACCAGATCCGGGCCGCCGAGCGGGTGGTCGCCCGGGCCCGGGAGCCGGAGAAGCGACGGGGTCTTGTCTGGCACACCCAGGGCTCGGGCAAGACCTACACCATGATCACTGTGGCCAAGCTGCTCCTCTCGGACCCCACCTTCCGGAACCCCACGGTGCTGATGATCGTGGACCGCAACGAGCTCCAGCAGCAGCTCTTCCAGAACCTGGAATCGGTGGGGTTCGGCCACGTGGAGGTGGCCAAGAGCAAGCGGCACCTGCGCAGGCTCCTGGAACAGGACACCCGGGGGCTGATCGTCTCCATGATCCACAAGTTCGACGACATGCCTGCGGACATCAACACCCGGGAGAACATCTTCGTCCTGGTGGACGAGGCCCACCGGAGCACCGGGGCGGACCTGGGGAATTACCTCATGGGCGCCTTGCCCCACGCCACCTTCATCGGGTTCACCGGGACGCCCATCGACAGGACAGCCCACGGCAAGGGGACCTTCAAGACCTTCGGCACCGACGACCCAAAGGGATACCTGGACAAGTACTCCATCCGGGAGTCCATCGAGGACGGCACCACCGTGCCCCTCCATTACCAGCTCGCCCCCAACGAGCTCATCGCCGATCGGGACGCGATGGAGCGGGAGTTCTGGAGCGTGGCCGAGCTGGAGGGCGTGAGCGATGTGGAGGAGCTCAACCGGGTGTTGGACCGAGCGGTGACCCTGAAGAACATGCTCAAGAGCCCGGACCGTGTGGAGAAGGTGGCGGGATTTATCGCCGACCACTTCAAAAACTACGTGGACCCCATGGGGTTCAAGGCCTTCGTGGTGGCCGTGGACCGGGAGGCGTGCGCCCGCTACAAGGAGCAACTCGATCGCTGGCTTCCGCCGGAATGGTCGGAGGTGGTGATCAGCCGAGGGCACAATGATCCGGACTGGCTCAAGCGGTATCACCTGAGCGAGGACAAGGAGAAAGAAATCCGCAAGGCATTCCGCAAGCCCGGGGAATTGCCCAAGATCCTCATCGTCACCGAGAAGCTCCTCACCGGCTACGACGCCCCCATCCTTTACTGCATGTACCTGGACAAGCCCATGCGGGACCACGTGCTGCTGCAGACCATCGCCCGGGTCAACCGCCCCTACGAAGAGGAGGGGAGGCGCAAGACCGCGGGGCTCATCGTGGACTTCGTGGGGATCTTCGACAAGCTGGAGCGGGCGTTGGCCTTCGACTCCAAGGACGTAGCCGGGGTAGTGCAGGGAATCGAGGTCCTCAAAGAGCGCTTCCAGGGGCTGATGGACCAGGGACGCGAAAGGTATCTCACCCTTCAGCGGGGAAAGAGCGGGGACAAGGCCGTGGAGGCCGTGCTGGAGCACTTTCGCGACCGGGAGAGACGCGAAGAGTTCTACAAGTTCTTCCGAGAGCTGGAGGAGCTGTACGAGATCCTCTCGCCGGATCCCTTCCTGCGGCCCTTCCTCGTGGATTACCAGGAGCTGGTCAGGATGTATCGGCTGGTGAAGGAGGCCTATGAGCCCGGGATCCCGGTGGACCGGAGTTTCCTCCGGAAAACGGCCGAGATCGTGCAGGCGCACACCCGCACGCCCGGGGTGGGAGAGTTGAGGCGGGTGTATGCCCTGGACGGCCGGGCGCTGGAGAAGCTGGCTCAGGCGGAGGTCCCGGACACGGTGAAGGTCTTCAACCTGATCAAAGCCTTTTACCGGCTGGTGGCCGCCAACAAGGACCGGGATCCCTATCTCATCCCCATCGGGGAACGGGCCCAGGCCATCGCCGCACGCTTCCAGGAGCGCCAGATCTCCAGCCAGGAGGCCCTGCGGGAGCTGGAGGAGCTGGTAGCGGAGCTCAGGGAGGCGGAGCGGGCCCGGGAGGACTCGGATCTCTCCCCCGAGGGGTTCGCGGTCTTCTGGTACTTGCGGCGGGAGGGCCTGGCCCGGGCGGAGGAGATCGCGCGGGAGATGGAGCGGGCGCTGGGCGAACTCCCCCATTGGGGGGTGGACTCCGCCCAGGAGAGGGAGCTGCGCCGCCGGATGTATCGGATCATGATCGATGCGGGCGTGGATAAAGTAGTGGAGCTGGTGGACAAGCTCCTGCGGATGTTGAGGAGGGCGGGATGAGCGCCGAGTGGGCTCCACTGGAGGACACAGTGCCCGCCGAGCTGTTCCGGGCCGAGGTGATGAGCTGGTCCCGGCGGATCGGCGTGGAGCCCAAGGAGATCCACATCCGCGAGATGAAACGAAAGTGGGCGAGCTGTTCCTCCGCGGGCCGGCTCACCTTCGCCCGGGATCTCCTGCGGCAGCCGGGGCCGGTGCGCACGGCGGTGATCATCCACGAACTCCTACACCTCAAGATTCCCCTACACACCAAACTCTTCCGTGCCCTGCTTTCCGCCTACTTCCACGAGAAGTACCCGGACCTCGAGCTCCCCGACCTGCGCAGTAATGGGAAGGACCCCTCATGAAGCGTAAACGCATAAAAGACCTGCCGGATTTCGAGCGACCGAGAGAAAGCTCCTGGAGCGGGGGCCGGAGGCGCTGTCGGACGCTGAGCTCCTGGCGATCCCCCTCGGGAGCGGTACCAAAGGGAGAAGCGCCTTGGAATTGGCCCACAGGATCATCAAGACTGCGGGTCCCGATCTCCCCCGCCAACGGCCCGAGGAACTCACGGCCATCGAGGGCGTCGGTGCCGCCAAGGCATGTCGTATCGCAGCCGCCTTTGAACTCGCCCGCCGCTTCTCCCAGCGGGGGCGGCCCGTGATCCGGGAGCCCGAGGACGTGCTCCCCTACATCCCGCACATCGCCGAAAGGAAACAGGAATACTTCCTCTGCCTCACCCGGAACGGGGCCGGGACGGTGATCCTCGCCCACAACCACCCCTCGGGGAAGCTTGAGCCCACCCCCGCGGACATCGAGGTCACCCGGCAGCTCGCTGAGGCGAGGAGGATCCGGGTCCTGGACCGCACGATCGTCTCCACCCAGGCTTCCTCTCCTTGCGCCGGGAGGGTCACCAGGGGTGACCCTACTCCACGGTCACGGTCTTGGCGAGATTCCGGGGTTGATCCACGTCCGTCCCCCGGAGCCGGGCAATGTGATAGGCAAGGAGCTGGAGCGGGGGGGCGAACACCAGCGGCACCAGCTCCCGGGGCGCGGCGGGGAGCAGGACAAGATGGTCGGCCAGCCTCCTCACTTCGGGATGGTCCCGATCTGAGAACACGATCAGGATCCCCCGCCGGGCACGTACCTCCTCCATGTTGGAAAGGGCCTTATCCCACAGCTCCTCCCCGGTGATCAGGAACACCACCGGCATCTTTTCGTCGATCAGGGCGATGGGCCCGTGTTTCATCTCCCCGGCGGGATAAGCCTCGGCATGGATGTAGGAGATCTCCTTCAGCTTTAACGCCCCCTCCAAGGCCAGCGGGTACAGGATCCCCCGGGCGAGGTAGAGGAAATCCTCCTTCTGGTAGAACTCCTGGGCCAGTCGCTCCAGCTCCTTCTCCCGGTCCAGCGCCTCCGCTAGCAGGGCCGGCCCCCGGGAAAGTACTTCAAACCTGGCCTCCATCTCCTCCCGGGAAAGACCCCCGCGGGCATGGGCGAGCCTCAGACCCAGTAGGGCCAGGGCGGCGAGTTGCGCGGTGAACGTCTTGGAGGCCGCCACCCCGATCTCCAACCCGGCCCGGGTGTAAAGCACCCCGTCCGACTCCCGCGGGATGGCCGAACCCACGATGTTAGACACCGCCAACGCCTTGGCGCCCTTGGCCCGGGCTGCCCGCACCGCCATCAGAGTGTCCACCGTCTCCCCGGATTGTGACACCGCCACCACCAAGGTGTCCGGGCCCAGCGCCGGGGCCTTGTACCGGAACTCGGAGGCCACCTCCGCTTCCACCGGGACCCCAAGCAAGGGCTCCCACAGGTACTCGGCCACCAACGCGGCATAGAAGGAGGTGCCGCAGGCCACCACATAGATGTGCCTGATCCCCTGGAGGTCGCGCTGGGAAATCCCCCCTTCCCAGGGGGACCACAGCTGCCCTCGCAGGGTGTCCGCCACCGCCTGGGGCTGCTCGTGGATCTCCTTCTCCATGAAATGCCGATACCCCTGCTTCTCCGCGGTGAGGGGGTCCCAATCCACCCGCCGAAACCGGGGCTGTTTGGCTCGCCCCTCCCTGTCCCACAGCTCCACCACCCCGGGCCGGACCCGGGCCACCTCTCCATCCTCCAGGAAACACAAGTCCCGGGTATAAGGGAGCATGGCCGGGGCATCGGAGGCCACATACCCTTCCCCGTCCCGCACCCCCACCACCAGCGGGCTACCCTCCCTGGCCACCACGATCTCCTGGGGGTGGTCGGTGTGGATCACCGCGATGGCAAACGCCCCCTTGGCCTCCTGTAGAGCTTCCCTTACGGCTTGGGCGAGATCCCCCCGATAGTGCTGCTCCACCAGATGCACCAACACCTCGGTGTCGGTCTGGGAACGAAAGGTGTGCCCGGCCCCAGTCAGCTCCTCTCGCAATTCCCGATGGTTCTCGATGATGCCGTTGTGGACCAGGGCGATCTTGCCAGAGCAGTCGGTATGGGGGTGGGCGTTCTCCTCGTTGGGGAGGCCATGGGTGGCCCAGCGGGTGTGACCGATCCCGGTGTGCCCGGGGAGCGGCTGGGCCCGCACCGCGTCGCGCAGGTTGGAGATCTTGCCCACCCGGCGGATCAGGGCCAGCTTGCCTCCGTCCAGGACGGCCAGCCCGGCCGAGTCATAGCCCCGATATTCCAGCCGGCTCAGGCCATCCAGCAGCACCTCCTGGGCCTCTCGGGGGCCTACGTACCCCACTATGCCACACATATCGATCCATTATACCCGCCGGCCTTCCCGGCCCAGGACACCTGTCGAACGTAACGAGGACCATTGTCGGGGCCGGGCTGGGGGGCTATAATGCCAGGCCCGCAGCGGCGGGCAAAGGGAGGCTGAGATGAAGGAAGCGGAAGTGAAGGCCTTGCTCGTGGATCCGATGAACAACTCGCCGGTGATCTTGCTCAAGGACCGCAACTCTACCAAAGCCATGCCCATCTGGATCGGCGAAGCCGAGGCTATGTCCATCGCCCTGGAACTCCAGGGCCAAACGTTTCCGCGCCCCCTTTCCCACGACCTGATGAAGGAGCTTCTCGAGGCCCTGGGCGGGACCCTGGAGCGGGTGGTGATCTCCAACCTCAAGGAGGGCACTTTCTACGCCACCCTGTACGTGCGCACCCCGGACGGGGAGGTCAAGGAGATCGACGCCCGCCCCTCCGACTCGGTGGCCCTCGCCCTGCGCACCCGATCCCCCATCTACATCGCCGACGAGGTGTTCGAACAGTCGGCCATCGAATCCCCCTTCGCAGAGGAAGAACGCTTCCACGAGTTCGTGGACCGAGAGCTGAGACTGTCCGAGTTCAGAAAGCGCGCCCAATCCTCCTAGTGGCGGTCTCCGGGGAAGCGGGGCGGGGCCCGGGGATGTTCCCGAGTCCGCGGTTCTAAATCGGAGGGGTGATGGTCCTCAGTCTTGCGATCGATCCCCAGGGCCCAAAGACCACCGGGGCCTCCTTACCACCAAGGCTCAAAAACACGTAGAAATCTAGATTTTAATTCACCCCACATATTGCATCCACGGCCACCATGAACTCACCAGGGCAGGAAAACTTTCACCTCCGAGATCACGGAGCCCACGAGATTTTCGCCACCACAAAGACACAAAGGCGCAAAGAGATTCAAGTTTTCAATTCCGAAATCTCCCTTTGAGTCTTGGCGTCTTGGCGGTGAATAAAAGAGCTAGGGCAAAAGTCCCTTCAGCCCGGGGCATGGAACTGGGCCGGACAAGAGCCTGCCCCGCAAAACCCAGAGGGTGTGGGGGAGGCTCTAGGGAAGCACCCACTCGTAGGAGGACTCCTCCTCCCCCGCGCCGAACCGGCGTACCTCACGTAGGGTAAGACCCTGGTTTATCTTGGTTCCGGAAAGCCTCACCTCCACCTCCTCCCCACCCGCCAGATAAAAGGTCACCGTAAGGAGGGTTTCCAACAGGAAGTCCGGTCCCTCCCCCTGCACCGGCGCGAGCTCCAGCACCACCCGCTCCAATCCCACCACGGCCTCCGGGAATTCCCCCCAGATGTCCAGCTTGATCGTCTCCCCCCGGGATTCCCGCACCCGCAGGGCCCCGCTGCGCAGTGCCGCAAGCAGCTTCCCCGGCCCGGCTCGGAGCTCGGCCAGGTAAGCGGCGGCCCGCCCAAAGTCCCCGGCCAAAGAGCGGCCAGCACCCTCCTCGTCCGTAGCCTCGGCCACTCGCACGATCACCACCCCGGCTTCCCTTCCCTCGGCCGGGGGGAGGAAGTGGTTCAGCTGTCCCCCCTGATAGGTGAACACCTGCCCCCGCAGGGGCTCCGGGGCGGTGATCTCGAGCCGAAAAGCGCCTTCGGTCCTCAGCCATTGGAAGTTCGCTTCCACCCACTGCTCATGGGCGCTACCCTTGAACACAACGGTGGTCTCAAGATCCCTTAGCCCGGTCAGTTCACTCAACAGCCGTATCAGCTTTGCCTCGGGCCGGAAGGGATCGAGGTTGGCCCACAGGAAGGCCCCGCCCGCGACCAACCCCACGAGCAGCCCCACGAGCAGCAGCGGCCACAGTTGTTCCGGCATGACCGCCCGATATTACACCGGTTCCGCGAGCCGGGTGGGGTTGTGGCCGCCGAAAGGGCGACCTAGAATCCGGCCCGGGTGATCGAGCGTGAAACTCAGAACGATTCAGGAAGCAGACCTGGCAGAAAAGAAAGTCCTACTGCGCGCTGATTTCAACGTGCCCCTCGCACAGGGAAAGGTGGCGGACGACTTCCGGATCCGGGCTGCCCTGCCCACCATCCGCTGGTTGCTGGAGAAGGGGGCCCGACTGGCGATCTGCTCCCACCTGGGCCGTCCCAAAGGAAAGCCCGTGCCGGAGCTGTCCCTGGCCCCGGTGGCCCAGCGGCTGGGGGAGCTACTCGGCCGGGAAGTCCCCTTGCTCCCCGATTGTGTCGGCCCGGAGGTCACCCGAAGGGTAGAGGAGCTCCCGGCGGGAGAGCTGGTGCTCCTGGAGAACGTGCGGTTCCACCCGGGGGAGGAGGCCAACGACCCGGAGTTCGCCCGTGCCCTGGCGGCCCCGTTCGAGCTCTACGTAAACGATGCGTTCGGCACCGCCCATCGGGCCCACGCCTCCACCCAAGGGGTGGCCAAGTTCCTGCCCGCCTATGCGGGCCTGCTCCTGGCCCGGGAGGTGGAAGTGCTGAGCGAGCTCGCCGAAGCCCCCCGCCGGCCTTACTACATCCTGGTGGGCGGGAAAAAGGCCAAGGACAAGTTGGGGGTGCTCACCGACCTCCTGCCCAAGGCGGACGGGTTCCTGATCGGGGGCGGGGTGGCGTTCACCTTCCTGGCAGCCCAGGGCAAGCAGGTGGGGGACTCCATCGTGGACGAGGAACTCCTGCCCACCATCAAGGACCTCTTGCAGCGCGCTAAGGCTGCCGGCACGGCCATCCACCTCCCGGTGGACGTGGTGGCCGCGAGAGAACTGTCGGAAGAAGCGGAGACGAAGGTGTTCCCAGCGGACGCCATCCCCCAAGGCTGGATGGGCCTGGACATCGGGCCGACCACCAGGGCCGCCTTCGCGGAGGCGCTGGGAAAGGCGGGCACGGTGGTATGGGCCGGGCCCATGGGGGCGTTCGAGTACCCCCCGTTCGCCAAGGGCACCGAGGCCCTGGCCCGGGCCCTGGCCGAATCCCCGGCGTTCACGGTGGTGGGCGGGGGGGAGACCGGGGAAGCAGTGGTGCGCCTGGGGCTGGAAAAGCGGTTCTCGCACCTGTCCACCGGCGGGGGCGCCACCCTGGCCTTCCTGCGGGGAAAGCCCATGCCCGCCCTGGAGCCCCTGCGGGCCCAGTAGTCAGCCCCGGGCCAGGTGGTTATAATACGTTGAGCGAGCGGGCATAGCTCAGTCGGTAGAGCGTCAGCTTCCCAAGCTGAAGGTCGCGGGTTCGATTCCCGTTGCCCGCTCCATTTTCTTTGGGCCCAGGCCGACCGGTTGACGGCCCAAAGGGGACCGGATAGCATCGGGCGCTTGGTTTCGGGAAATATTTGGAGGTGAATGCCCCTTGGAAGCAACTGTGGAGACACGCCGCCTCCCCAAGAAGGTGGAGGACGCGGTTCACGCGGTAGGCCGACGCAAGGAAGCCGTGGCCCGGGTGTACTTGCGGGAAGGTCAGGGACGGGTATGGGTCAACGGAAAGCCGGCGGAGGAGTACTTCGCCGCGTTCGCCTTCTCCGAGGACTACCTCAACCGCCACTTGTTCACGCCCTTCTACGTGACCGGGACCATGGGCCGGTTCGACGTGCGGGCCCGGATCGAGGGTGGCGGGGTCACCGGACAACTGGAGGCCCTGCGGCTGGGCATGGCCCGGGCCCTGGTGGGGGTGGCGCCGGAGTTCAAAAAGCCCCTCAAGGACGCGGGACTGCTCACCCGGGACGCCCGGGCGGTGGAACGGAAGAAGTACGGCCACCGCAAGGCCCGCAAGAAGGAACAGTACTCCAAGCGGTGATGCCATGAAGAAGGACATCCATCCGAAGCTGGTCCGGGCCGTGGTCCGCTGCAGCTGTGGGGCGGAGTTCGAGACCCTGTCCACCAAAAAGGAGCTCCACGTGGACGTGTGCTCCCGCTGTCACCCCGTCTTCACCGGGGAGTCCCGGCTGGTGGACGCCGAGGGGCGCGTGGAGCGGTTCGAACGCAAGTACGGAAAAGACTGGCGCGAAAGGCACCAGAAGAGCCCGGCTTCGTAAAGTGGGCTCGGAGGATTG
>JAJOKL010000049.1 GCA_021129895.1 Candidatus Bipolaricaulota bacterium
GCCCCGCGCGGGAGCGCCGGCTGGATTCCGGTACATGCCCCCGGCCCGCGAGGGTGGAGCCCTGGAGGCGGGCTCTAGCCGGGGATGGTGTCGAAGGTGGTGAAGTCGGCGTGGTGGACGACGGCCCCCTCCGGGGTCCTGGGGTAAGGATCCCCTTCCTTGGAGTGCACGGCAATGATGTGCAGTACCTCCGGGGGTACCCCCTCCGCCGCGGCCAGCGCCACCCCGGAGAAGGGATGCCGCAACACCTTCCCCGCCTTGGTCTTCTGGAACTTCCCGTCCTGCTCCTCCACCTCCACCAGCTTTCCCACGTCGTGGAGCAGGGCACCTGCCAACAGCACGTCCCGCCGGAGCGGGACCCTTTTGCCGAAAATGTCCTTGAACACGTCGTACACCGACCGGGCGATCCTCGTCACCGCCCGCACGTGGTCGGCGTAGGAGGTGTCCGTCTTCTTGACCAGGGTGAACGGCATGCGGGCCATGTCCTCCGGAGCCCACCCACCCTCGTTGAGCGCCCGCGCATACGTGCGCAGCACCGCTTCCTTGAGCCCCTCGTCCTCAATCCAGTCGATCTCGGGAAGCACCATCAGGATCTCTCTCATGCCCATCCCTCCACCTTTCTCACCACGTCGATCACCGTGCCGTCTCGCCACTGGATCACGGCTACCACCTCGTCCCCGAACAAGGGGGACTTCCCTTCCCCCACCAGCCGCTCTGCCTCGGCCCGCAGCTCCTCCAAAGACTTGACCGGAAGCCCGGCCCGCCGCAGGTCCTCCGCCAGCTCCGGCCGCCGGGGGTTCACCGCCACCCCCCGCTCGGTCACCACCAGGTCCACCACCTCCCCGGGGGTGGTCACCGTGGTCACCCGCTCCCGGATGGTGGGGATCCTCCCCCGGATGGTGGGGATGGTGATCACCGTGACCTTGGCCCCGGCCGCCACGTCCTGATGCCCGCCGATCCCGTGCAGTAGCTGGCCGTCGGAGTGGGTGTTCACGTTCACGTTGAACTCCAGGTCCACCTCCGTTCCCCCCAGGAACGCGAAGTCCAGCATGTAGGTGGCACAGCCCAGGGAGTTGTAGTCAGCGTAGAAGCCGGGGGTGATGATCTGATGCCTTGTGTCCTCCCGCAGGGAGGTGATGGACTCGGGGTCGAACGCCTGGCCGTCCAGGATCACCTCCACCAACCCCTCCCGGAGCATGTCCACCAGGAACCGGGTGACCCCGCCGATGGCGAACGCCGCCTTGACCCCGTGCCTTTTCATCTCCCGGGCCAGAAAATCGGTGGCGGCCAGGGAGATCCCGCCGGCCCCGGCCTGGAACCCCATCCCCTCCCGCACCAGGCCCGCGGCCAGCACCGCGTCCACCGCCAGGCGGGCGATCCTGAGCTGGGTGGGGGAGCGGGTAACCCGCAACGTGCCGGAGACGATCCCCGTCGGGTCGCCCACCCGGTCCACCAACGCCACCTGGTCCACGTACCCCTGCTCGATCTCCGGGGGAATGGCCGGATAAGGTACTAAGGAATCGGTGACCACGATCACGTGCTCGGCCACCCAGGAGTCGATGACGGAAAACGAGATGGGACCACAGGGGTTGCTGCCGAACAGGCCGTTGGCGTTCCCGTGGGGGTCGGAGCAGGGGGCGGCGATGAACGCCACATCGATCACCACCTCGCCGCACTCGGCGGCCCGCCACCTGCCGCCGTGGGAGCGGAGCACCGCCGGTTCGGCGAGTTTCCCTCCTTGGGACACGAACGCCCCCACCGGGCCGTTCATGGACCCCTCGATCCTGGTGACGACGTCCTTTTCGATGTAGGGAATAAGCCCCTCATGGCAGGGGAACAGGGCGGTGGGGTAAAGCCTCAGGTCTCGGATGCCGAGCCGGTCACAGATCTCCACCACCTTGAGCACCAGCAGGTCCCCGTTCCGAAACGAGTGGTGAAAGGAGATGGTCATCCCATCGGAGAGGCCGGAATTCCGGATCGCTTCCTCCAGGCTGGGG
This sequence comes from Candidatus Bipolaricaulota bacterium, assembly GCA_021129895.1. Taxonomy (GTDB): domain Bacteria; phylum Bipolaricaulota; class Bipolaricaulia; order Bipolaricaulales; family Bipolaricaulaceae; genus UBA3574. The sequence goes on from JAJOKL010000049.1 coordinate 1,998, forward strand.
ACCACCTTGTTCGCCCCGGGGCGGCAGGTCTTCAGGGGCCCCCCGTATTTCCTCCCCTGGGGGACGGTGGCAAACGCACCCTGGAATGGCCGCAGCGGCCTTCCGGCGACGGTCTCCGGGATGTCTTGTCCTGCGGCGTTAAGAGGCATCTCCCACCTCCAGCTTCATCACCTTGGCCAACGCGAGCAGCCGTTTCGCCCGCTCCAGCACCGGTCGGTCCACCATCTTCCCCTCGTACGTCGCCGCTCCCTTGCCTTGCGCCTGGGCCTCTGCCGCCGCCTGCACCACCCCCTTCGCCCACCGCACCTCCTCCGGGGTGGGGGCGAACTCCTCGTGCACCGGCCCGATCTGCAGGGGATGGATTACGCCCTTGCCGTCGAAGCCCAGGGCCTTGGCCCGCCGTACCTCCTCCCGCAGCCCGGCCTCGTCCTCCAGGGCCGCGTACACCGTGTCCGAGGCCTGGACCCCGGCCGCCTTGGCCGCCGCCACCAGCTGGGAGCGCGCCCAAAGCAGGGCCTCCCAGTCGCGGGAGCAGCCCACCTCCCGGGTGTAGTCCTCGGCCCCGAACGCCAGGCACACCACCCTTTCTGAGGCCTGGGCGATCTCCGCGGCTTGGGCCACCCCTTTCGGGGACTCGATGATGGGCATGACCCACACCCGCCAGGGCAGGCCATACCGGCCCTCCAGCTCGTACAGGAGCCCGGCCAGGCGGGTTATCTCCACCGGGGTCTCGGCCTTGGGGAGACAGACCCCATGGGGCCTCCCCCCCAGCACCACCCGTAGGTCCTCCTCCCCGCCCCGGTCCAGGGGGTTGATCCGCACCCATAGCTCCGTGTCCCCGAACTCCAAGGTGGCGAGCACCTGCCGCACCAGGAACCGGGCGGCATCCTTCTCCTCCGGGGGGACGGCGTCCTCCAGGTCCAAAAGCAGACAGTCCGGGCCGAAGGTGTCGCAAAAGGCCAGGAGCCGGGCGTTGTTCCCCGGGACGTACAGGCGGGTCCGGCGCAGCCTGTCCCTGGGGGTACCCTGGCGGGGGGTTGCGGGCTCCAAGGGGCGGTGGAACGCCTCCCCGCCCCCGCCGGCCCGGTACAGGGCCCCCTCCAGGCGGGCGGCGATCACGTGGTCGTAGGCTCCCTGCTCACGGACCTCCACCTCGGCCTCGGCCACCCCGTAGCGGCCCAGCACTTCCTCCACCACCTCCCGGATGCGCTCGGCGAACATGGGCCCGGTCTTGGAGCTCACCTCGATCCGTAGCCCCGGGCCGGGCCGGACCGCAACCAGCGCATCGGACCTGTCTTCACTGCCGCATCGGGCTTCCCGCAGGACCTCCATCCCACCCCCCTTACCGCAGAAGAAGCGCCAGCACTGCCTTCTGGGCGTGCATCCGGTTCTCCGCTTGGTCGAAGATGGCCGAGCCCGGGGCCCGCGCGGCCTCGTAGGTGATCTCCTCCCCGTAATGGGCGGGAAGACAATGCATCACCAGCGCTCCGGGGTTGGCCTCGCGGATCAGCTCCAGGTCGATGGTGTAGCCGGAGAAGGCGTGGCGCTTCTTCTCAGCGATGGCCTCCTCGCCCATGGAAGCCCACACGTCGGTGTAAAGGACGTCCGCCCCCCGGGCCGCCTCCCGCGGCTCCCGCAGGACCTTCACCTCCGCCCCCCGGGCCCGAGCCCAGTCCACGATCCCCTCGTCCGGCTCATAACCCTCCGGACAGGCGATGCGGAAGGAGAGCCCGAGCTGGGCGCAGGCGTGGATCAGCGAGTGGGCCACGTTGTTGCCGTCCCCGATGAACGCCAGGGTGAGCCCCTCGAGGCGCCGCTTCTTCTCCCAGATGGTGAGCATGTCCCCCAGGGCCTGGCAGGGGTGCAGAAGGTCGGAAAGGCCGTTTATCACCGGCACGGTGGCGTAGCGGGCCAGTTCCTCCACGATCTCGTGCTCGAACACCCGGGCCATGATCCCGTCCACGTACCGGGAGAGGACGAGGGCGATGTCCTCGGTGGTCTCCCGCTTTCCCAGCTTTATGTCATCCGGCCCCAGGTAGATGGCGTGCCCCCCGAGCTGGGTCATCCCGGTCTCGAAGGAGACCCGGGTCCTGAGGGAGGGCTTTTGGAATACCATGGCCAAGGTCTTCCCGGTCAGGATATGCCGGTGGTCCACCCCGGCCCTGTGTTCCCGCTTCAGGTGGGCGGCCAGCTCCAGGGCCTCCCAGATCTCCTCGGGAGACCAGTCCGCGAGCGACACCAGGTCCTGTTTCATCCCCTATCCCTCCCCGGAGAACTTGGTGGTCACGATGTGGGTGCTGGTGGAGGAAACCCCGTCCACCTTGCGGATCTCCTCGGTGACGATGTGATTGAGCTCGGCCACCGAAAACGTGGACGGGAGCTCGTCGAACTCCAGGTAGGCGATGATGTCGTAGTCGCCGAACACGAGGTCCGCTTTCTTGACGTGAGGCTTCTGCCGGATGGTGGCCAGGACCTTGTCCTCCTTTCCCCCGCGACAGCGGATCAAAACGTATGCCGCAACCGCCATATCGGCCTCCTTTCCGATTCCCTTCCAGCGAACTGGGCTTCCCTTGGCCCCAGCCTGGTTCAGGCGAGACCGCTCCCAGGCCAACGTTCCGGACCAGTGGACCGAGTTCAGTTTAGCCAGTCCGTCGGTCCCGGACAAAAGCCCTTGGGGGGAAGCGTAACCGTCGTTACAATGGCCGGCCATGACTGAGGTACGAGTGAGATTCGCTCCCAGTCCCACCGGGTATCTACACGTGGGCGGGGCCAGGACGGCGCTGTTCAACTGGCTTTACGCTCGTCACCACGGGGGCACCTTCATCCTCAGGATCGAGGATACCGACCGCACCCGCTCCACCGAGGAGGCCATCGAGCAGATCCTGGAGTCCATGCACTGGCTGGGACTGGATTGGGACGAGTTCTATCGCCAGACGGACCGGCTGGAGGTGCATCGGCGCGCCGCCCAGGAACTCCTCAAGAAGGGGGCGGCCTACGAGCACGAGGGGGCGGTGTGGTTCCGGGTCCCCAAGAGCGGGGTCACGGTGGTGGAGGATTTGCTCCTGGGGCGGGTGGAGTTCCAAAACCCCGAGCTCAAGGACTTGGTGATCCTGCGCTCGGACGGCACCCCCACCTACAACTTCGCCTGTGTGGTGGACGACTCGGACATGGGGGTCACCCACGTCATCCGGGGGGACGATCACCTGAACAACACCCCCAAGCAGATCCTGATCTACCGGGCCCTGGGGCGGGAGCTCCCCAAGTTCGCCCACCTCCCCATGATCCTGGGGCCGGACAAGACCAAGCTGTCCAAGCGCCACGGGGCGGTGTCGGTGCTGGAATACCGGCGCCGGGGATTTCTGCCCGAGGCGCTGATCAACTTCTTCGCCCGCCTGGGCTGGTCCCACGGGGACCAGGAGATCTTCTCCCGTGAGGAGCTGATAGAACTGTTCGACCTTCCAGGGGTGGGGAAGTCGGCGGCGGTGTTCGATGAGCAGAAGCTCCTGTGGATCAACCACGAGTGGCTCAGGCGGGCCGACCTTGAGCGCTTGGCCAAGCTGCTAGGGGAGTTCATCGTCCAGGAGGGGATCGCCACCCCCGAGGAGGTGGCCGGCCTGGGGGAGGGGAAACTCCGGCGGGCGGCGGAACTGTTGCGGGAGCGGAATAAGACCCTGGTGGCCATGGCCCACGCGGCGGCCTTCCTGTTCCCTCGAGAACTCCCCTGGCCGGAAGAGGCGGGGGAGCTTCTGGCGAAAAAGGAGCTCGCCGAACCATTGGAGGAGATCGCCGCCGCCCTGGAGGCATGTGAGGATTTCTCCCCTCAAGGGGTGGAGCAAGCGGTGCGGGGGGCGCTGGAGCGGCTTGAGCTGCCGCTTAAGGCGGTGGCCCAGGCGGTCCGGGTGGCGATCACCGGCCGCACCGTGTCCCCGGGGCTGTTCGATGTCATCTCCTTGGCGGGAATGGAGCTGACGGTAGCCAGGCTGCGGGCAGCGGCACGGCGGTTGGGGGAGAAAGGAGAGGGATGAGGCAGGTCCTGATGTGGGGCACGATCTTGTTGGCGGCCGCGCTAGCAGCAGGGCAGCAGGTTACCCTGACCCCGGCAGACCCGGAGGCCCTGGGGGACTGGGCACAGGCGGTCCAGCCCTTTCGGCTGCGCCCTGACCGCCCCGCGGGCGTCACTTACCGTGGCCCGGAGCTGCGCCTCCAGTTGTGGGGGCAGCTCTCCTTGGGCGAGGCCAGCTACGCCCTGGTCCTGGGGGTGGGCGAAATGGGGGTCCCCGGGGTGTGGTTGGACGGCAACCGAGACGGAGTGATAGAAACCGAGGAGCTTCTCTCCGGGGGCCGCGGGGAGGGGTTTTATCTGTTGTGGCAGGCCACCCTGGAAGCCGTTCCGCCCGGAGGGGGGCCCTACGAGTACCCCCTGGGGGTGCTGTGGCTGGAAGGGTGGGGTTACGTGTACCTGATCGGGGGGGCGCCCCGCCAGGGGACCTTCAGCCTGGACGGGGGCGAACATCGCCTGGTCCTCCTGGACGCGGACTTGGACGGGGTGTTCGGCAGCGCCGAGGACTTCTACGCAGTGGACACCGACAGGGACGGCACCATCTACGGAGGGAGGGACGGGCACGAGCGCTTCGCCCTGGAGGAGGCGTTCACCATCGGCGCCAAGAGTTTCCGGCCGGCCCAAATAGCCCCGGATGGGAGCAGCCTCACCCTGGAGGAGACGGAATACGTGCCCCCTAAGCTCCCCCTGATCCCCGGCTACCCTGCCCCGGATTTCTCCTTCATCCCCTTCCGCGGAGGGGAGGAACTGTCCCTGGCTGATTTCCGGGGAAAGGTGGTGCTGCTGCATTTCTGGGCCACCTGGTGTAGTGCTTGCATGCGGGAGCTGCCCAACGTGATCTCCATCTATCAGGAGTTCCACGGGCAGGGGTTCGACATCATCGGGATCAGCTTGGACACCTCTGAATCCGACCTGCGGTCGGTGCTTGAGGAGCGGGGGATCCCCTGGCCGCAGTACTTCGACGGCAAGGGCTGGGGCAGCGATATCGCGGCCCAGTACAGGATCTTCCGTATCCCGGCCACGCTGCTTTTGGATCGAGCCGGCATCATCCGCTATCGGGACCTGCGGGGAGAGGAGCTGCGGGAGAAGGTGGCGGAGCTTTTGGCCGAGCCCCCACCCGGGGAGGCGCCGCCCGAGGAAGCCCCGGAGGAGATAGTCGAGGAGCCCCCGCTGGTCCTCCCCAACGCCGAGCCCGTCTTGGAGGTGTCCATGCCGGCCCGGGTGGGGATCCTCCCCGGGGGGACGGCGGAGCTGCTGGTGGAACTGGAGAACACCTCTCCTCACCTGGCCGAGGAGATCACCCTCAGCTTCTCTCAACTTCCGCCTGGGATCACGGTGGAGCCGGCGGAGCTTGCGGAGCTTCCAGGGTTCGCCCAGCGGGAGTTTGTCCTCACCCTCCACGCCGCCGAGGGACTGGAGCCGGGGGAGCGGCAGGCCACAGTACTGGTTGCCTACCACTACTGCATCGGGGAGTCCTGCTTCCAGATGAGCGACGAGCAGCAGCTGGTGCTGGCGGTGGGAGAGGAGCCGGTGGCGGTGAAGGCACCGGCCCGGCCTTGGTGGCTTCTGGCCCTGCTGGGGGTGGGGATCGCCCTGGCGTGGCTCCTCTTCGGCAAGGGGGCTTCTGCGCTGTCGTTGGTGTTGGTGCTGTTGGCCGGGGCCGCTCTGGGGGTGGGGGTGTACCTGGGACAGGCCCGCCAGGCCCAGCTCATCGGGGCCGTGATCTGCACCTCCTGCGTGGGGATCGAGGAAGGGAGGCATGACACCCCCGTTCTCTCCCAGGAGACAAGGGCTGCGCTGGCGGAGATCTCCACCCCGGTGGAGCTGGTGTTGTTTCACACCCCCTGGTGCCGCTCCTGCCCCTACGCCATCGCCATGGCCCAGGAGTTCGCCGCCGCTAGCCCCTTGATCCGGGTGGAGCTGGTGGACGCCGAGGAGGACACGGACAGGGCGATCCAGGCCGGGGTGTTCCGCTCCGGGCGGCTGATCGTCCCGGCCATCCTCAACTCTTCCACCGGGGAGGTGATCTTCGGGATCACCGACCTGGAGGCCCGGCTGCTGGCGCTGGTGCAGGAGGGGTGGTGAACTTCCCCGGGCGCCTACATCTCCTGCGGCGGGGCTCCCAGTCGGTGGGCCTGCTGGTGGGCGTGTTGGGGTTCACCGGCATCGGCATGACCCACCTCATCTTCCCCGGGCTCCATTGCTACTCCTGTCCCCTGGCGATCACGGTATGCCCCATTGGGCTCGTCCAGAACCTGATCATAAGCGGCACCTTGCCCTTTTATTGGTTGGGGTTCGTGGCCCTGTATGGGCTGGCGTTGGGGCGGGGTTTCTGCGGCTGGTTCTGCCCGTTCGGGACCCTGAACGACCTCCTCTCCTTCCGCAGGGCCCGCTTCCTCCGGGCGCTGTCGCCCCTCAAGTTCGCGGTGCTTGTGGGCACGATCGTGGCTGCCTGGCGATTGGGGGACACCCTGTTCTGCAAGTTGTGCCCGGCCGGGGGGTTGGAGGCCTCCCTGCCCTACTTCGGCCTGGGGGTGGCCCGGCTCAACGCCCCGTTTTTAGTGCACATGGGCATCTTGGGGGCGACCCTCCTGGGGATGTTGCTCATCTCCCGTTCTGGTGCCGGTACCTGTGCCCCATGGGGGCGCTGCTTGCGCTGTTCAACCGGATCAGCCTGTTCGGCCTCCGGCTTCGCCCGGACCGGTGCGACGGGTGCGGGGTCTGCTCCCGGGCTTGCCCCATGGGGTTGAATCCGCATCTTGAGCCAAACAACACCGACTGCATCAAGTGCGGCGAGTGTGTCGCTGCCTGCAGGGCGAGTGCCATCGAGATCGGCTTCTCCCTGCCGGGGAAGGAGGGACGTGTACCGCTACGCGCTCCTGGGGCTCATTCAGGGGCTAACCGAGTTCTTGCCCGTAAGTAGCTCCGGGCACCTGGTGGTGGCCCAGCGCCTGTTGGGGCTGGACCCTCCCGGGGTGGCCCTGGAAGCGGTGCTGCACCTCGCCACCCTGGTGGCGGTGGTGGGGTATTTCCACCGTCCCCTGGGGCGGCTGGCCCGGGGACTGGTCAGCCCCCGGGGAGGGGCCGAGCGCCGCTACATCGGTTTTTTGGCGCTGGGGACCCTTCCCATCGCGCTGGTGGGGTACCTGACCCGGGGGCTCATTGAGGGGGCGTTCACCTCCCCCACCACCGTGGGTTGGATGCTCCTCCTCACCGCAGGGGCCCTGGGGGTGGCGGGTTGGAGGGCCCGCCGGGCACACCGGGAAGAGCTGCGCCCGGGGGACGCCTTCCTGGTGGGCCTGGCCCAGGCGGTGGCCCTGCTGCCGGGAGCTTCCCGTTCCGGGCTCACCATCTCCGCCGGGATCCTGCGGGGGGTGTCCCCCCAGCAGGCGGCCCGGTTCTCGTTCCTCCTTGCCCTGCCCGCCCTGGCGGGGGCAGGGCTGCTCACCCTGCTCCAGGCGCCCCCGGCGCTCACCCCCGGCGAGGCAGGGGGGCTCGTCCTGGCGGGGCTTGTGGCCCTGGTAAGCGGCCTTGCCGCCATCCACCTGTTGCTCCGGCTCCTACGCCGGCTCCCCTGGTTCGCCCTGTACTGCCTGGTTGTGGGGCTCCTCATCCTGATGACGGCCTGACCCGGGGACGCTTGTCCCCCCATCCATTGCCCGGCTGACCCTTGGCCCTGCTTGCCTGGGACCTTTCGGGAGGACCTGTGATCCTCCCCTGGCCGGAGGTGGAGCGGGTGGAGTTCCAGCCCGCCTCCGGCGGACCGGCCTTCCTCCTGGGCGAGGTGGCCTGGAACAACGCATTGCTTGCGGCCTGCCAACGACTGGAGGCGATGGATCCACTGAAGACATTGGTTGTCAACCTGGGGCTCACCTGGGCGGCCTTCGCCCTGGCGAACTACCTGGAAGACCACTGTGGCCGTCCGGCTTGCTGGTCGATCTCCTGCACCGTCCTCACCCTGGGGGTGGCCAAAACGGTGTGGG
>JAJOKL010000142.1 GCA_021129895.1 Candidatus Bipolaricaulota bacterium
GCTCCCCCTGGGAGTCCCTGTTCTCCGGGTTCTTCGATGATTTCTTCGGGGACTTCTTCGAGCGGCCCCGCCCCAGGAGGACCGCGGTGGACATCTCCGAGTGGCTGTCCCAGCCCGCCCGGGAGGCCCTGCAGCGGGCGGCGGAGCGGGCCGTCGAGTTCCGCTCCCAGGACATCGACACCGAGCACCTGCTCCTCTCCCTCCTCGAGTCCGACGTGGTCAAGGCCATCTTCAAGGCCCTGAAACTGTCGCCGGAGGACGTGGAGCAGTACATCGAGCACAACGCCCCCAAAGGGGAGAGTGAGGTCACTTCCCCCGGCCTGTCCCCCCGGCTGAAGGAGGTGCTGGTGCTGGCGGCCGAGGAGGCCCAGCGGCTGGGGCACTCCTACATCGGCCCCGAGCACCTCCTGATCGGCCTCCTCAGGGAGTCAGACGGCCTGGCCGGCCAGCTCCTCCGAAAGTACGGCCTCACCCCGGAGTCGCTGCGCCAGCAGGTTGTCAAGGTGGTGGGGAAAGGGGCCGAGGAGGGCCGGGTGGAGGAGCCCTCATCCACCCCCACCCTGGATAAATTCTCCCGCGATCTCACCGCCCTCGCTCGGCAAGGAAAACTCGATCCGGTGATCGGCCGGCACGAGGAGATCGAGACGGTCATCGAGATCCTGTCCCGCCGCACCAAGAACAACCCGGTCCTGATCGGGGAGCCCGGGGTGGGCAAGACCGCCATCGTGGAGGGGCTGGCCCAGAGGCTCGTCAAGGGGGAGGTACCCGAGATCCTGAAGGGGAAAAGGGTGGTGGAGCTCGACCTGACCGGGATTGTGGCCGGGACCAAGTACCGGGGCGAGTTCGAGGAGAGGATCCGCAAGGTCCTGGACGAGGTGGTGAAGAACCAGGATCAGATCATCCTGTTCATCGACGAGGTGCACCTACTGGTGGGCGCCGGCGGAACCGGCGAGGAGGGCACCATGGACGCGGCCAACATCTTAAAGCCCATGCTCGCCCGGGGGGAGCTCCACGTGATCGGGGCTACCACCCTGAACGAGTACCGAAAACGCATCGAGAAGGACCCGGCCCTGGAGCGGCGGTTCCAGCCGGTGCTGGTCTCAGAGCCTGCCGTGGAGCAGACCATCGAGATCCTGCGGGGGTTGAGGGACCGCCTGGAGGCCCACCATAAGGTGAGGATCACCGAAGAAGCCATCGTGGCCGCGGCGGAGCTCTCCGACCGCTACATCCAGGGGCGGTTCCTCCCGGACAAGGCCATCGATATCCTGGACCAGGCCTGTGCCCGGGTGAGGATCAGAAACACCATGCCCCCCACCCAGGTCCAAGAAGCGGAGGCCAAGATCAAGCAGCTCAAGAGGGAGGAGTCGGCGGCGGTGGCGGCCAAGGACTTCGGCCGGGCCGAGGAGCTTAAGCTGGAGCTCAAGGAATGGGAGGAGAAGCGCGATCGGGCCTTGGAGGATTGGAAGAAGACCCGGGCCAAGTCCGTCCCCGAGGTGAGGACCGAGCACGTGGCGGAGATCGTGTCCCGCCTCACCGGGATCCCGGTCTCCGAGCTCACGAAAGAGGAGCGAGAAAAACTCCTCAAGATGGAGGAACTCCTGCACCAGAGGATCGTGGGCCAAGACGAGGCGGTGCGGGCGGTGGCCGAGGCGGTGCGCCGGGCCCGGGCCGGGCTCTCCGATCCCAACCGCCCCATCGCCAGCTTCCTGTTCCTGGGGCCCACCGGGGTGGGGAAGACCGAGCTCGCCAAAGCCCTGGCCTGGATCCTGTTCGGGGACGAGGACGCCATCGTCCGGATCGACATGTCCGAGTACATGGAAAGGCACGCGGTGTCCCGCCTGGTGGGCGCCCCGCCGGGGTACGTGGGCTACGAGGAGGGCGGCCAGCTCACCGAAGCGGTGCGCCGCCGGCCCTACTCCATCGTGCTCCTGGACGAGATCGAGAAGGCCCACCCCGAGGTGTTCAACATCCTGTTGCAGGTGCTGGACGACGGCCGGCTCACCGACGCCAAGGGCCGCACCGTGGACTTCACCAACACGGTGATCATCGCCACCAGCAACATCGGGGCGGAGATCATCCGGGACAACTTGCGCCTGGGGCCGGAGGCCCTGGACTACCAGGCCCTGAAGAACCGGCTCATGGAGGAGCTGGCGCGCTACTTCCGGCCGGAGTTCATCAACCGCATCGACGAGATCATCGTGTTCCAGGCCCTGACGCGCGATCAGATCCGGGACATCGTGCGGCTGCAGCTGGAGCGGGTGGAGCGGAGGCTGCGGGCCCAGGGCGTGGAGCCCCGCTGGACCGAGGCCCTGATCGATTATCTGGCTGACCGGGGTTACTCGCCCCAGTTCGGGGCCCGGGAGCTCAGGCGGGTCATTCAGCAAGAGGTGGAGGGGCTTCTGGCGCGGAAGCTCCTGGCCGGGGAGGTCAAGGAGGGAAGCGTGGTGGAGGTGGACTACGACCGGGAGCGGCGAGAGGTGGTGATCCACCCGGTGGCGCCCGCCCAGGTGGGGCCGGACGTGGACAAAGGGGGTGAAAGGTGACAATCTTCGACCTTTTCTGGATCTTCCTTATGCTGTCGGCGCTCCAGCCGGTGCTCAAGCAGCGGATGCTGGAGAACGCCCGTCAGCGGCTGATCGCCGAGATCGAGAAGTTGCGGGGCTCGCGGGTGATCCTCCTCGTGCACCGGCAGGAGACTATGAGCTTCTTGGGGTTTCCCCTGTTCCGGTACATCGACATCCACGACTCCGAGGAGGTGATCCGGGCCATCCACCTGACCGACCCGGAGGTGCCCAGCGACATCGTGCTCCACACCCCCGGTGGGCTGGTGTTGGCGGCCCTGCAGATCGCCCGGGCGATCAAGCGCCATCCGGCCAAGGTGACCGCGTTCGTCCCCCACTATGCCATGTCCGGCGGGACCCTGATCGCTCTGGCCGCCGACGAGATCGTGATGTGCGAACACGCGGTGCTGGGGCCGGTGGACCCCCAGCTGGGGGAGTTCCCCGCCCCGTCGGTGCTGAAGATCGTGCGGGAGAAGCCCATCGAGCGGATCGACGACCGCACGTTGATCCTGGCCGACACCGCGGAGAAGGCGATCAGGCAGGTGCGGGCGGCGGTAGGGGAGCTCCTCTCCGGCCGCTACCCCCAGGAGGTGGCCGAAGAGATCGCGCAGGCTCTCACCGAGGGGCGCTGGACGCACGACTACCCCATCACCTACGAGGAGGCGCGAAAGCTGGGGCTCAACGTGTCCTCTGACATGCCCAAAAGGGACAGGGAAGCACCTAGGGGCATCATGTGAAGAGGGGCTAACTTGGCGGTGTCCTGCGCCCCCGGGATCGCCGCTTGGCCTTCGAGTTTCCGCTGTCTCAGCCAGGGGCGCAGGCAGTTCGCCAATCCGTTTGCTCACCCAAGGCCAGCCGGAGGCCGGCCCCTGCTCGTCACGGTTCAGGGACTGCCGATCACGGTCACACCTCAGGTGGCGACCTCACGACGATTCCCTTCCCCAACCTTATGACCATCCACCCCACGGCCATCAAAAGTGAAGCGGCCACCTGCCCGGGGCGGTGAACCTGGATTACCGTTCCGGCACGTTCGAGCGTGACCTAGCTGGCTTCGACGAGGAGGCCACCTATCTGGTCTATTGCCGCAGCGGCAACCGCCCCGCCGCGGCCGTGGAGGTCATGGCCCGTCGGGGTTTCCCGTGGCTCTATGAGCTCGCCGGGGGTGTCCTGGCTTGGGAGCGGGCCGGGCTTCCGGTCGAATAGTAGGCGGTCATGGGGGTCTGCCTCTGCCCTTTTTCTCCTCGTACATGTGGGCGTCGGCGGCCTTCAGCAGCTCCGGCAAGGGGGGATTGGTCAGCGGGTCCCAGGTGGCCCAACCGATATCTATCCCCAATGGCAGCTCGGGCAAGTTCTCCCTGGCCCATTCCTCCACCGCCCGTTTCAGCCTCCGGACCAGCGTCTCCACCTGGCTTCCGGTCTCGGGGAGGACCAGCAAGAACTCATCGCCCCCGTAGCGGATCACAAGGTCGCTTTGGCGGACTTGAGCCTGTATCAGCCTGGCTACCTCGCGCAGCACCCGGTCGCCCTCTTGATGCCCCAGAAGGTCATTGACCCGCTTGAATCCGGCTAGATCCGCCATCATCAGGGTGAACGGCCGCCGGTAGCGTTGTGACCGGCGCAGTTCGTTCTGGATCGCCTCTTCAAAGTAATACCGGTTAAGAAGGCCGGTCAAGGGGTCCCGGATTGCCCTTTCTTTAAGCAGCCTTTCTGTCAGCACCCGCTCGCTGATGTCGTAGAGCTGAAGGGAACGAGCCGGGCGTCCTCGGAACACCAAGTCGTGGACCTGGATCTTGAGCCACACCACCGCGCCGTCCTTGCGGATGGCCCTGATTTCCAGGTCCCCGGGGGCCGGCTGCCCGTCCTGCAAGAATAGTGCCCGTTCCTCCGGGTGGATGAACTGCCACCAGGGGACCATGGCTAGGAGCTCGTCCCGGGAGTAGCCCAGGAGTTCCACCGCGCGGTCGTTCGCATAGCGGAAGCGCCCCTCCTGGAGGATCAGCACCCCGGAGATGGCCTTTTCCGCCAGGAAAAGGAAGAATTGGTAGCGTTCCTGCAGCAGCTCCAACACGCGTGCTCCCTCCAGTGCGATGGCGGTCATGGCTGCCAGGGCCTCGAGCTGCCTCACCCCCCTTCGGGTGGGCCGGTCGCCGCCCTGGGGGGTCGTCCACGGAGAGCTGGCCGATGATCCGGCCCTCCACCCGCAAGGGCACCAGCAGGAGATCCCCGGCCCGCCAGCCATCGGGGCGCACAAAACGCCTGCGGCTCCTGATCACGGGGTAGACGGCCGAGGGGACTTTGTCCTCGGGGATGTAAAAAGACTCCCCCAGGCGGAACGCAGGGTGGAATTTCGCCCCCCGTACTACCCCTCCCCGGGACACGAACCGGCGTAGCTTCAGGTCGTCCTCTGGGGCGAGGCCCCAAGCGGCATAAGTCAACACCCTGGATTCGGAATGTTCCTCCGGTAGGAGCGGGGAAGCGTAGAGGGTGGCCAGCGCCCGCTGGTATGGGGTCTCGGTCACCACCCCCTCTACCAGTTCTTCGAGGATCGACTGCACCCGTTCGATCCCGTGCCTTTCAGGGGTTACCAAGCCTTCGAATTCGCCGCTCAATGGACCTTCCTCGACCAACCCAAGGTGTGCTGCATCACCTTAGCACGCTGGTGGGGTTCCGGTCAAGCGGACGGGGGGCGGGACAACTGTCCGGGTGGGAGGGGAAACGGCGCCTTCCAGTCGGTTGGAGAATCCCCGTATTGTGGGGGGATTGGCACGCAGCAAGGAGGGTGGCCGGTGGAACTTGAAGGGTGGCTGGAGGTATACCAAGCGCTTGCGATTACTGCCGGCACCAAGGAACGAAGCTACTGGACAGCCTTCCTGGGCTTCCTCCTGGGGAGCTCGCTCCTCGCCTTGGCCATGGCCTTCCTGTTCCTGGCCTATTCGCTTCCGGAAAGGCAGGCGTTGAAAACCGTGGTGGGGGCGTTAGGCCTCTGTGTGGGGTTGGGTTGGTGGCAACCCAACGACGACTCGCCAGGGAGGCAGCGGTATGGTCCAGCCTATTGCGGAGCTTGGAGGGGGAGTTCGCCGGGGCGGAATTTTATCGGCTTCTATTCAAGCTCCAGCAGGGAACCCAGGCGTGTATCCCAAGTAGCGACTGGAAATGCGGTGACTGGCATCCAACCGTGGCCAGCTTCCCCCTTTTCTGCCAGGCAGTGTCTCGGTTTTCGCTGGAGCTATTGCCGCTCGTTTTCTCCACGGCTTGGGCTGCCTCGATTGCAGCCAGCTGGCTCGCCTAATCCGCCTCTCACACCTCTTCCGGATACAGTCCCAGGAGCCCCGAAGGGTCGGCCTTCCTTGCCATGCGGACTCCCGTCAGTTGGAGGAGCACGACTTCAACCGTATTGTGCACTGTCGCCTGAAGCAGATGCCCTCCAATAGCTTTACCATCCTGCATCCCTGCTACTACATGAGCATGGATTACCGTTTCTCCCTCCTTGTCCCCGATGTTCCCTTGGAGGGAGAGGAGCTCCACCGGCTCCGGGACCGGCTCCTCCACGTACCGCTTTCCGTCCCAGTACCCGAACACCAGCTCCCGCAGCATCCCCACCGCCCCCAGGATGACGGCGGACTTGATCCCCAACCCCTGCAGGCCCTCCAGCAGCTTTTCCCCGTCCTGGAACCGGATCACCCACAAGTCGCCGCTACGCGCCTTTATCATCCCTCCTCCTTTCTCACTGCCAGCAGCACCAGGTCGGCCACGTTGGTCCCGGTGGGACCGGTGACCAGGAGATCGCCGGCCGCTTTCAACGCATGGTAAGAATCGTTCTGGGCCAATGCCCCCTCGGGGTCCACCCCGGCGGCCCCCAGGCGGGACAGCGTGCCCCCGTCCACCACCCCCCCGGCCGCGTCGGTGGGGCCGTCCCGGCCGTCGGTCCCCAGGGACATGATGGCCACCCCGGGCAGGCCTCGGATCCCGAAAGCTGCCGCCAGGGCCAGTTCCTGGTTGCGGCCGCCGTACCCGCTTCCCCGCACGGGGACCGTGGTCTCCCCGGCGGCGAGGAGCAGGGCGGGGGGCGCCACTGGTCGCCCGAAGCGCACAAGCTCCCGGGCCAGGGCGGAGAACACCTTGGCCACCTCCCGGGCCTCCCCCTCCAGGGTGGTGGTGAGGATGAGGGCCCGGTAGCCGAGGCGAACCCCGGCGGCGGCGGCGGCCTCGGCCGCCGTCCTCCCCGAACCCACGATCACGTTCTGCACCAGTTCGAACACGGGATCGCCGGGCTTGGGGGTGTCGGGGATCTCCCCCCGCAGTCCGGCCTCGATGCGGGCCCGCACCCCCGGCGGCGCCTTGGCCCACAGCCCGTAACGCTCCAGGATCCGGGCCGCATCCTGGAAGGTGGTGGGATCGGGGGCGGTGGGACCGGAGGCGATGGAACCCAACGGGTCCCCGGGCACGTCGGACAGGATCAGGGAAAGGACCCGGGCCGGGGCGACCAGGCGGGCCAGCTGCCCCCCCTTGACCTGGGACAGGTGCTTGCGCACCGCGTTCAGCTCCTGGATCTTGGCCCCGGAGCGGAGGAGCAACTTGTTCGTCTGCATGAGATCCTCGAGGGTGATCCCCTCCGCGGGCAGGGTAAAAAGGGCCGACCCCCCGCCGGAGATGAGCACCACCACCAGGTCTCCCTCCCCGGCCCCGGAGACGAGCGCGGCGATCCTGCGGGCGGCGGCCAGGCCCCGGGCGTCGGGCACCGGATGGGCGGCCTCCACCACCTCCACCCGCCGGGTGGGCACCCGATAGCCGTCCGCGGTCACCACCAGCCCCCCCTGGATGCGGTGGCCCAGAAGCTCCTCCAGGGCGGCGGCCATCCCCGCGGAGGCCTTGCCGAACCCCACCACCGAAAGGCGCCGGACGGAATCCAGGTCGTACGTCCGGCCCTCGACCTCAAGGCGCTCTCCCGCAAGGTTTAGGGCCCGACGCAAGCAGCCCTCTGGGGTCACCGCCGCCAGTGCCGCCTGAGCGATCCGTTCTAGGTCCTCCCGGATACCCTTGTCCACTCTCTCCCCCTCCCCTATCCTGCCAGCCATGGGCAAATCAGAAAAGCTCGTGGAGATCGCCGCCAGGCTCCGGGCCCATTACGGACCCAGCGGACGCCGCCCCGGGGGCGACCTCCTGGATATCCTGATCGGAACCATTCTTTCCCACAACACCTCGGATCTCAACCGGGACCGCGCCTACGCAGAGCTGCGGCGGCGGTTCCCTCGCTGGGAGGAAGTGCTCACCGCTCCTGTGGAGGAGGTGGAGGAGGCGATCCGGGGGGCGGGACTTCATCGCCAGCGGGCCAGGAGGATCAAGCAGGTGCTTTCGCGCCTTTCGGAGGAGCGGGGGGAGCTGTCGCTTGGGTTCCTGCGGGCCCTGCCTGATGGGGAGGCGGAGCGGTGGCTCCTTTCCCTCCCCGGGGTGGGGAAGAAGACGGCCTACATCGTGCTCCTGTTCGGCCTTGGTAGGCACTTCTTCCCGGTGGACACCCATATCGCCCGGGTGACCAGGCGCTTGGGCCTGGTGGGGGAGCGGGAGGAGCCCCACGCCGCCCTCGCTCCCCACGTCCCCCGGGGGAAGGAGCTGGAGCTGCACCTGCACCTGATCCGCCTGGGGCGGGAGGTGTGTCGGCCCAGGCATCCCCGCTGCCAGGCCTGTCCTCTCCCGGATCTGTGCCGCTATGTGATTTCAAAGCTCGACCCCGCCCTGAGGCCGCTCCTCCGACAGGGGACCCCGCCCCCGCTCCTCGTCCAGTACGAGGGCGGTGATACGGAGCCCGCTCAGGTGGACCGGGCGGGGCTGCTGGCCCTGGCGGCCGATCCCCAGGTCCGCTATCTTGAGCCAGCACACAAGCTTTCGCCGAAGGAGGGGAGATGACCCGCGAGGAAGCGTTGGCGCTCGTCGAGGAGAAGGTGAAGACGAAGAACCTGGTGAAGCACATGCTGGCGGTGGAGGCGGCCATGAGGGCCCTGGCCCCGCGGTTTTCCGGCGACCCGGACCGCTGGGCCCTGGCCGGGCTCTTACATGACCTGGATTACGAGGAGACCAAGGACGACCCCCAGCGCCACGGCCTTTTAACGGTGGAGCTACTTAAAGAGCGGGGCTTTGCCGATGAGGAGATCCTAAACGCTATCCTGGCCCACAACCGGCATAAGGAGCCGGAGAAGCCCATGGAGTGGGCGCTTTACTCGGTGGACCCCCTCACCGGTCTCATCGTGGCCGCGGCGCTGGTGCATCCGGAGCGCCTGGCGGGCCTTACGGTGAAAAACGTACTCAACCGCTACAAGGAGAAGGCGTTCGCCCGCTCCGCCTCCCGGGAGGGCATCGCCGCCTGCCAGAAGTTGGGCCTATCGCTTGAGGAATTCGTGGGGATCGTGCTCCCCGCCATGCAGGGGATCCGGGAGGAGCTGGGCCTGTGAGCGGAGCTCTGGCCTATTCTTGGCTGGCGCCGAATCGAGTATAGGCCACCTGTCATCGCTCACCCCGGCTTCAAAGAGGCAAGGAGCTCGTCCAAGCGAGCCTTGGCAACGCCACATACCTTATCGGCGGCCCCGTAGAAGACGAGGAGTTCGTCTCCGAGAACCGCAACACCCTCAGGGAAGACCACGTTGGGGACATCGCCCTCCACCTCATAAGGCTCCTCCGGCTCCAGGATGGGGTCTTTCGTGCGGGCGATGACCCGCCACGGCTCTTCCAAGTCCAGGAGGGCGGCCCCGGCGCGGTAGACGTGGTCCCAATCGACTCCGTGGTAGATGAGGAGCCATCCCGCTTCGGTCCTTATCGGCGGAGGTCCGGCCCCGATCTTCTTCGCCTCCCAATCCTCTTTCGGCTCCATGATCACCTTGTGGCCGTGCATCCTCCCCGGAAGCCCGTCAAGGAAAGCGAACCAGATGCTCGGGCGTTCCACCGGATACCCGGGGCCGATCCAGTTGCTGGGCCTGTGGATGACGGCGTACTTCCCCCGGATCCTCTTGGGGAAGAGCACCACATCGCGCTCCGCGGCGTCGTAGGGGGTGATGACGCCGAGCCTGGTGAACCGGGGTCCGCCCGGTTCCCCCAACCCCTCCACCCGTGCCAATGCCGTACGCGCGTGTGCCTGCTGGGGCTTGGGGAGGCCCAACCGCCGCCGCACCGCGCCGGGCGGGGCGGGGGTGGGAGTGACCACATAGGTCATGTAGACCTGGCCTTCAATTTCGGTGAGCCGCGCGTCCTCGATGGACATCTCCCACAGGGCGATGTCGGGACAGAATACAGGTTCCTCGGGCCTCTCTAGTAGGTTCAGCTCCGCGTCGAACACCGCATAACCCAGATGGGAAGCGTAGCGGACGTAATCTCCCACGGCTCGATAGAGCACATGGATCTTCCCGCCCTTGTAGAGGGCAGCACAGTTGAACGTCGCTACCACTTCCCAA
>JAJOKL010000129.1 GCA_021129895.1 Candidatus Bipolaricaulota bacterium
GGGAGGGGGCCACCTGGTGGGCCTCTTGGAGCGTGGAGCTTGCGGGCCTGGCCTACTCCCCCTGCCTGGCTGGCGAGGTGGTCTACGTGGCGGCAGGGAATTCCTTGGTCGCCCTGGCCCAGGAAGATGGAGATATCCTGTGGCAGCGGGTATTCCCTCGGGAGGCTGGAACCGGGCCCATCGCCGCCGGTGGGGCCATCCTGTGCGGCTTTGGGAACACCCTGTACAAGCTGGTGCCCGAGGGATAGAAGGGGGGCGGGCCACGGGCCCGCCCCCAGAGAGCCTGCCCCGGAAAGTCAGGCTCCTTACGTCAATCGCCTTGCGCCCTGCCCGACGGTGGTCGACCTCACTCTGAGAAGTGCCTCGCAACAGGCTCCGTTGAACCCGGATCCTTTGAGGATCCGGGTTCAAGGTACTCCTTTCTACTCCCCCTTTTGTGGCCCATTGCGCCCTCTTTTTGGCGCAGCGTCGAAACAGGCCCTGCAACCTGATCGCTGGTTCCCAATCCCAAACTTCCAAAAGCCCCTTTAACCCGGGGCATGGAACCGGGCCGGGCGAGAGCCTGCCCCGCTCCTCTGAGGTTTGCGGGGCAGGCTTTCAAGTGCCACTTCCATACTCTCGCCCCGAGAAGGAAAGAAACTCATGCTCTCACAGGCACCCTTCCTCATCACCCCCCTAGCCACCACGTGGGCAACAGATCCACGTCCGAGATCCATTTCAGGTCCGGGTCCTCGTACACCAAGGCCGCCTCTCCTGCCTCCAGGTCCAAGAAGAAGATCCGGGTGCCCCAGTCGGTGTACAGGAGGGTGGTGTCCGACAGGAACACGAAGCCGGCCATGGCCCCGCCGGGATCGAACACCTCCTCCACCGTGCCCTCGTCGACCCGGTACAGCTTGGCCGCGGTGGTGTTGCCGGAGCTCAGGTACAACGTTCCGTCCGGGGAGAACCCGAACCAACCCTGCCAAAAGCCACCTACGTCGTCCAGATCCACCGTGTAGTAGGTCTCGACGCTCCGCCCAACGATCCGATAGATGACCCCGTCCCCCCCGGCGCCACTGGCCTCGCTGAAGAACAGGTGCCACTCCTCCGTCGGGTCCTCCGGGTGCTGGCCGGGCTCGTCGTGCACGAACCTCACGCAGCGCACGTAGGTCTGATGCTGATATACCGGGAATTCCTCGTACCAGGTCCCGTTTATGTAGTCCACCCGCCACAGGGTGTTGTCGTTCCCGGAGACGAAGTACAGTTTGGGGGCGCCGGGGTGGAAGCAGAAGCTGGCGATCCTCTCTCCAGCCGCCCGGGTGTAAACGGTCTCCTCGCCGGGAGGGGCGTCCAGGTGTGCGCGCACGAAACCGGGATCGGCCCCGGCGTCCGCGAACGCGAACTGAAGCCCCGGCGGCGGCTCCACCGGGGGAGCGATCCCCCCACCAAACCTACCCCCAGGGAAGCTGACAGCCGACCAGGGAGAGGAGCCCGAGCCCCAGGAATAGGACAGCCGCTACCTTCCACTTCACGTTCCCACCTCCTTGGGCGTTTGATCACCGTGATCATAGACCATACCAGCCGGGGCAGGCCAACAGGCTGAGCCGCAGGCCGATGAACGGATCGGGGCGCCTTTCCCTGGACTGGAAGGGGGGCTATGGGAAAGCGGGTTTCGGTGGGCGCCCGGACTATCAAGAAAAATAAAGGGCCGGGCAAGGAGCCCCGCCCGGCCCCCACTCTCCTCACTCCACCTTGACCTCGAACGCCCCCTCGGCCTCCGGCGCCCGCTTCAGGGGGATCTCCACCCGGAGGACGCCGTTTTCGAACTTGGCCTTGATCTTCTTCTTGTCCTCGACCTCCTCCGGCAAGGGGAACACCCGCCGGAAGGCGCCGTAGGTGCGGCCCATGCGGATGTAGTTGTCCTCCCGCACTTCCTCGGACCGCTTCACCTCGCCGGAGATGATCAGCCGGTCGCCCTCCACCCGCACCTGGACGTCCTCCTTGCGGGCACCGGGGAGCTCCGTCTCGATGGCCAAGGTCTTGTCCTTGAAGTAGACGTCGGAGCGGCCGAAGGAGGGGGTGAGGTCGAGGTCGAAGGTGGAGAAGTCCCGCAGCAGCTCATCCATGAGCTGGCCCATGCGGGCGGTGATGCGGAACGGGTCGCGCCAGATAGCGGGAAGCAGTGCCATGGACACCACCTCCTTCCCAGGTTTTAGCAGTCTTCTTGTTTGACTGCTAATATTATAGGGGGCGGCCCCACCCCTGTCAAGAGCCTGCCCCGGAAAGCCAGGCTGCCCACGTGCATCGCCTTGCGCCCCCCTTTTCCTGGCGCAACGTCAAAAGGGGGCCTGCAACCTGATCGCTGGTTCCCAATCCCAAACTTCCAAAAGCCCCTTTAACCCGGGGCATGGAACCGGGCCGGGCGAGAGCCTGCCCCGCTCCTCTGAGGTTTGCGGGGCAGGCTCTGTCAAGGGCTATACTTGAGCATGCGCAGGTTGCTGGTGTTGCTGATCCGCGCCTATCAGCGGGGGCTCTCCCCCCTGCTTCCCCGTCGGTGTCGCTTCTATCCCACCTGTTCCGAGTACGCCCGGCTGGCCATCCTGCGCCATGGCCCCCTGCGGGGAGGCTGGCTGGCCCTGCGCCGCCTCCTGAGGTGCGGGCCCTGGCACCCCGGAGGCTACGACCCCGTGCCATGAAAAAGGGGCGCCCCAGGCGCCCCTTTCCCGCTCGAACGTGATATTGGTTACACCCAGCCCCGCAATCGCATCGCCTCCGCCACCCGCGACACCGCTACCACGTACGCCCCCAGGCGGGGATGCACCCGGTGCCGCTGGGCAGCCTCGTGCACCGCCTGGAAGGCGGTGGTCATCTTCTTGTCCAGGAGCCGGTGCACCTCCTCCTCGGACCAGTAGAAGTTGTAGGCGTTCTGGACTTGCTCGAAGTAGGAGACAGTGACCCCACCGGCGTTGCACAGGAAGTCCGGGATCACGTACACCCCTTGCTCGTGCAGGATCACGTCCGCCTCCGGGGTGGTGGGACCGTTGGCGAGCTCGGCCACGATCTTGGCCTTGATCCGGTGGGCGTTCTCCTCGGTGATCACGTTCTCCAGGGCCGCGGGGAACAGGACCATCACATCCAGTTCCAGGAGGTCGGCGTTGGAGATCTCCTGGGCGCCGGGGAAGCCCACCACCGAGCCCAAGCGCTGTTTGTGGGTGAGCACATCCTCGAACAGGAGTCCGGCGGGGTTGTAGATGCCCCCCTTGGAGTCGGACACCGCCACCACCTTCATCCCTAGGATCTCCGTGGCCAGCTTGTGGGCGAACTGGCCGGCGTTTCCGTAGCCTTGGATGGCGGCTGGAGCCCCCTGGAGGTCGAGCCCCAGCACCTTGGCCGCCTCCCGCACCGTGTGGATTCCTCCCCGGGCGGTGGCATCGCCCCGGCCGGCGGAGCCCCCCAGGGGCAGGGGTTTCCCGGTGATGACCCCCGGGGCGGAATGGCCCACGATCTTCTCATACTCATCCATCATCCAGGCCATGATCTGGGGGTTGGTGTAAACGTCGGGAGCGGGGACATCGATGTCGGGGCCGATGTAGTGCCCCAGGGCCCGGATGTAGCCCCGGGACAGGCGTTCCAGCTCCCCGGCGGACATCTCCTTGGGGTTGCACACAACCCCCCCTTTACCCCCGCCCAGCGGGAGGTCCACTACCGCCGTCTTCCAGGCCATCCAGGCGGCCAGGGCCCGGACGGTATCGAACGTCTCCTCGGGGTGGAACCGGATCCCCCCCTTGGTGGGGCCGCGGGCATCGTTGTATTGAACCCGGAACCCCTCGAACACCTTGACACTGCCGTCGTCCATCCGTACCGGGATCCGCACGTGGAACTCCCGCATCGGCCAGCGCAGAAGCTCGTGCACCGCCGGGTCCAGCTTCAGGACCTTGGCCGCCTCATCGAGCTGCCGCTGGGCGATCTGAAAGGGGTTCTTCCCCTGGTCCATCTGCTACCTCCTTTTGACAAAAAATTTAGGTCCCGAATAGGGGCCTTTTCCGCGAGGCTAGTGGCTAGCGTTATTCTCCTACACCACCGATAAAAGGGGGAGACTGATACACTACGCTCCCCTCTCTCTCCTTCCATCTGCCTCTTTAAAAGCGTTTGGCTCATTCCAAGCGCGCTCTACAGTTTAACCCATCTTCCCGTAGGGTACAAGGGCAGTTGCGCTGGAGAACTTCTCATCCTCACAAGAAAGCCTTCCCGAGGCCGCTTTTTCCTCTTCCGAGTTGAGGGGATTTGTGCTACAGCATGGAGGAAGCGTGGGTGCGGCGGTGGAAACGCCCTTCCCATAGGAAGTTGTCTTGGAAAATCATAGAAATGTGGTGCCAATAAAATAGCCAAGGTGGGATTTTCCCGTCAAATCGGAAGGGGGCACCACGGCTTGCGGTTCAGCCTGAGCCCGCCCCCTCCAGGGGCAGTGGGGGCCAGAGAACGCCAAGTCAGAGGTCCAGCACGCACTGGGCGATCCAGCGGTCGCCCTCCCGCTCCACCCGGACCCCAAAGTAGGTGGCCGCCTTCACCTCCACCTGGGGCCGGTGCCGAACCGGGTCCAGCGGCTCCCCCTTGGCTATCCCGCGCAGCCGCCAGCCCCCCTCCGTCTCTTCGATCTCCACCTGAAACTCGGAGAACACCAGGCCCTCGATGTCCCGGCGGGCAAGGAGCTCGCCCAGGAACGCCACGAGCAGCCCCTCCAGGGAGTCGGCCTCAGCCTCGATCTCCACGGCCTGCCGGGGTTTCACCTGCTCCAGGTCCACCATCAGCGAGAAGGTCCCCCGGGCGGCCTCGCAGAACGCCTCCTCCAGGGTGGCCCCGATCCCCCGCACCCCGGCGTCGGCGGTGTGGTCCAGGATCTCGTAGGCCATTCAGCCCTCCAGCTCCCACCGCCCGATGGGGGTGTAGATGGGGCCCTGGGGGGTAAGTTGGGATTTCATGAGCGTAAGTGCCTTCACCTCCACCACCAGCTCCGGCAGGGGGGTTCCGGCCAGGGCGGCGGCCACGTCCCGGGGCGGCTTGAGCCGGGCCAGGGTGACGTGGGCTTTGGCCTCCTTCCGCTCCGGGGGGAGCCCCAGGGCCTGCACCCCGGCCTCCACACGCCTCACTAGCTTGGCGAAGGCCTCGGGGTCCTCCGCGGGGCCGGCCCAGATCACCCGCGCCCGGCGGGGGGTGGGGAACGCCCCCAATCCGGTCAGGGGGAAGGAAAACCGGGCTGTGGCCTTGGCCGCCTCCGCCCCCAGTTCGGCCAGCCCCTCGGCCGAGGAATCCTCCACCTCGCCCAGGAACCGGACCGTGATGTGCAGGTTGTCCCTGGCCACCCATTTCGCCCCGGGCCCCAGTTTCCCCTTGAGCCGGGCGGCGATCTCGGCCAGGGCCTCCCGCAGCCCGCGCTCCAACTCCACGCAGAAGAAAAGTCGCATGACAATTCATTATACCCAAGGGCCCTCGCCACGACGACACAAAGACCTAATCACAGAGAACACGGAAACCACGGAGAAATGCAAAAGCAACCACTAAGACACAAAGACATGAATAGAACCGGGTTTAAATTCAAAATTTCCCTTTGGGTCTCGGCGGTGAATGAAAGAGCTGGGTTTAAATATCGAATTAATAAATTTGAGTTCCTTTGCGTCTTCGCGACTTGGTGGTATCTCATTGAACGTGTTTGCCCTCTCGCGGTGGGGTAAGCACGCCTTCGGAAACCGGCTGGCGCCGGCCTGCGGGGGAACTTAAGATTTGAAAAGGAGTCAGTTTTATAAACCGGGAGAACTTCGCCGGTCGACGATATCTGCTCGGCCTCTGACACGGCTGTGCTCACTCGGATGGGGGGCGAATGCCGGAGCATGGGTGAGGGGACCGGGAGCGAGCCAGAAAGCTTGTGGTAGATCCTGGGGATCCGGGGAAGAGGTGAGATCATGACTGACAGAGGAGAAGGGCTCAGGCTGAAGGTGGCCGAGGCCCACAAGGAGGACGCGGGGAAGGGCATCGCCCGCATCGGCTCCCAGCACATGGCGGCGCTGGGGGTGGCGGCGGGGGAGCCCATCGAGATAAAGGGGCAACGCACCACCGGGGCCATCGCCGCCCCGGCCTACCCCGCGGATGAGGGCCTGGACATCATCCGGATAGACGGCCTGATCCGGGCCAACGCCGAGGTGGGGATCGGGGACACGGTGGAGGTACGGAAGGCGGCCTGGAAGGAGGCGACCCATGTCACCCTGGCCCCGGCCAGAAAGGGGATTCGTCTTGTGGCCAATCCCGAGTCGCTGCGCCAGATCCTGCTGGGGAGGGTGGTGATGCCCGGGGACGTGGTGTCCACCACCGCCGCCCGGCCACCCCAATCCCCATTCGGAGGGGAACTCTTGACCGACCGGATATTCCGGGAGTTCTTCGAGGCCGCTGCCTTCGGGCTGGGGGAGATCCGCCTGCGGGTGGTGAAGACCAGCCCCAAGGGACTGGTGCGGATCGTCCCCACCACCGAGGTGGAGCTGCTGCCGGAGTACGTGGAGGCGGCCGAGCGGGGCCGGGAGATCCCGGAGGTCACCTACGAGGACATCGGCGGGCTCAAGGACGTGATCCAGAAGATCCGGGAGATGGTGGAGCTCCCCTTGAAGAAACCGGAGCTGTTCGCCCGCCTGGGGATCGAGCCCCCGAAAGGGGTGCTCCTCTACGGCCCCCCGGGGACCGGGAAGACCCTCCTAGCCAAGGCGGTGGCCCATGAGACCGACGCCCACTTCATCGCCCTGTCCGGCCCGGAGATCATGTCCCGCTACTACGGGGCATCCGAGGAGCGGCTGCGGCAGATCTTCGAGGAGGCGGAGAAGAACGCCCCGGCCATCATCTTCATCGACGAGCTGGATTCCATCGCCCCCAAGCGGGCCGAGGTGACCGGGGAGGTGGAGCGGCGGGTGGTGGCCCAGCTCCTAACCCTGATGGACGGCCTGAAGGAGCGACGGAACGTGATCGTGATCGGGGCCACCAATCGCATCGAGGCCATCGATCCCGCCCTGCGGCGCCCGGGGCGGTTCGACCGGGAGATAGAGGTGCGGGTGCCGGACCGGGAGGGGCGCAAGGAGATCTTCATGATCCACACCCGGGGGATGCCCCTGGCCCCGGACGTTGACCTGGACGAGTACGCCGAGCTCACCCATGGGTTTGTGGGCTCGGACATCGGGGCCCTGACCCGGGAGGCGGCCATGAACGCCCTCAGGCGGGTGCTCCCCAAGATAGACCTGGAGCAGGAGGGGATCCCCAAAGAGGTGCTGGACGAGCTCATCGTGCGGCGGGAGGACTTCGACCAAGCCCTGAAGGAGGTCCGTCCCTCGGCCATGCGGGAGGTGCTGTTCGAGATCCCGAAAGTCACCTGGGACGATATCGGCGGCCTAGAGGAGGTGAAGCGGCTCCTAAAGGAGGCGGTGGAGCTCCCTCTCAAGGCCCCGGAGGCCTTCCGGAGGTTGGGGATCACACCGCCCAAGGGGATCCTGCTCTACGGCCCCCCGGGCACAGGAAAAACCCTGCTCGCGAAAGCCGTGGCCAACGAGTCGGCGGCCAACTTCATCTCCGCCAAGGGTTCTGAGCTCCTGTCCAAGTGGTACGGGGAGTCCGAGCAGCGGGTGGCGCAGGTGTTCCAGCGGGCGCGGCAAGTGGCGCCGGCCGTGATCTTCCTGGATGAGCTCGATTCCCTGGCCCCGAGGCGGGGCACTGCGGTGGGGGAGCCGCACGTCACAGAAAGGATCGTGAACCAGCTTTTGGCGGAACTCGATGGCCTGGAGGAGCTGCGGGGGGTGGTGGTGATCGGGGCCACCAACCGCCCGGACATCATCGACCCGGCACTCCTTAGGCCGGGCAGGTTCGACGAGCTCATCTACGTGCCGGTGCCGGACGAGGAGGCACGCCTTGCGATCTTCAAGGTCCATACCAGGGGGATGGCCCTGGCCGAGGACGTGGACCTGGAGGAGTTGGCGCGGAGGACCAAGGGCTATTCCGGGGCGGACATCGCCGAAGTGTGCCGCAAGGCGGGCCGGCTTGCCCTCAGGGAGAACCTGGAGGCCACCCGGGTGGAAATGCGCCACTTCCTGGAGGCCTTGGAAGAGACCCAGCCTTCGGTGACCCCGGCCTTGGAGGAGCACTATAGGAAGCTGGCCCGGCACCTGCGGAAGGCCTCTCGCCAGGTTGGCTTTGTGGAGAGGGAGTGACCGGCTCGCTCCGCTAGTTAGGGGGTCTTCCTATGGTCGGGATACTGGCGCCCCTTTCACAGGGACCGGCGAGTGGACGCCGGCTGGGATGGCAACCTGCCAGGGCACGGGCTGCCATCCTCTCTTTCCCCCAGGGCCTAAGGAGGTGCCTCGTGCGCACGTTTATCTCCGCGATCCTCTTGGTGGCCCTCACGGTGGGGGCGCAGGCGGTCACCGAGCTCCACGATGTCGTCTACCGCACGGTGGATGGGATATCTTTGGCGCTGGATATCTACCTCCCGGACGGGCCCGGGCCCCATCCGGCGATCCTCTTCGTCCACGGGGGTGCCTGGCACACGGGGGACAAGCGAAGGCTCGCGCCCCTGGCCCGGTTCTTCGCGGAGCGGGGGTACGTGGGGTTCTCGGTGAGCTACCGCCTGGCCCCGGCGTTCACGTATCCCGCCCCCTTGGAGGACCTCAGGTGCGCGGTGAAGTGGATCCGGGGCCATGCCGCGGACTACGGGGTGGACCCCGGGAGGATCGCGGCGGTGGGCACCTCGGCGGGGGGGCACCTGGTGGCGCTCCTCGGGACTGCGCCGGAGACGGTGGGGGCGTGCGGCGATCCGGGGGTGCCCTCCCGGGTTCAGGCGGCCGTGGCCCTGTTCGGCCCCATGGACCTCCTTTCGGCGGTGGGCTCCCCGGCCGAGGCGGCGGTGGAGAGCTTCCTCGGGGCCTCCGTCCAGGAGGATCCTGACCTGTGGCGGGAAGCGTCCCCCATCACCTGGGCCAGCTCCGACGACCCCCCGTTCCTCCTCATCCACGGCCTGGACGACCGCGTGGTCCCCTATGAGGAATCGGTACGGATGGCCGCTGCCCTGCGCCGGGTGGGGGCCGAGGTGCGGCTGGTGTTGATCCCCGGCGCGGGCCATGGCTTCATAAACCGGGCCGATTCCCCGGCGGCACGCCAGGCCATCGCCGCCATGGTGGACTTCCTGGACCGGCACCTCCTCGGTCCCTGATCCACAAGCTCCAGGCGGAGGCAGATCCACCCCTCACCCTCGGGGTGGACTTGAGGAAACGATGCCCTTCTCGCCCGCGGAGTGATGTCGGCTTACAAGGCTGACTCCGTCCCTTACAAACGTCAAAAGGCAAGCTCTGACCCCGATCCTGGGTTAGGCTTGTGCTTCCTCCTGACCTTCTCCAGGGCCTCCCTGTCCCAGACCAGCCGGGTGATCCCGGGTCAAGGCCTCACCCTCCTTATCCTGTAGCGATAAGGCTCCACCATGGCGATCGCCCCTTTAAGCTCTTCGGGCTTGACCCTACCGAGGAAGTCCTCAAGAACCGGATGCAGGATCTCCACCGTCTGGGGGTGCACCCGCAGGAGGATCAATCCTGGCAGGTCCTTGGCTGCCATATACCTGCGGGAGAAAACCAGGTCATAGGTGATCAGAACCCGATCCTCCGCCTTTGCCAGCTCGTATACTTCCGCATCGGAGGCACCAGCCCGCCCCAGATCGCGGAGGTCTACAGCCTCCCAGCTCAAGCTCCGCAGGAATCCTACCGTTTTGGGGAGAGGTTCTGGTCCAGCAGGAATTTGATCATGAGTTATTGCGCTAGCTAGCGTGAGGGGATGAGGACGACCTCTTCGTCGATGACCGAGGCGGCGTAGGCGATGGCCGCCTTGACGTCCTCCTCTTCAAGTTCGGGGTAATACTCCAAGATCTGGGGGATGGTATGTGTTTAGCGTCTGTAAATCAAGCGGGCTGGGCTACCGGGGGAGCCCGCTC